>CAZXOA010000005.1:0-75376 GCA_964642275.1 uncultured Candidatus Saccharibacteria bacterium | reverse complement strand
ATCCGTACTCGTAGGCCATTGAGCCTCTGGCAACTCCGTTCTCGTAACTATGGATGTTCATTTTATATTCCGTACCGGCCGGAACGTCCGCGATGGCGATTCCAGCAGCTGTCTCAAATTTAGAGATTTTCTCGTCCTTCCATTCAAAGTAGCCATCGTCGGCTCCAACAGCATCCGTTGCCTGCTGAGTAGGCATAAGACAAGCATCCTTTTTGCCCTTGGACAGTTTCCGGGCCTGCTCAAGGAAGGTGCCTGGTGAGATGGCTTGGGCCGGACGATTATTGCGATAATGACTAATTAATATAAAGCTTGCGATAAAAATCAGTAGGACGAGCCATCCTGCCGTTTGTAGAACTTTCATTTTCTTTGCTGTGCTGCTCATCATCCCCTCCTTCAAATACTCCCTTATTATTTCCACGAATGTCCCGGCATATGTTTTAGCTGCAAACCAGAACAAGCCTTTGTCCGACTGCACACGCTCATGGCAAAGGTCTGAGAATGTCTGGAGCATCGGTTCGGCGAATCGTTTCCGATAGGATGCAGGATAGAGCCGCAGTAGCTTTGCATACGAGCTTTTATAGTTCCGCACCGTGTCGTCATACGCCATGCATCACCGCCCACATAGTGACAGCGTGGCGTTTGGTCAAGGCCACCACCCGTTCGTACCTTTCCAGTTCGGCTGCCAAAGCCTTTTCGCCCAGACCCGTTATCTTGTAATAAATCCTTCGCTGATCATCCATCTTCGGGTCAACTTTCTTGCCGCCTTCGGCAATGAGCCCAGCGTCAAGCATACGTTTGAGAGATCCGTACAGTGTACCGTTGCCCATAGAGACTCTGTCCTCGGAATCTGATTCAACCTGTTTCATAATTCCGTACCCGTGCTTATCGCCAGCCGAAAGCGCCATCAGAATATGAAGCACTGCGGGCGTGAGCGGGGTAAAGGTTTTACTGTCTGCCATGGCTCAATAATATGTCCGTTACGGACATATGTCAATACAAACATAAACAGTATCGTGCTAAGATGTCATCGAGAAGCTATGAATGAGCCTGAAAGACACAATCCCCTTACAGCCGAACAAGCATTCGCGCTGGAAAGAATGCGCTTGCAGGGTGAAGAAGCAAACAAACTGCTGATCCATAGATCCAAGGCTCTGCTTTTTGCAGTCATGGTGTCTGCCCTGTCGGCTTTATATGGCGCTTATCAGTTCGTGCCGCTTCTGATAGACGGCTATGCAGACGTAGGGTCGCTGATAATTGCATTCAGTACGTTGATACAGCTCATTACAGTGGCGTATTTCCTGCGAGCCAAAGACGCGGTTGCTGCAACGCAAGTGCTCAGATTGTTGATAATTTTGTATGGCCTGCGCTTGTTTTTGGGTCTCGCAATATTACCGCTTCAGCCGCAGCTTATCGTGATATTAGTGCTTATGGCTGTCGCTTACAAGCGTATAGAACAATTCAAATATAACTAATCTTGCTGGCTACGGTAGGCAGCTATGCCCCAGACCACAAATACGGCCGATTGGATGAGTGCAAAGACATTAACCGGCTGGCGTATTTTGTCGCCAAAGAACCCCACAAAAGCGATCGGCGCTCCCCTGAGGAGCACTGTCAGAATGAGCAAGAACCATATCACGACAGCTGCAATACCAGCCTTCATCATCGCCGGCTGCATGGCATTGTCGTCGCTCAGCAGCAAAAAGCCGATTGCGCCCGCCAGCTCAAGCAGAAAAAGTACAGACGCCAGTGGAAAGACTGCCTGCATCATCAGCGCGGTAAAGGATGTCATCTCGCCCCCTGGCGGTACAACATAGCTGGAAATAGCATGATTAAAGTGGCCGAAGGTCAAGAGTTGTGCCACAGCCATAACAAGCAGCAGCACGCCGAATCCCCCTGCTAGATACTGCTTGTTCATTTCGTTCTCGTCAGAAAAATGCTCATGTTCGTAGCATAACAGTCGAGCTGCGAATGAACTAGTTCACCACAGTTCGCGTAGCTGCACAGCCTTTGCACATAACGTGCAGTTTGCGGCGGATGTTGGTGGAGTTGATTTGGTTGCTGGTTTTTTGGCCGCAACCTTCGCAGTCGGCAATATCTTTGGCTTTGTCAGAAAAGCCCATCTGCATGCGGTCATCAAAGACAAATAACTTGCCCTCCCAATAGCCATCGTCGCCGAACTTCTCGCCGTATTTTACGATGCCGCCATCGAGCTGGTAGACCTCTTTGTAGCCACGGTGGCGCATCAGCACGCTTAGGATTTCGCAGCGGATGCCGCCGGTACAGTAGGTGACGATTGGGCGGTCTTTGTACTTACTAATCTCGCCCTCTTCGATGTCTTTGATGAAGTCACGAGACGTTGAGACATTTGGCACAATCGTATTCTTGAACCGGCCGATCTGCGCTTCGTACATGTTGCGCCCGTCGTAAAAGATCACTTCATCACCGCGTTCTTCCATGAGCTTATGCAGGGCCGCAGGCTTGAGATGCTTGCCGCCGCCAACTATGCCAGTTTCATCAACTACTAATTCGTCTGCTGCGTCAAAAGCCACAATCTCTGGCTTGACCTTCACCTTGAGTTTTGGAAAATGCTCCTGCCCACCGTCGCTCCACTTATACGTAATGCCCTTGAAACGCGGATGGGTGTTCATAGCCTTTACATAGGCCTTGACCGCCGCCATATCGCCGCCCAGCGTACCGTTGATACCGTGCGGACTGATAAGAATCCGCCCCTTAATACCGAGTGGGTCGCAGAGCGTACGCTGCCAGAACATCACCGTCTCTGGATCGGGAATCGGCACGAATTTGTAGTAGAGAATGATCTTTTCCATCAAAATGTAATTATACCATGTTTACAAGCGCCAGATATGAGGTTAGACTGTATTAATTATGCGTATCCATGAAGTGATTGCCAGTACTTTAAGGAGGGGCTCACACAGAGCAGGCAGTGCCATAGTTGGATTTTCTCATTTCGAAAGAAAACCAGCTGATCAAGGTCCAAACAGAGGTCTGAGAATCGGTGGTGGCCTTAGAACAGCCGTCGTACCTATATATCTCGAACACGAGGGCGGCCCTGATCGCACATTGCAAGAAACCTTGGATGTAAAACACGGCCGAGAGGCTATCCGGTTCCCCTTTGACGATCCAGTGTCACCTTCGGAATAGCTTGTCATCCGTAAGTGTTTTAAGATATACTGAGTATCTACGTTTATAACTAATTCGAGGCGTGCACAAAACCTAGCGAGCCGGGGCAAGTAATGACTCGTGCCAAACACAAACAAACTCTTTCATAACCTCTTATCAACCTAATCAATATTACCTAAGCCGAGGCACTCTGGAGGAGCTTCGCCATGTCACCAAAAAACAAGAAAAATGCTAGACGAGTCCTGTCATTCTTTATACGGCTGTCTGCTCGGTACAAGCTCTCGCTGCTGGGCATATTGCTGTCTGTGCCAATCGCCCAACTGAGTAACAACATCATTGGGCCGCTTATCCTCGCGCGGATACTCGATCGGATCAGTAATCAGGACTTTGTGCCCGGACAGCCGTGGCAGAGTTTTCAGAGCGACATCATACTCTATGCGCTCGTCGCATTCTCTGGCGGACTGATATTCTGGCGGGTTGTAGACGCGTTTGTCTGGCGGCTCGAGGCAAAAATGCAGCGCGACATCGCCCAGTATACGTACCGCAATCTTGTCAATCAGAGCGCGGACTTCCATGCCAACCACTTTGGCGGCTCATTGGTGTCGCAGAATAACAAATTGCTCAGCGCCTACGTACGTATCGCCGACACTAGTATTTACGGACTTATCCCGCTGTTCACCAGCATTATTGCCGCAGCCCTCATATTATTTAGCCGGGCACCGTATTTTGCTATCGGACTAGTGGCATTCTCGCTAGTCTACCTTCTCGCAACCTACAAAATTTCAGGCCCTACCCGTGCAGCCGGCGCCAAGCACGCCTCTGCCGAGAGCAAGCAGACCGGCTACCTAGCAGACTCTATCACCAATGCTATGGCCATCAAGAGCTTTGCAACCGACGACCGCGAATTTGATAGCTATGCCAAGGTAACCGAACGAACACGTTCGGCACTCCTAAACCTGATGCGTAAGAATCAAATCCAAATGGTGTACTTTACCTCGATGATGAGCGCTATTAACATCGGCTCACTTATCGCGGCGGTGTTTGCCGTAGTGCAGTTCGGTGCCGAGATTGGCACAGCTTTCCTGATCTTTAACTACACCGCCAATATCATGGGGCAATTGTTTCAGTTCAGCACGCAGTCGCTGCGCAACTATAACCGCGCAATTGGAGATGCCGAAGAGATGATTACAATACTTCATACCAAGCCGGAAGTAGAGGACCCAGCAAAACCCGAAAGGTCCACGATCAGCCGCGGTGCAGTTGAGTTTAAGAATGTTACTTTCAAGCATAAAGATTCGAAAGAACCGATCTTCTCAGGCCTGAACCTGCGCATAAAGCCTGGCGAAAAGATCGGTCTGGTCGGTCATTCAGGCGCAGGCAAGACGACTATCACGCGCCTGTTACTGCGTTTTTCTGATGTCAATGACGGCGTTATCACCGTCGATGGCCAGGATATTAGGGATATCACCCAAAACGACCTGCGCAGCGAGATCGCCTACGTACCGCAGGAACCCTTGCTGTTTCACCGGACATTGGCCGAAAATATCAGCTATAGCAACCCGAATGCCTCGATAGAAGAAATCCGTGCTATTACAAAGCAAGCTAATGCCGCTGAGTTTGTCGAAACGCTACCGGAAGGCTATGACACTATCGTAGGCGAGCGCGGCATCAAGCTCTCTGGTGGCCAACGTCAGCGCGTGGCCATCGCCCGCGCCATGCTCAAGAACGCACCGATTTTGGTACTAGACGAAGCAACATCCGCGCTTGACAGCGAGAGTGAAGAGCTGATTCAGGACGCGCTCTGGAAACTGATGGAAGGCCGCACTGCAATCGTCATCGCCCACCGGCTCAGCACCATTCAAAGGATGGATCGTATCCTGGTCATGGACAACGGCAAAATCGTCGAAGAAGGAACCCATAAAGAACTGATCCGCAAGGATAATGGCGTGTACGCTAAGTTGTGGCAAAAACAATCCGGCGGGTTCATAGAAGAATGAAGATGAAGAAGCCGCGGATAATACCGCGGCTTTTTCATTCTATAGCACAGTCTACTCTGCTGATTCTTCGGCTTTGGTTTCGTCGGTGCCGTTTTCGGCTTCGACTTCGCCGGCGTCCTTGGCTTCTTCAAGCGCTGCGTCAGCGTCTGCGATCTGATCTCTTGGTACCTGTACGTCGGCAACCATAGTCTCAGGGTCGCTCATAATCACAACGCCCTTTGGTACAACGATATCAGCCACTGTCACTTTATCGCCGTCCGCCGCCAGTTTGGAGCCCGGCACGAAGAGTTCGCTTGGCAGTTCATTCGGCAGAGCCTGAACCACAACCGTATCAAGATTTTGGAGTATCAGCAGGCTTAGCTTCTCGGCAGGGATTTCACCGTCAATCCTGACAGGCACCTCTGCCTCGACCGCTTCATTCTTGTTGACTGCGTGAAAAGCAATATGGCGCACGGTACCCTTGACCGGATCGGTGTCTATATCCTTGATCATGGCAAGATGCTTTTTGCCGTCAACCTCGAGCTCGAGCGGACTGTGCTTACCCGCAGCATGATACGCCTTAGTGATGTCGCCAATCGGCGCACTCAAAGCCACCGACTGCTTACCGCGCTCGTACATGTTGGCAGGCACCTGGCCAGCCCGTCGCAAAGCCTTAACATGCTTTCCCAGTTCTTTTCTCTCAGTCAGTTTCAGCGTGATTGTATCGCTGCTCATCCCGTTAGTTCTCCTTACCTCATTAACAAAATTACATTAAGATGATTAACCTGTTTCCCGCAGTTCAGGACTTTTCTAGTGAACTAACGGGACTCATGGAAACCCTCTCTTTTAGTGTACCTCCTAGTATAGCAGATGTTACACTGGTGATTGATGTTTGACCTTGTTACAAGTACAACGATTTTTGCTGACGTATCAATCACCGACAGGATTGCCGAATGGTCCGTGCGGGTTATGGAAGCGCTTGGCGGCCCTGGCGCCGCTTTCTTGATTGCACTCGAAAACATTTTTCCCCCGCTGCCAAGTGAAATCATACTGCCGCTGGCGGGCTTTACTGCCAGCCAAGGTAGTCTTAGCCTTTTTGCCGCCATTATGTGGACCACCCTTGGCTCGCTTGTCGGCGCAATTGTCCTCTACAAAATTGGTGAAATCCTGGGCCGGGAGCGTATTAGACACTACGCCAAAAAACTGCCCCTGGTAAAAGTCAGTGATGTCGACAAAGCCGAAAAGTGGTTTGTAAAACACGAGTACCAAGCCGTGTTTTTCGGCCGCATGATACCGATTGTCCGCAGCCTCATTTCAATCCCTGCTGGTGTCGAAAAAATGCCAATCAGACTCTTTATCGCCTACACAGCTGCTGGCAGCATGATCTGGAATACAGCCCTTATTACTGCCGGCTACTTGCTTGGCGAACAATGGCATCTGGTCGAAACCTACGTGGATATACTAAAGTATATCGTTATTGCTGCAGCGCTCATCTTTGTCACACACTTCATATTTTCTCGAGCCAAAAGGCGGCGAAAGTCAGCTCAAGAATGAGTCTTACGGATTGCTGAGGCAGAGGCAATCACTCGCTCCAAGGCTTCATCAATCTCTGGCAAAACAACACCGAGCGGGTTTTCATCTCCATGATCTATTTGTTCCACTAAGCCACCAAATCCTAACCCGATAGCAGTCAATCTATCCTGCACAGGATCGTTACCAATCCCATTTAGTTGCCCGAGAGCTGGTCCAAGCACCTGGCCGTCAGCCCTTTGGTCTGATGATCTTGGATCATAATCATCAAGGCTACCAGTGCGAGAATAGAGAGCAATTAAGGCAGAGTTGATGCTCCTTCCTCTACCTGACAAAATAGCCCAAAATATGAACTCGCAAGCTCTGCGTTGATGTTCTTTGGTTGGAAACTTTTCAGCCATCATCCATTCCTATAAAATTTCTTTGAGGAACTGGCCAGTGTAGCTGGAAGTAATCTTGGCAATTTGTTCTGGCGTGCCTGTAGCAACAATCGTGCCGCCTTTATCACCGCCTTCTGGACCCATATCGATAATATGGTCAGCAGATTTGATGACATCAAGATTGTGTTCGATGATTACCATTGAATTGCCGGTGTCAACCAGCGCATGCAGGACTTCCAGCAGCTTCTTGGTATCAGCCATGTGCAGGCCTGTGGTAGGCTCGTCAAGAATGTAGAGCGTCCGGCCAGTGGCACGTCGGCTCAGTTCGGTCGCTAATTTGATACGCTGCGCTTCGCCACCGCTCAGTGTAGTGGCTGGCTGCCCAAGACCAATATAACCCAGGCCAACATCCACGAGAGTTTGTAGTTTTTTGGCAATAATCGGCAGGTTTTCGAAAAACTCCAAACCCTGCTCTACCGTCATATTGAGCACATCGCTGATGGTTTTGCCTTTGTAGTGAATTTCGAGCGCTTCACGGTTATAGCGTTTGCCTTTGCAGACTTCGCACTGTACGTATACATCCGGCAAAAAGTGCATTTCTATCTTGATAATGCCGTCGCCCGTGCAGTTTTCACAGCGGCCGCCCTTAACATTGAAGCTGAACCGGCCGGCCTTGTAGCCGCGGATCTTGGCTTCGGGCGTGCTGGCAAACAGTTCGCGGATAGGCGTAAACAAGCCTGTATAAGTTGCAGGGTTGCTGCGCGGCGTGCGGCCGATTGGCGACTGGTCAATCACGATTGCCTTATCCAGCTCTTTGATACCCTCGATATCATCGTGGCGGCCCGGTACCACATTTGCGCGCATCAAACGTGCTTGCAGCTCACGAGCCAGAATATCATTTATCAGGCTTGACTTGCCCGAGCCGCTGACACCGCTCACCACGACCAGTTGTCCGAGCGGGATGTCTACATCAACATTCTTGAGATTATTTTCGCGGGCGCCCTTGATACTCAGTACCTTGCCGTTGCCCGCACGCCGCTTCTTGGGGACGGGAATTGACTTTTCACCGCGCAGATACTGGCCAGTGATGCTATTCTTACTGGCGGCAACTTCAGCAGGCGTACCGCTAGCGACTATCTTGCCGCCATGCACGCCAGCCCCCGGGCCAATGTCCACGAGATAATCCGCCGTACGAATGGTGTCTTCATCGTGCTCAACCACCAGTACCGTGTTCCCGAGGTCGCGCAGATGCAGCAGCGTTTTTATGAGCCGTTCGTTATCGCGCTGGTGCAAGCCGATACTTGGCTCGTCCAGCACATACAGCACGCCCATCAGCCCCGAGCCAATTTGTGTTGCCAGTCGAATACGCTGGGCCTCGCCGCCGCTCAGACTCACGGCGCTACGCGCAAGACTCAAGTAGTTTAGGCCCACGTCCTGCATAAACTTAAGCCGTGCATTAATTTCCTTGAATACCTGCTCTGCTATCTGCCTGTCTTTATCATCCAATTTGATATGGACAAAAGTATCAATCGCATCGTCAATCGACAACTCACAGATATCCATGATTGATAATTTGTTGATAGTAATTGCGAGGACTTCCGGCTTGAGCCGCCGCCCCTTGCAAGCGCCGCACGGCCGCTCCTGCATAAACCGCTCGATATCACGGCGGATAAAATCACTGTCTGTTTCTTTGTGGCGGCGCTCCAGATTAGGGATTACACCCTCGTACGTCGATTGGAACGCACGTCCAGTGCCAAGCGAAACGCTGTAGGTTTGATTGCCTGTGCCGTAGAGGATTTTCTCTAGATGTTCCGGCTTTAGCTCGCCCGTCGGCACATGTAGACTGAAGCCATAGGCATCGGCGACGGCCTGCATTTTTTTCATGTACCACGCGTCGACATTGATACGGTTGTACGGGCGGATAGCACCCTCTGCAATTGTCAGCCGTCCGTTTGGAATTACCAGCTCCGGGTCAACCTCCAGCCTGTTGCCAAGCCCGGTGCATACCGGACATGCACCAAACGGACTGTTAAAGCTAAACGTCCGCGGCTCGAGTTCCGGAATGACAACATCCGGATGATCCACGCAGGCATAACGCAAACTATAGATCGTATCCTTGTCATCTTCCTTGCCGTCAGCATGATGTACTTTGAGTTTGCCATCGGCGAGATCCAGTGCAGCTTCGACGCTTTGCGCCAGACGGCTGCGTGATTCTTCGTTGTTGACAAGGCGGTCCACTACAATCTCAATTGTATGTTTGTAGTTTTTGTCCAGTTCAGGAAATTCATCGAGCGCATAAATCACACCATCCACTCGAGCACGGGCGAACCCAAGTCGCATGAACTGCTCGGGAATATGCTCGAAGGCGCCTTTTTTGTCTATCACCACCGGCGCCAGCACGATAAGCTTGGCACCGTCTGGCAGTCTGGATATCTGTTCGATGATATTCTGCGTCGTCTGGCGCGTCACTGCCTTACCGCATAGAGAGCAGTGCGGCGTCCCAATGCGAGCAAACAACAGACGCAAATAGTCATAAATTTCAGTGACAGTCGCCACTGTACTGCGCGGGTTGCGGCTGGTAGATTTCTGATCGATAGAAATCGCTGGACTCAGGCCGTCAATCTGATCGACATCGGGCTTCTCCATCACGCCCAGGAACTGGCGGGCGTAGCTACTCAGTGATTCAACATAGCGGCGCTGGCCTTCGGCGTAAATAGTATCAAACGCCAGACTCGACTTGCCCGACCCGCTGAGTCCAGTAATTACCACCAGTTTCTCACGCGGAATCGTCAGGTCAACATTTTTGAGGTTGTGCTCGCGGGCACCTTGAATACGAATAAAATCAGCCAAAACCTACTCCTTAAACGTGTAGATTATACCTGAAAATATCGAATTTTTCTAGTGTCCCAATGTCAAATCAGTCGCAACGGCTGGGAGTCATAGAATTCTATCTTGTCAAACCGTAGCACTAGGGGAAGCAGCGATTCGCTAGCTTTAATGATCTTCCCAATTTTTTGCTCGGTTATCTCCCCGAGGTTGACACTCCCCACGGTGAGATGAGGAATATAATCATCTGGATACTGGTATCCTTTTTGATGTCTGCCCAGGATAGCAACTGTCACCTCGTGCATCTTGCAAAGAAGTTCGTAGCCCGGACCCTCTTCCGGAATCAGGGCCAGCTTCCTGCCCCTCTTCTTCTCACCACCAACGCGCCTCACTGTGTCAAATCTAATATTGATATCACCACTACTATCCATTACTTCGTGTAGCGGCAAACGCTCGATTTCATTTTGAATCTCACCTACTATTCGACCTTTATCACTTGGGCTCCAGTACCTCGCCCTCGTGCTTGGTTGCTTTGCGCCCCAACGACGCTCTGCCAGTGTTAGCGAGATATCTTCAGCAGGATACAAATTAAAATCACGTGTACGATACAAGCGCCCTGGTTCGCGTGTCGCAACTGATTCACCCGGCTCAAGTACGGCTTCGGGGAATATGGTAAAACTGCCTGTTCCGTCAACTCCTTCACTTTCGGGGGCAGTATCCGGCAGCACAGAATGGTCATCATTGCGTTCCCAAAAGGCCACTAAGCCAGCTGCCTGCCTCCCAAGGACATCATAATTACATGCAAACTCTTCGAACCTGTCCGTATCCTGAAGGGGTAATCTTGCACCTATCGCAGGACGAACTCGTTCTTCTCTACCTGTATGAACCATCGCGGCCCTCCATTAGTGATGAGCTTAGCAAAATACAGCCGTCACTACAAACCGGTTATGTTGTAGAATATGTTTTTTGATAACGCAACTGGTATACTGGGGCCAATGGCAAAGAAGAATGATAACGGGTTTTGGAAGATTGTTGGCTTTGATATATTGGCCGTGTTTTGTTTTATAGGCGTTATTTTATTCGGCTGGCTGCCTGGCCCGGGCGGCATCCCGCTGTTTCTGCTCGGCCTCAGCCTGCTCGCCGTCAATCACGACTGGGCCGAGCGCTGGCTCGAGACAGCCAAGGTCCAAGGAGTGAGTTTCAAGAAGTGGCTGTTTCCAAACAACCCCTGGATACAGAGTATCTACGACGGCCTTTCGCTGGGCGTGATGGGTATTGCTGCAATTCTTATATTCCAGTATGAAGAGCGGTTGATCGAAGGTATTGCGGTCATTCTGTTCTTCTCTAGTATGTTTATATTTTTGGTCAACCGCGACCGATTTGGCTCGGTCGCCAGCTTGGTCAAAAAGCTCAAGCGAAAGGTTAGATAAAATCCCCGGGTTTCGGCTCAGGATATCTTCAACATTCGTGCTGATTTAAGCTGAGATTCAACGAGCCCGATTTCACCGGCTTGCGCCTCCAGTCATGTGTATAGAGAATCTGATGCTGACAATAAAACCTTATTGACACAAGCACTATGTTTTGATATAATCTACTTAACATTTCGTCAGGTTAAGAGGTGGTTATGCTACAGTTTATCGTTCTGGGTATCGTCCCGGGGACTTCAATTCAGCTTACCTTCACAGATATTCTTCTGTGCGGGCTTATTGTTGTTGCCATTCCCGCGTTGTGGTTCTATTCTCTCGAACATCGCACGCGCAAGCAAGCACAGCACATTGCTACCATCCAACTTATATCTCTATAGTCCGTCAGTTGGCTCGGGCAGAATACTCTCGCCGTACAGCTGTAACTCCTGAATCAAAAACTGATCCTCAGAACTCAAGTTCGGACGTTCTGCAATTTGTCCAAGACGAGTAAAGAACTTGCTGGCCAGACTCTGCGCTCCGCCGCTCATAAGACGATGATAGCGAAAACTCTCCCATGCCTCTTGGTCCTCAGCAGACAAATGCTTTCTAAAGTTTCTGGCCTTGTACAGCGGCAAGAGCTCGCGCAGCCGATTGTCCTCAAAGTCGAGCTGCAGAGAACCAACCTCATCCCCGGATGCTGCCCGCACCACGGACATTTTTGTCCGGTCACTGTCGCCAAAAAAATCATCGTACAGTGCTGCATCAACATCCTGCACATTCTCGATGAGAGATGATTGCCGCTGCTTGTCCATAAGCTTGACAGCAGCTGCCAGGTTTTTCATAAAGTCCGGATATTTCCTCAGAAGCGCAAGGTGTTTGGCCGTCATCGCTGGATCCAGCTTAATCCTACCTAGGCTCTTTGCATCGAGTACGCTGGCCGGCGCGACTGCCGGGCAGCGGTTGAACTGCAGCACCTTTACTGGAAACCGCTTAGTCTCGTCCTCAACTCTTGTCTGCCACGCTGCTGCCAGCTCGGCTGACGAAAGCTTGGCGTACTCTTCCGGATTGCGGCGCAAATCGTAAACCAGCACCGCCTGCTTGGCCGGGTGCGCCCCCAGCGGCGCAACAAGTGTCGTTTTTTCGTATGCGCCCGGGTAGCGTCCGCTTGTGTAGACGAACGTTTCATGACTGCCCACAAGGTCCTGTACTTTGCGCTTATCGCGCAGGCCCAGAAGGAACCCAAACAGCTTCGGCTGCTTGTTCCGCAGCAAACGCGCCACGGCGATAGTCGCGTTCACATCGCTCAGTGCATCATGCGCGGCAGTATGCTCGAGCTTATTGACCGCCGTCATAAGCTCCAAGCGGTTAGACGGCTTGCCTTCCGGATCAAACGGCCACTCGATACCATCCGGCCGGAGCGCCCGCGTCATACGAATCACATCCAGCAAATCCCAGCGGCTCCGCCCGTCTTTCCATGACCATTCATAGGCATCGTAAAAATTGCGGTAATGTGTAAACCGCATAAATTCATCATCGAACCGGATACTGTTAAAGCCAACAAAAATCGTGTCAGGAATAGCAATATGTTCGGTAAAGTGGTGCAAAAACTCGGCCTCAGTGATACCGTCAGCCCGGGTCTTCTGCGGCGTAATGCCAGTAATCAAAATTGCATCGGGCTCCGGCAGAATGTCATCTGTCAGTGTAATCAAAAGATTGTCGGGTTCGCCAATTGGCTTCAGGTTCATATCGGTACGCTGCCCGGCAAACTGCATAATTCTGCTGCTGCGCGGGTTTATACCGCTGGTCTCGAGGTCATAAAAGTAAAAACTGGCAGCCATAATAACTCCCAGTGTAACAGCTCTCCAAGGGTTAATACTACCCCATAATATCATTATAACACGCTTATGGCTATATTGTCAAGCGTTTTCCCATTTGCTTCTCTACCACTATCAAGTCGTTTCCAAGAACCGTCCTTGGAAATCCTAGGTTACCACTGTCAAGCAAGTCTTTTCGGCTAAGGGTAATTTGTGCAAAGCTAGAGATATTTCTTCGTCGTATTGCATATACGCCTCCGAAATAGTGCTCTAGCTTTGCACAAATTACCACTCTCAAAACACTCACGCACTAATACTCTATAGAGCCTATGGTGCTGATATCAATACGCTGGCCCGTTTCGATACCTTGCTTCTCGATCTCGCGCATAATACCCATCTTCTTCATGATGTCGCGCAAGCGGCGCACTCCCTCTTCGTTGTCAAAATCAGTCCGCTGTGCAAAGCGCTCAATCTTTTTGCCTCGTAGCAAATACCCGTTGTCGCGCTTGATGAGTTTCCATGGCTGCTGCTCTGGCTTTATGCGGTATACCGGCACGTCTTCCTGCTCTGGAGCCTCAGCGGCAGCGGCTGCCTGCACTTGCTCCTTGATGACGTACAGTAGCTCTTTGACTCCCTGCCTGCTCTGAGCCGAGATTGCCATAGCCGGTGTATTGGCGGGTACAACCGCCTGCAAGGCCTCCAGCTGGCCGGCGACGATTTCGTCGTCGAGTCCCTCTACTTTAGTCAGTACGACAACCTGCGGCCTATCAGTCAGATCGGTCCGGTACTGACGAAGCTCATTCTGGATTGTCTGATAAGCACTGGTGACGTCGTCCTGATAGGCATCGATGAGGTGCACAAGCACCTTGGTACGTTCGATGTGGCGGAGAAATTCATCGCCCAGACCCTTGCCCTCTGAGGCGCCTTCGATAAGACCGGGGATATCCGCAAACAGATACGATACTCCTTCATCCACATCAACCACTCCAAGATTAGGCACAAGCGTTGTAAACGGATAATTTGCTATCTCTGGGCGAGCATTGCTGATAATGCTGAGGAGCGTAGATTTGCCAGCATTCGGCAGCCCTACCAAGCCGACATCAGCAATCATGCGCAGCTCGAACGTCACCTCAAATGATTCGCCTGGTTCGCCGCGTTCGGCAACCTTTGGTGCCTGGCGTACCGAGCTGACAAAGTGTGCATTGCCAAAACCGCCCTTGCCGCCGTAAGCGATAACTGTCTTCTGCCCGTCTTCACGCAGGTCGGCTAATTCTCCGCCCTGGTTATCAATGACAACCGTACCGACCGGCACTGCAACTTCGAGGTCCTTGCCGCTCTTGCCGTGCTTTTTTTGGCTGCCGCCGTTTTTGCCGTCATCTGCCTTCACAAGCTTCTGAAACCGGAAGTTCGCCAGTGTATTTTGATTGCGGCTGGCCACCAGCACTACGTCGCCGCCGTCGCCGCCGTCGCCGCCGTCCGGACCGCCGCGATCAACATAAATCTCGTGGCGGAAACTCACGATGCCATTACCGCCGTTACCGGCAGCCACATTCACTTTTACCTTATCGACAAACATATGGTGCTAATTATACAACAATTCTTCTGATACGAGAAGAGGTTATTACCGATAAATGTAGCTGTAGCCAGATGCGGGCATCCAATCATTCGTCTTGGCAGCGTTGCCCCAACCCGCCAAACCGTTCATATCAGAGAATTTGATCATAGTGCCGTCATCCGAAACTTCCTCGACGACACCGACATGGCCAAGACCGCCCATATGGAAGTACACGACCGCTCCAACCCTTGGTACCGGGCCGCCATAATACCCTTCGTTCCTGGCATTGCGCAACCAGCTGATGGCATTGCCCCAATTTCCGACATGATTGCCAAGCTGGGCAGCCCGATACGACGCCCAGTCGGTACACCAACCACGTCCATAACCGCCTATGGGATACGGTCTATAGCTGGTGTAGCGGGCCATGAAAGTAGCATTGCGGCTGAAAACCGAACGATAGCTCAAGCTGCTGGTCGGCCGGGGCGCAGCCTGCACACGGATTTCACCGTCCGGGATGACTATAAACTCGTCTACCTGCAGACCGGCAACTTCTGCGTCGTTAAAACGAGTGATAAGAACTTCGCTGGTGTGGTATCTGCTAGCCAGGCTGGCGGCAGTGTCACCTGCCTTGACCTTGTACACAATGCCGTTAACCGGGGGGATTTGCAGGACCGTTCCGGCCCTAAGGCGTGCAGTACTCAGGCCGTTGCTCCACCGGATACTGTCCGAGGTCACACCAAACCGTGTAGCAAGCGCCTCAAGTGTGTCACCATCGACTGTCGTGTACTCTACAATATCTTCCTTTGTCTTGATTTCCCCGCTCAAGATCTGCGACAACAGCACCGTCCCGCTGCTTTGATGTCGAGTGGCGGCGCTCAGCTCTGCCCACACCAGATTCGAGTGGCTTATGATAGCCTCCGTCTCGGGAGCTTTGGTCATGAGAGCAATATTTGCGGCAATTTCTGAAGCCGACAAGGTATCAAGAGGGTTAGACACGCGCGCCTCTACTGCCGTATTGAGCGCACTGTAATTGGCAGCATTGCCTCCGGAACTCCGGACCACAGCAAAAATAGCCACTAGCACAATTGCCAGGTTTCCGAACACCAGGCCGTACCGAATAACACGCTTGCGGTGGCGGCGGAAATAAACGGCTGGATTTTTGATTGACAAAAGGGGGAGCTGCTTGGAAATATTGGTCGGGGCAGCATTCCGTTTCACGAGCATTGGTAGCTTACGAATAGTTTACTCCTGGTGGCAAAAGACGAACTTTTTATGAACAAAATCGTCATTTTGCAATCTTCATACTAGCAATAATCACTCCAATGGTCAAATTCGCCCGCCCGAACCTACAATCCGGGATGGTATCATATTAGCATAAGCTTCATAAAAAGTCAACAATATTACTTGAAAACAAAAAGGACATTGTGCCCACCCCTGTAAACAGGCAAAACTAGCAAATTCCCTCTCTGTTAGAGGTTTAACCTCTAAAGAAGTAGCGTGAGGAGCGTGGGCCTTGCGGCATGTTATTGTACGCGGTAGATGTAATTTTGGTAATAGTCTGATTTGACCCAGCCGCTATAGCCAACCGCATTGAATCCAGCTATGCCGTTCATGTCTGAATACTTGATATACAGCTCGCCGTTTTGTTGCCTGACGTCCTCTACTATTGCCACGTGTCCAAAATAGTGGAAACTTGTTGTCTGGGCTATGGCGCCTTTGACAGGAATCTTACTTACTATCCAACCAGGCGTTCGCGCCGCACCAACAGCCCATGTTCGCGCATGGCCCCATCCGCCCGGTGCCCCGCCCTTGGCGGCGGCATAATACGTACACCAGCCGGGATCATAGCCGTTATTACCGTAGCGCACAAAGAAATTAAATACCGGCGTCGGTTTCTGTGCGTTAGGAATGAATATGCGGGTACCGGGCACAAAGCCGGTCAACTCCATGTCATTGAAGGCAATGATACTTTCTACAGACACCTTGTAGAGCTGCGATATACGCTGCGGCGTGTCACCGTCTCTGAGCGTGTAGAGCATGCCATTCATAGGCGGTATGAGAATAATAAGTCCCGGCTGCAGCGTATCGTGCACCAAATCATTCGACCATTTAATGCTGTCTGAAGTGACGGCAAAACGCTCAGCAAGCAGGGGTACTGTGTCGCCCGGTTTGACCTCGTATTCGATGATATCAGCCAGCGTTTTGAGGTTCGAGGTCATAATCTGCGGCATGCGGGTGAAGCCTGCGCTGTCGCCGAACGTCAGAAGCTCGGCATTGATAGTATCGGCGTAGTTGGTCACCGCGTTCATTTCGGCGATATTTGTCATACGGGCAATATTGACCGCTATGTCCGCAGCCGACAGCTGGTCGAGCGGATTCGCCACCGCTGCTTCGTCGGAAGATCTGAGGCCATACGTTGCTGCGTTGGAACCGGAATACCGGATGATCATAAACATAAAGAAGCCCACGATGCACAAATTGCCGGCAATGATACTGTAGCGGACAATCGCCTTGCGAGACATCTTGCGGCGTCTGCGGCGCGGCGGCTGTCTCTCGGCAGGCCCTACAGGAGCCAAAGCTTTTTGGCGTGCTGCGTGTTTTCGTATTTGTGATTGCGTTCGAATATCCAAAAGAAGCCTTTTCCTGCGTGTTCATTAACCCCGACATTCGTCGTCTGGCGTTGCAATACCGTACTGCGCTTTGAGCGCCTCGTGCTGGTCCAGTGTCTCACCGAAACGAGTCACGCAGTCCGTTCCCGAAACAAAGTACAGAAAGTTTGTCGGCGCAGGAAAGGCGACTGCCTTGAGCGAGCTTGCAGAGACGTTACTGACTGGTCCCGGCGGAAGTGCAGGAATACTGTAAGTGTCGTACTCGTCGCCCCGCTCCAGAGCCGCCAGATCAGTTGCGTTCGACTGCAGCATCATACCAATATCAAGGCGCTTTAAGAACACCTGCGCAGCTTTTGCACGGTTGTCGTTCTCGTTACCGCTCATGTCGACCGCGCCTACTTCTTTCTCGACGATTGATGCTAGAATAATGCCCTCGAATACGCTCAGTCCGTGGCCGGCAATAGCCGCGCGTATATCCGGTGTCAGAGCTTCTGCCATTTCATCCAGCGCCTGCCTGATAATTGTCTCCGGCTGGGTCTCGGCTATGCGCTCGTATGAATCAGGGTACAAATAACCCTCCAGGCTTGCCCCCTCCGGCTTGTCAACAAGTGCCGGATGACCAGCATATTGCTGCGGATCAAGCGCCCGGTCTACCGCACTCGGAGCGAACTCGCCAACCTCTATGAGCGTCTGCCTGATCGATTCTATCCTCTGCCCCGGAAAAATAGTAAACAAATCCGTTGCGACCTGACCGGTAGTAAGAATCTCCACAATCTGCTGTACTGTCATTGACCGCTGCAGTTTGTAAGTGCCAGCAATAAACTTCTCGGCGAGCTGCTCGCTGCGAACATACTGCAAGAAAGCGGCAGTAGATCTGATGAGGTCCTTTGTCTGCAACGACTCGGCTATGATTGCGGGCGTCTCGCCGCTGCTGATCGTGAAAGCAACCTGGCTGGCGTCGGCCGCATTGACGGGCTGTAAATTACGTTCGTACACTGCCCGCACACCCAAGTAAGCAACGGTGCCTAGGACAAGCGCGAGAATACCAAAAGCCAATAGAATCTTTTTCCATCTTCGGCCGCCGTTTTTCCCTAGTTTGTATGGCTTCATGCTGTACGCCCTACTCGGCTGCTTAAGTAGTCTTGCAAGATGAGCGCGGCTGCCTCGGCATCAATATCACCCTTTTCGTAGGGCTTGCCCCGGGATTGCAGTCGCTCCTGCGCAATGACCGATGTCATAGCTTCGTCCTGCAGCACAACCGGTACCTCGACACGGGCCGTGAGCTCGCTGGCAAAATTGCGCGATTGTTCTGTTTGCTTTGTATCCTGGCCGGCCATACCGCGCGGCAGCCCGACAACAATTGCCTCGACGTCTTGCCCCTGCATAATCTTTGTCAGTACCGGCAGGTAATCCGGCGTTTTTTGCCTGTCTATATACGAATGGGCGTTTGGTATTCTGGCAATTGTCGATGCAACCGCCACGCCGATACGGCGCTCGCCCACATCCAGCCCGATCACCAACTTATTGTCCATTGCTGCCTGTACTATTTGTTTGATTGGCGGCAGGATCCTCTATCAGAACGGTGATCTTGCTGGCAGCGTTCGGCGTCTGGTACACCCAGAACGGGCTGTACTCGACAAGAACGTCTTTCACGCCCGGAAGTGCGTTGATATATTGTTCTACTTCGCCCCGTTTTTTGCCTCTTACAGCTTCTTTGAGCGCTTCTGTATTGATTTCCGGGCCAGCAGTAACTGACGTACGGAAGTTAATAAAGGCCTCGCCAGGATTCGGATTGTTGTTGATACGAATAATTGCCGTCTGAATACCATCATCGGTAATTGCCTGCCGCTCGCTATCAATATCATCCTGAACATCACGGGCAATCACAGCACTCAAGTCATCCCGGTTTATGCCAAGCATACTGTAGAGGATCTCTGAACTCACGGTCACTTCCGTGGCTTCTTTATCAACTTCTGGCGCCGCAGTGACGGCTGGATCGCCAGCCTTAAGTGTTTCTCTGAGCGGGAAAAGACCGTCTGCAACCAATAGCGCCTCGATTTCGTCGGTTGCACCAGAACTCTGCCGTTCGGTGATCTTTGCAAGCGCGTCATCGATGTCTTTTTGGGCAACAATCTTAACTATCTTGCTGGTACCGCCGTCTATGTCATCAGCGTTTCGGCCGCTAATGCTGCTGTTGCCTGCCACGCTAAAAGTCTTTCCGCTACTAATATTGTGGCCCTCCCCGTTCTGAGCTGCACGCACATCTACTGTTTTTGAAAAGCGGCATGGGCTAAACGATGACTCATTCAGGGTGGCAGATGTCTGGGTAATGTAATTAAGTCCGGCCGTGCTTACTGCGGTACCAGCAGGAACAACTGCCGGGCCGCCTGACACTGAACCGCACGGAATCGACAATGTCACCTCGCCACTTGCCTTGGTGCCATCATCGCGCTCGCCCGTGGCTGGCACTTTTTCGCTGTCGGTCTTTCTTACCTCCTTGAGAGTTGCGGGTATTCTGCGGGCATCTTCGTCAAGTTCCGACTGGTTGACGCTGGCAGTAAAGTCAAATGAACTCACCACGGTTGTGGTGTCTGTCTGGATAGTAATAGTGGCCCGGGGCAGGACCACGGCGGCCAAGACCCAGCCGCCAATCAACAGTAGTACGCCCAGTACTGCCAGTACAATACCCAAGCGAAAACGCTCAAAATTTGGGACTTTCAGATGGCGCTGTTTTTTTCCTTTGGCAGTTTTTTTTGTACTGTCCGGGTCATCCAGCTTTACAGTATCGAGCTCGATTGTCTCGGTTTCGTCGTCTTGCCCGTGCAAAGCCGCAAGCGCACCGACACTTGCAGATGTATCGATGGCAGGATCAGCTCCCTCTTCGGTTATTTCTTCTGTGTCGGATTCGTCAAGAGTTCTGTGCGGCGTCGGCGGAATCTCTGGTTTGCTCTGAAGGCTCTTTGCAACATGCAGGCCAGCTGCTCCTGCGAGGGGCAGAAGACCGGTTTCGGATGTGATTAACACCAGGTTTTTCTTGGCGTTTTGGGCAGCTTTCTTGAGGAGTTTCATGTTAACAATACTCTGCAGAACACTGGCGCGCTTTGGCAGAACGAGGGCAACAATTTTCTTATCAGATGCATTTACCTTATCGATAATATGCGTGATTTCATCGTCTACATCAATATAGACGGTCGCTTTATTACTGCTGGTTGTTTTTTTCGGTGCCGCTGCCATGGTATGCCTTATACGCTTAATAATCTGTTGATTCGTTCCTTTATCGAGCCTGATTTGCGGCTGGGATCTTGCTGGTGCATGGTGTCGAGACCAACCCTGAGCAGCCCCATCGCCGTGATGTAAGTATGATCACTGACAGCGTCAGTCTTATCAATAATACCAGCAACCTGACTCGGATTGATATGCTGCACGACTGGTTTGCGAGTGAACGGCAGGCTGGTGTACCAATTTTTTTCTGCCAGCTCATCCATAAGCAGCGACAAGCTCGAACCGCCGCCGCAGAGTAAAATACGATGCGGCAGATGATCAAGCTTGGTGAATTCACCTAGTGCCAAATCGATACCGCTCATCCACACATCAAGGGTTTTCTGCAGAGATTCTTGGATTTGGGCCTTTTTGTGGGTAGGAACTTTGCTGGAATCAATTGCCAGCTTGAGCGTTTCTGCCTGTTCAAAATCCGTCGACAAATCGCGCTCGATACTGCGGGTAAAGGCCCGGCCGCCAATACCAAACATCTTAGTACCCTCGACGCCGCCCTCGTTCAGGACGGCGATATCTGTTGTGCCGCCGCCGATATCCATGAGGATAGCACTCATATTGGCATTTGGGTCGTTCCCGATAACGCTACGGGATACTGCAAACGGCTCAGCAGCTACAGCAAGCAGATCAAGGTCAAGCTCGGCAGCGGTCCGTTCTAGCGCACCAATGTGCACCAGCGGCGCAAAGGCAGTGTAGAGCTGTATGAGCACGTCCCTGCCCTGAAAACCAACCGGGCTGCTCACCGTATAGCCATCGATTGTCAGGCTCACGAGCGCACTATTGACCAGACGAATCTCGACATCTTTGCCGCCAAGCTCCCAAGCAAGCTGAGCCTTCGCCTTCTCAAGAGCCTTTGCCTGAACAAGCCCTATGATCTTCTCTACCTCTGGTATATCAAGCGGCTTGCTTGGTTCCTTGCGCGTAAAACGTACCGTGGTTGTTGTCCCCTTGACCAGCTCGCCAGCTATGCCTATCACTGCGCCGCGTGCGTTCACGCCAGCCATCTTCTCGGCCTGGCTCAGCGCTTCGTCGCAGTTTGCAACAACTCCGGCGATATCAGCTATTGCACCAGCCTGCATATCTGCCAAGTCTTGATGCGCACGGCCCACGCCGACAATCTCTATATCATCACCTTTAATACGGCCAATCAGAGCCTTAACGTTCTGAGTACCAATGTCTAGAGCAATTATGTGATCCGGTGAGCTTTTGTCACTGCTACCCTGGGAACGCTTGGGAATAACGCTCTTTAACTTCTTAAGCATATACGCCTTATTGTATCATGATACCTCGTCTTTTATACAGAAGCACCCGCTATGTTTGATATTTTATACTGTTATGTTATAATATACAGATGTCTCCTACTGCTGTCTCTCACTTGCAGGTGCCAACTTACTTTGGTGAAAAGTATTTGATTGTTGGTGTTCCCAAAGATATCCTAAGGGGAAGGCCAGAAAATTATCCCAGGATACCAGTTCGGCTCGAGGAAAAAGACGGACTCATAGCCGTTTCTATTATTACTCCTAGGCCTGTGGGTATCTACCTGTACGGTTGTTTTGGCTGGCAGCCGCAAGAGCTCGAGAGTAAGCGAAGTACTCAGCCTATAACCGCATTGAACCTTAGACCCAAAACTGGCGAGCTAACCGTCCAGTTTGACCAGCAGGAATTTACCCCGCCAAGCCACAATGTATGGGCTTATGATGTCGAATCGAAACAAAGTGGAACCACCAGTATGGAACAGCAAATAGCCAATGGGATCATGGCGCTGAAAAAGCAGTCTGTAGCCTTGGGACTATTGAAGGACGGCTTTGATTCTCCTGATACCAGCGCTTGAGGCTTCTTCTTTGAGAATTTTGAACTTTTTGCCGTCTTCAAACAGCTGCAGGGTGTGGTCGACATGCGGGCCGCCGCAGATTTCAAAGCTAAATGGCCGCTCATCTTCGGGTGAGTGTGAATCTTTCATACTGTAAACCTTAACCGTGTCGCCATAACGGTCGCCAAACTGGCCAAGGGCGCCCAGTGGGCCGGTGGCTTCTTCGGTCGGGTATTCGGCAAAACTTACTTGCAGGTCCTTCGCAATTTCTTGGTTCACAATCTCTTCAACCTGATCCAGCTGCTCGCGGGTGACTTTTTCTGGGTGGCTAAAGTCAAAACGCAGTCGTTCCTCGGTAATATTGCTGCCGCGCTGAATCACGTGATCGCCCAGCACAACGCGTAGCGCCTGATACATAAGGTGGGTCGCAGTGTGATACTTTTTGTGCTGCAATGTCTGCCCGCCCAAACCGCCCTTGAACGTGCCTTTAGCTGCGGTTTGTGAGCGTTCACGCTGTTCCTGCATCTTGGCATCAAACTGTTCCCGCCAATTATCATCCAGCCCAATACCTAATTTGTAAGCTTCTTCGGTTGAAAGTTCCACCGGGAAACCAAAAGTATCATAGAGATCAAAAATATGACGTCCTTCCAATTTGATTGGATATAAATCTTCTTCCGGTATCTCGCCTTCATATTTTTTGCCACTGAGCTTAGTTTCACGAGTTCCAGCGATCAATTTCAGCCGTTGTAAACCCTTGCGTAGGGTCTGGCGGAAAGCTTTTTCCTCTTTTACGAGCACTGCGATGATTTCTTCGCGCTTCTCAGCTACTTCCGGAAAGTCATCGATGTAGAGTCCGGCAATGATTGGTACGACCTGCTCCATAAAGTTCTGTTCAATGCCGAGTTCGAAGCTGTAGCGTATCGCACGGCGAATCAGCCGGCGCATCACATACCCTTGTTCTTTATTGCTCGGTACGCAGCCGTCCACAGCTAGGAAGGTTGCGGCCCGCAAATGGTCGGCAATCACGCGCATGCTGGTGGTATGGCTATCATATGTCTTGCCACTTAAAATCTCGAGCTGCCTGATAATCGGCCACAACAGGCTAATCCTAAAGACATCGGGACTATCAATTGCAGCCGCAGCAATACGCTCTAGGCCAGATCCGTGGTCAATGTTCGGCTTCTCAAGCGGTTCAAATGTTCCTTCATCGACTTTTTTGTAGGCCATAAAGACATTGTTGCCAATTTCCATAAACCGGCCGCAGTCGCAGTTGGGGTGGCAGTGCTCACCAAATTCGGGGTTGTGCGGCGTGCCAAAGTCATAAAACATTTCAGAGTCTGGGCCGCATGGGTCGCCAATGGGTGTGTTCTCAGGCGCACCATTGCGGCTCCACCAGTTCTTGCTGCCATCATAATAAAATATGCGCTCACCGTCTTTGATACCGCGCTGGTAGCCGGCTTCTTCCGAGCCGATCTCGGCCTCGCCGCTACTCATACCTTTGGATTCGTACAGACGTTTCCAGACAGACGCTGCCTCGGTGTCTTTTGGTATGCTATAACGCTCATCACCGATGTAACAAGTAACGTAGACCTTGTTCATGTCCAGCCCCACAACCTCAGACAGGAACTCAAACATCCACTCGATCTGCTGCTCTTTAAAGTAGTCACCCATGCTCCAGTTGCCGAGCATCTCGAAGAACGTGGTATGGCGGTTGTCACCAATATCTTCTATATCCTGGGCACGCAAGCAGGTTTGACTATCGACAATTCGCTGGCCCTTCGGATGTGGTTCACCAAGCAGATAGGGGATCATCGGCTGCATACCGCTGCCAGTAAACAATGTGGTCGGATCGCCTTTGAGTACCAGCGGCGCACGCTGGATTACCGCATGGCCACGGTCTTCAAAGAACTTGAGATAAGCGCTTCGGATTTCTTGTGCTGTCATATTTGCTTATTCTAACAGAGGTCAGTGACTTATTCTAGTTTTATGTCTTTTGTTAACAAAGTACAAAATTATTGCGTATATCGGACCAAACGGCAAAATAGCAAATATAAGTGGTGCTGCTAGGAAGATAAACCAATCGCCCGTTTTGGTTATAAAAGGCTCAGAATCAGCATTACTTTTTTCAAGATAAGCTGTCACTAGTTGACCTTTATGCTTCTCAAATAAAAAGCCATTAAATCTGTTAAACCCGTCATTTGAAACTAGAGTTTTAGTTGTGCCGTCTATAGCAGTGTACTCATAAGTAGGAAAGCTGTTGACTTGTCTGCCACCTCCTTTTATTGTCGGTGCGCTACTATTTAAATCCACAACCCTTACTTCAGTTTTCACGAACTGAGTTGGAAATACATATAGACGCAAAACGAGATTCCAAACTAAAGTAAGCACAAATACCGCAGCCACATAATAAATGATTTGTTTTTGTGTTCGCGTGCTCTTCACAGATGCATTGTAACACGCTAATTTTAAACAATAATGCCGCCGCCAAGGACTGTTTGACCGTCGTAAATTACGGCTGATTGACCAGGAGTGAGGGCGCGGATTTCATCCGATAACGCTACATGTAGCGTAGGTACACCAGATATGGTGTCTTTAGACGCTATATGTAGCGTACCGTCAATTAGTGGCGCACGGTGCCTTGTCCTTACTTGAATCTTGAATCTTGGTTTTTGCATCTGGTCTGGATTTATCCAATGCACATCCGTGAGCCTGAGCTCTTTGCTCCATAGCCGCTTGTCATCGAGCTGCGTGGTGACATAAACTTTGTTCTTGGCCATATCTTTACCCACTACGTAATACGGCAGCCCGGCACCCACGCCCAAGCCGTGGCGCTGGCCAATTGTGTAGAAAATGGCGCCGTCATGCTGGCCAAGCACCTCGCCGTCTTGGTCGATAATATCGCCCAGGTGTTGCTCGCCTAGTTCGTGCAGTAGGAACTCTTTGATGCCGACCTTGCCGACAAAGCAAATGCCCATGCTTTCTTTTTTGGCAGCTGTGACCAGTCCGAATTTCTTGGCCAGCTCACGTACTTCAGGCTTCGTGTAATCACCAAGAGGAAACATAGTCTTTGCGAGCGCATCTTCAGTCACGCGGTACAAAAAATACGTCTGATCCTTGTTTTCATCCTTAGCCTTTTGCAGCCTTGCTTTTTGACTTGAGGGATCTTCAGCTCGATGCACTACCCGCGCGTAATGCCCCGTTGCAACAAAATCAGCCCCATCCTCCAAAGCTGTTTCCAAAAATAGCTTGAACTTGATCTCCTGGTTGCACATGATATCGGGGTTTGGCGTGCGGCCGGCTTTGTAGCCATCGATCATGTAGTCAACCACCTTTTGGCGGTACTCTTTCTCAAAATCATACATTTTGAACGGAATACCAAGCTGCACGGCCACCCGCTTGGCATCATTAAAATCCTGTTTCCACGGGCACTCAAAACCCGGCAGATCCTGGCTCCAGTTCTTCATATACACGCCCGTAACGTCATACCCCTGCTCCTTGAGCAGCGCCGCAGTCACACTCGAATCAACGCCTCCACTAAGGCCAACATAAACTTTCTTCGCCATGCAACATATTATAACATCACCCCAGGATCATGAGGGTCGGACCCTCATTTTTGTATTTATGTGATATAGTATGTTTTATGCCGGCAAAAAATACTGTGAAGGTGTATATAGATGATACTTTCTATCATGTATATAACCGCGGACAGAACAAACAAGAGATATTTCTTGAAGACAGTGACTATAAAGTTTTTATCAGATTGATAAAAAGATACCTATCTGCTGATCGCGAACCGCGCAAGGTCGGGTCGCCCTACCCTACCTTCATCAACGATGTTGAGCTACATGCCTACTGTCTTATGCCGAATCATTTCCATCTATTGCTATTCCAGAAGCAGAATGGCGGCGTCACCAACTTAATGCGGGCAGTGGCGACGTCATACAGCATGTACTTCAACGAAAAGTACGAACGTATCGGGCCACTCTTCCAAGGTAAATTTAAGGCCAGCCCTATCTATAAGGATGCTTATCTGCACCACATCAGCCGGTACATTCATCTCAACCCATCGGACTACGAAGAATGGCCATATTCTAGCTTGCACTTTTATATGTCTGACGCAACACCTGCATGGATAAAAACTGCGCATATTCTTGGTCTTTTTAATAATGACAAGCGGATTTATAGGGATTTTATTTCTGACTACGAAGACCAGAAGAAGATACTCGACGAACTTAAATACAGCCTTGCGAACGATCTCTGAGAGATCTGCATACTATACAATATTTTTGTGAATATGAGGGTCCGACCCTCATGTGGGTTATTTGTCGATGGGGATGATGCGGTGCTTCATGCGGTAGCGCACGCGCTTGAGCTGATATTTTTTGCCGAGCCAGAATGATGAAAGCAGCAGCGGGAAGATAATAAGCGCCGGCTGCCAGAGCACCCGCGTACGGGTCACTACCGGGCCGCCGCTATCAGCAGCAGCCGTAGATACGCCGTTGACTATCGCCACAACCTGAATAAATGCCGACTGGCCATCGGCATCGGTAGCCTTCACAAGCACCCGGTACACACCCGGGCGATCATAGATATGCTTTGCATCCCATGTTCCGGCTGTATCTCTCGTAAGCAGTTCATTTTTGCCGTCACCCCAGTCAATACTGACCGCATATGGCCCACGGCCGCCGCTAATGGTAAACGGCCAAGACAGCTCTTGCCCGGGATCAATACCCCGGCGGGCAAAGTTGGTTGTCAGGGTGATGCGCTGCGCCACGCCGTCAGGAGACCCCGGCACGAACGGTACCTCGATAGCATAAGTCACAGTAACGCGGTTCGACTCTGGACTAGCTTGATCCAGATCATCGTATTGGCGTGCCACCAGCTCGTTTGGCCCAGGAAACAGATCGATTTGTATGCTATAGCTGCCACCGTCACAGATGTCAGAACCACCAAAGACATTGTTTTTGAAAATACGCACAAGCAGTCCGTCAGTACACAGACCAGTCACAGTGATGGGGATTTCTTCAAAAACCTGCCCATTGCTTGGTAGAGAGATTGTCGGCGCATCGGTAGGCGGCGGCTGTATAATACGACCCTCCATGCCGATACCGTCATTGCCGGGGTTCTGAGTAGGACGTGACGGCTGCGCAGATACAAAGCCTGGTAGTACTGCGACTGCCAGGACAAGGGCGATACTAAATGCTCGTAGCTTCTTCATCTCTTTGCCTACATAGTACCTTGATTGCTTGTGCTTTTCCAGTTCAAACCACCGGCAGCGAAACAATTCAGGCTTGAGCTGGTTTTGGTGCGGCTGCACGACTCGTAAAGGAGCTATGCTGAGTGAGGTACAGTGATTGCGAATCGCAAGCAGCCAAGCCAAAGGTAACCAAGCGGCTAGCGGCGGCGAGTCTTGCGGCTGCGAACTTCGCTGACACGACGCTTGATATACAGAATCACTCCAACAAGTATTGCCAAGCCGACGACAATCAGGCCGATAAACCACCATGGCAGCACCCAGAATGTTGCTTTGGCAGTGATCTCACGGGTCTCGTTGCCATTTTCACCATACAGAATAGTCAGCTCTGCAGTATAGCGGCCCGGGCCGAAACTGGTGTCGCCACAAACAATCGTATTAATGTCATTACCCGTTGCAGTAGTCTGAATAGTGTCTTCTGGATTTATACATGCATCAAATCTTCGTGTTTGACCTCGAAGCGCCAGCTGATCTCTAGGATTGGCATCAGTAATTGTGTAAAGTACTTTTCCACCAGAATTCTTGACTACGATGCTGGCATTCGGTTGTTCGGCGATGTTTCCATCGTTCCTTAACCTATATGCCAGCATTTTTGGCTTCTCACTAAAGAAAATGCCTTTGAATGCACCGCCTGAAGCCTCAGGCACAAAAGTACCGAATTGCAGGAAGGTTAGCTGCTGTTTGGCCTGGCCGGGAACCTTCACAAAAATCAAGCTGACACCTGATGCTGCAATATTCACTCGCCCCTCGCCGCTACCACCTGTGGCAGCATACTCAATTGCACTATAATAGCTACCCGCCCCGATGTCGTTCGGTATACTGATGGTAATGGGTATGCGCACCGTTTCGCCCGGATTGATAGTTACTTGTTGCGGCATATCAATGAAGTTTTTGAGCGACCAAGCTGTTCGCTCGGTAGATTGACGCATCAAAAGTGGCGTACCGGTTTCGTCCTGAGCCTGAAAATCAACAACCTTGAGATCAAGATTCAATGGCTCATCCATATTACGATTAGTCACCGTGAGTGTATCTTCTACTGATTCACCTGGGCGCAAGTTGTAATCTTTGCGCGGCTGGATGGCCAGTGCATTCGATTGCCCACTGACCTGAGCAAGCTGCGCAAACACAAACCCGCCAAGCACTGCAAGCACCGCAAATACCCTTACAAATTTCTTCATACTCTCCCCTCTTTTGAATACAACAATTTTAACGATTACGCTTAGTCTACCATAACCGCCTTTGCTCTGCCTACTAGAACATATATGTAGAATTTACAGCCAAAAGACACTGCATTCTAAAAAGCAGCCGTACAGACATAGGCAATCGTTGTGTTATACACGCCAGACGGCTGATCCGGATCAATGTTTACTATGTAAGTCACTGTGTAAGTATTAAACGTGCTGCCCGTCACAGCACTTGCCACTACGTCGCCATCATGGTAGAGGTATTGATCTGGGATATCATAATCCGGATGCACCGTACCAATACCGGCACCAAAGGCGTCGGCACCCGCAGGAGGATCAGTATTTGCCCGCAGGTTCAGGCCAAACTGGCCAACACCCGGGCTGTTTGGGGCATGGGTGTCAAGAGGTGTAATAAGCTTATTACCAGAGGTCATGGTATCGCCGTTGATTGTTACAACATAGCCGCCAAGTGCGTTGGTTGCTACCCCAAATTGTGAGGTTGCATAAACTGTTACGTAAGGCGCAAAGTCTCCGTAATCAATGAAATTACCATTCACGTTCTCGCACCACTCATCAATTGACAAAGCAGCACAGAAGTATAGGATAGGCGGCACTACGGTATTAATAAGAATCGGCTCAGCCGTAGCACTAGCAACGCTTGATATATGATTTGGCTGACCAGTTGCATCTGGTGTCGGATAGGTAAAAATCTGCACAAAGAACTTGCTATGCAGTCCTGTCGGATTTACAACGTTATCAAGTATATAAGTAGACTGACCCGTACCGGCTGCGCTTGTTAAGCGAGTCAGAAGTATTTCGTCTGTGGTTTGCGATACAATATTGAACCCTGTTACCGCCCCTGACTGAGATGAGAGCATGGCGGCAGAGAAATCACCCGCAGGCGTACCGCTGCAAGGTTCCTGCACAAAGCCATCCGCGCACAGAAGCATACGTATTGACCGTACATTGGTATTGCTTGGATACCGCCAACTAAATGTATAATCCGTGGTCTCACCAGGAATAGTTGACCCGAGAGTAAGGCTGCGATTAAGAAGTTTTGGGTAATCAAAAGCTTGCGCATGTGCTTGTGCCACCAATACTCCAATATAACTAGCCACTAATATAATAAGTGCAACAAAGAATATCACACGATGCTTACGCATTGTACTCATGCTTTCCATTCTACCTCAAACCAATATAAAAACCGACCCCTTGAAGGCACTGTGGCCATGGGATCGGTTCTATGCAAGAATCTATGTTCTGTAATTTCTAGGAGCTATGTCCTGATATTCACTGCAGCTATGTGCTTAGTATTGTGGTACTGCTACGTACACGATGGTTGTTGTGTAGGTACCAGATGGTGTGACTGGTGACACGTTAGCCATGTATTGCACTGCGTAAGTATCACAATCTACATACCCGCCAGTACTTGCAGATGATGCAATCTCTGTTGGGGTGTTAGCAACGAATGCATATGTTCCGCTTGGGACTGCGCCTGTGAGCGCACCACCCTGATACTGTGCACCGATAGCAAGCTGCCCAGTGCCACCATGCGTGGTATTTGCACTACTATCAACCTCTGTATCAGCATCAGTAAGATGTACTGCCAGACCGAATTGTTCAGTACTAGTTGCAGGAGCTGTTGCAGTACCGCCAATTTCGTTAATGTCTGGATCTGTCAGCGGATTAGAACCCCTACGTAGAGTGTCGCCCTCGTAGGTCACAGCCGCACCATTGGCCGCGTTAGTGTAAATACGGAAAGCGGAATAGGCACCGTACGTATTGTTAATGTCAAGCGTGAAATCTGGTGAGAGACCGAGGTTAATCGCACCACTGCCCGACAATGCTGGACAGTTGCTTGCACTACCAGCAGGCAGAGTACCAATGCCAGTAGCCGTTGTTGAGAAGCCAAGCGTTTCAACAACACGAGTGGTAATGGTAATTCCTTCAGTGATAGCACTTGCTACAGTACCTTCATCGGTAACCGTGGCAAATGAATCACTACTTGTACTCATACGAACAAAGAATGTACCCAGATCAGTTGGGTTCACGATGGTATCCAGTGTCACTACTGCTGCACCTACGCTTAATGTACCGCCGGTCAGTGTAACCCTGTTGCCGGTACCTGGGGCCGCATTACCAACGACCGGAGTGCCCAAGGATCCAACACCAGACACAGTACCCACGTCTACACTGGTAAGATCCAGCCCTGTAGGCATAGTACAGCCGCCGATTGGCGTCGTACAGTAATCGAATCTCATAGCTGTCGCGCCAGCAGTTACGATGTTAAATGCAAATACATGTTCTGCATCTGATCCGTTTGTTGCACTACCCGCCACGCTGTCACCTACTTGGTTGCCAGGCAGTGAGCTGCTAAGCGTCAGCTGGCGGCTTGTCAGCTGCGCAGCCCCCGCCGTGCCGAAGAAGGCCGCAAAATTCACCACTGTCAGCAGTGTCATAAATGTCAGTGCTGCAAGCAGTGCCGTCGATCTCTTCAGCGAAATTGCATGAGTATTACTCATATTGCATTTTCTCCTTTGTTTTATTGTTTATTTTAGGTGTTACCTAGTGAGAATACTATCAAACCCCTTATCCTTGCGCAAGAAGATTCTACTCCGGTTATCCACAAGCACGAAGCAGGAGATGTCGAGTAGTAAATTGCTTGCGCTTAAAACGTGGCGATAGCCTGAATGACAAGGACGGTTTGGTAGCGGCCGCCACGGGTGCTGGTGGCAATATTAGCAATAATAGACATGGTGTAATCTGTCTGACCGGATTCTTCGGTGCTCTCGGCAATAATATCGCCGTCGACATACTTGAAGTAGTCTGCCTGATCGTATCCGATAGATGGAATACCGTACGAAAACGAACTGTCTGGCTGCTGCACCGGACTGGCACCGATGCCCGGATTACTATTGGCAACAAGATTGATACCAAACTGCTCAGTACCCGGTGTTGATTCGTTCGGCGCGTTGAGCGCCGTCAGGGTGTGCGTAGTACCCGATACATTGCGCGGCGGAGTGCCAAGCACCCTGACTACATACCCATCTGATAAATAACTCGCTACCGTAAAACCGGTACTTGCTGCCGCCGTACCCGACACATTCAAGACACCTAAATCAATCAATGTACTACCGGTAATTGCGACTGACAGCGTTGGTTCGTCTGGCGCGCCAAACCCAGCCATAATGCCGTAGTTGTTCCCGGAAGCCTGACCGCCGGTGCCGCCGGCAGACTGCTGCGAGCAATAGCCAGCCGAGCAGGCCTCGAGCTCGCCGCCGCTGCCAATGAAGATCTCGTCTATTTCAAAGTTGGGGGACGTATGCTGCGCCAATGCCACCGCCGGCAACGCCAAAACCGCTACCGCTACCACCACACCCGCTCGTATCATGCGAGAATACATGCCTGTATTTTGTCATGATTTGCCCCCGCACTCAACCTGCTTATGTAAATGCCGACTATGTAGTATAGTGTAGGAAAGTATTATGGAAGAAAAAGACAAAGCACCGCAGCAGGCAGTCGGCACACCTGAGAACAGTGCTCCGGCAGATTCTGCCGATAATCAAAAGTCCGACAAGTCACCCGAGGAGCTGATGGGACAGCTGTCGCAAGCCGACGGCACGCTTGAGTCCGGCCCCAAAAAATCCGCCGTCGATTCGATGGCTGACGAATCAAACCAAGACAAAGATCCGGCCGCCGCACCCAAACCAAAGCCGAAAGGCTTTAAAGCGCTGCTTGGCAAAGTTAATATCTATCTGCTCTTATTCATACTGGTAGTGGTGATAGCTGTTGCTGCCTATGTGGTCCTGTATTTTATGAATAAACGCGAGACGGAAATCCGCCTAGAAACCACCCGTATCACTGAAGAGACTCTGGAGCAGCTCAAAACATCCGACGCTATTGTGGGCGATCCGCAGCAAATCCTGACTATCGAATCCAACGCCGTTATCAGCGGCAAGGTTGTTATGCGCGACACGCTTGATGTGGCCGGTGCGCTGCGTATTGGCGGGGCACTCAGTATTCCCAGTATCCAGGCTGCCGGGTCTGGTACGTTTGGGTCGCTATCGACAAACGACCTGCAAGCTGCTGGAAATACGGCCATTGGGGGCATATTGGATGTTGTTGGCACGGTAAGCATGGGCGAGAACTTAACAGTGGCCGGCAGTATCAACGCCGGCGGGCGGCTGGATATCGGCGGGCAAGCCACCATCGGCGGCAATCTCAATGTGAACGGTGTTATTTCGGCCCAAGGCATCAACTTTGACCAGATTTCTATTACCCGCATCAATATCTCCGGCAACAACCCCAGTGTTAATACAGGCGGAGCGGCCGGCAGCGGAGCAACGGCTAGCGTCAACGGCACGGATACAGCCGCTACCGTTACCATTAACACGGGCGGGGGCACAGGTACCGGTGTGCTGGCAACTGTTTTCTTTACCGGCGCATTCAATAGCAACAACCCGCACCCAATCATTACACCAAACGGCCCCGGCTGCGCAAACATCGGCTATTACATTACCAACGTCAGCGCCACTCAATTCTCTATCGCCACTGCAACCAATCCGCCTGCTGGCGCCACCTGCCGGTTCAATTATATTGTTATCAATTAGGGGTTTTCTTTTGTAAAGAAACAAATCATTAATGTTCCTTAGATAAGGAACCGAATCGTTCCATTTTTGTATCGACAAAAACGGGAACCCAAAAAACGACTCGGCAGTTCTAAAAACACGATTGAACCAGACCTGAAAAATAGCCGCGCCGAAGAATGACAAGCATCCCCGCTTCTATTTCGGAACAGCGGGGCAGGCTTCGGCTTGACTCGGCTATTTTTCAGCCCTGTTTCATCGGTTTTTAGAAAGCCGGGACAAAAGCAGAAACCGCTGGCTTGCCAGTGGTGCTACCAATAACGCCGCCATAGGGCGGCTTCTGTTTTCTATGCCCATGCACTCCTGCCATAGGATTTGGACGTTAGTCAAAAGCACAATAGAGAGCAAGGCGCTAGGGTATGAACTCAAATATGAAACTTCATACCCCGACCGAAGGGAGTCCGCCTTGCGTATTGTGCCTTCTGACAACAGACAAGTCATGGCAGGGGTGCGGGCGAGTTCTTTTGCCTTCTTTTCTGTCGACACAGAAAAGAAGGGGTTTGGTTCTTCACCGGAAGAACATCTGCGATTTGGTTCCTTATACAAAGAAATGCCATTTTAACAGAGTTATTATTGACTTTGGCTCATTGCGGGGGTTGACACACTTGACAAGGTGTGATATAATGTAAAATAAGAAGAATTACCTCTTACACATCAAGGAAGACAACTATCTCATCAGCCTTGACGTGCATGACCGCCCGGTTGATACGTATCGTTTTGTCGCCTGTGGGCGCTTTAATTTTCATCTCGCAAGCACTTACAAGCGTCATAAAGTTGTGGTGGCGGGGCAAAATATCAAACGGGCCGGTGTGGTTCTCGGCACTGATACTGTACGCCGGCTCATCAAAATAGCTCTGAAACGGACTGTAAACCTTGACCAGCATCAGCGGCTTGCCTGTGTCATCGACCAGTTCTTTGGGCTTTTCGGCTTTCTTGCCGTCATCAACCAGCTTGCCGGTCGAGGCGTCCTGCCTAACGGCCATGGAAACCTCCGGAGACTTTTATGGAGGCACGGGATGCAGGATGCAGGATGCAATTCTTGGCACTTGGTACTTGGCACTTGGTACTGTGCACTACTTGCCTCCGCTGACGATTATTTCTTCAACGCCGTTGAGCATCTCGTCTCTTTTGACGTATTCGCCAGGTACACCAAGCATTTTTTCGGTTACGAACATCTTCTGGGTAAAGTATTGGACTAGGGCCTTTGCCTTGGCAAAATCGGCCCTGTCTTCGGGAGATAATTCGTTCTCGCCGATGATCGCGATGATGCCTTTGAGCGATTCGTATTTTTGCAGCACTGCCTGCACTTGCACGCTCAGCATGTAGTGGCGTTCGCCAACAACCTCAGGCGTAAGCATACTGGAGCTTGTCTTGGTGAGATCTACCGCCGGGCGGATACCCTGTTCGGCTACCTTACGGCTGAGAACCAGCGTACTGTCCAGCTCGTGCTGGATCATCTGCACCGCCGGGTCGGACAAGTCGTCTGCCGGTACGTAGATAGTTTGCACGGCAGTGATCGAACCATTTTCGTTGCTGCTGAGGCGGTCCTGCAGCGTCTTAATATCAGAGAAGATGGTCGCCTCGTAGCCGCCCTCGGCCGGAATCTGCTCCATGATGGTCGACAGTTCGTTTTTGGCCTGCACGTAACGGTACATATTGTCGGCAAAGAATAGTACGTCTTTTTTGAGATCGTCGCGGAAGTATTCAAGCGCTGCCGTCGCCGAAATGGCAATCAAAGCGCGCTGGACGGGGTTTTCGTTCATCTGTCCAAAGAACATGCCGGTGCTGTCGAGCAGCTCGGAATCTTTGAGTGTTTCGAACAGTTCATGTCCCTCGCGGATACGTTCGCCAACACCCGCAAAGAATGACAATACGCCGCTGTTTTTGGCAACGTTATGAATAATCTCAGTGGTGAGTACCGTCTTGCCGACACCAGCACCGCCGATAACGCCGATTTTGCGGCCTTTTACAAACGGCGTGAAGAAATCAAGCACTTTGATGCCGGTCTCCAAAATCTCCGGCTTGAGGGCCTCGAATTTGGTTGACTTGTTTTCGACACGAAAGATATCTTTGCGCGGAGCAGTGCTGTCGATTGGCTCGCCGCCATCGAGCGGGTTGCCCATAAAATCGAGCACCCGGCCGATGATCTTTTCGCCGGTCGGCACCTCGATACCGCGGCCCGTACGCACCGCTGCCGCTCCTTTTTTGATGGTACGATCAGACATAATATTCAGACAAATGACTGTACCGTCTTCTTTGATATTGTCTACCAAGAGCGGCGATTTTTTCTCGGTTGAGTCGACAATCAGTATCTCGCCAATATTCGGAAAATCTTCGTCGAACTCGACGTAGATCACCAGGTCCATGATGGACTTGATATAGCCTTTGGTTGGGCTGAGAGAGCTTGCGTCGCTCATGAAAATGCCTCTGCTTTCCTTTTTGCCTCGCGCGTTGCTTTGACTTTGCGCATACCGATGACGATTTCTTTGAGGCGCGCATCCTTGATAGCGCGTTTGCTGCGGTTGAACATCATCTTGAAATCTGCCAGCGATTCATCGGCGCGTTCGTGTGCGGCTGTCATGGCCTTGAACCGGCTCGCATACTGTGCCAGCTTGGATTCTAGAATAATCTGGGCGAGAATAATGCTTGTCATAGAGCGCTCGAGGTGCTCAATAACCTCGTACGTGCTTGGCTCGAAAATATATGTTTCCTCGTTGATAACATCGCCAGTGAGCACCTGCTCTTCTGAGGCCTCGCCCTGATCTTTGAGCGCATTGCTGATGTTCATCTTTTTGACGTTCTGAACAGACAGCGACTGGTAGCTCTGGTAGTACGCGATGATGTTCTCGTACTTTTGAGCTTCTTCGGTGATTGGCTCGACATTGATGTCCTCATCTTGCTTGGGCAGCTTGAAGTATTTTTTGAAATCTATACCCTGCTGGGCCAACTGGACGGCACCATGATGGCCAATGATGATGATATCGTGCTGATCTTTATCATAGCCCTCAAGCGCAAGACGAATCAGACGCTGGTCGATATCACCGCTAAAGCCGCCCTCTGCGGTAATGAGAATACGCAGTTCTTTTTTGTCAGCCTTGCCGCTTTCCTGGCGGCCAAAACGAAAGGTCTGGTCGAGCCTGATTTGCCGGTAAATATTCCATAGGTGGCCAAAAAACACTTGCGATTGCTGTACCTTGCCCTTAATCTGTGAAATACGCATACTTGCCAGGCTCTCGAACACACTCGTCAGGTTGACCATAGTGGCCATGGTGTCGACGTCTTTTTGAATTTCTTGTGGGCGCCGCATTATGTGTTGTCCTCTACTTTTTCTTTAGCATCTTGATCGGGCTTTACTTCGGTAACGGTACCGTCGCTCGCAACAGTTATGGGCTTTGCTCCCTCGCCTTCGTCCGCCGGCGCTTCAGAAACGGTTGTGGCTCCCGCCGCCTCTTTGGAGAGTTCGGCTGGACCTTCGGGCATCTTTGGAGCTATAGCCGAACTGTCGAGCATGCTCATCTGCTGCAGCTGGTCGCGTAGCCGTGTGAACGTCTCATCGTTGTCGTCTGTCACTTGCTTGGCAAGTTCGCGTACGTGTTCTTTCATCTTTTTGACATCAAGCATGGCCGTGTCATCCATATTAAGGACGATGTCAAACATGAGCTGCTGCTCGACAAAGTTATACGTGACTGTCGGCGGCTGGCTGAACAGCTCGAGTATGCTTTTGCCGCGCGCCAAATCCTTGTGCGCACTCAGGGCAAGCTCAGAGCCAAAGTGAGCATATTCTTCGGCCTGGCGATAGGTTGCCAGTGCTTTCATAGCGGCAACGGTGTGGCCCTTTTGGCGCTTGTTTTGTCCCACGCCACCAACACGCGTCACCGATAATCCAGTAGACAACGCCGGCCGGTTGCCTGATAAGAACACCTGCAGATCCATAATCCACTGCCCGTCAGTAATCGACATAATGTTTGTTGGCAGATAGGCAGTGATGTCGTTATTCGGCGTCAGCACAATCGGTAAACTGGTGAGCGTCTTGCCATTACGCTTCAGTTTGCCGGCCCGCTCGAGAAGACTGCTGTGTGCAAAGAACATGTCGCCCGGATAAGAATCGCGGCCGGGGCTGACATTAGATAATAGAGCGACTTCGCGGTAAGCCTGGGCGTGCGACGTCAGATCGTCGTACACAATCATGGCCTCTTGGTCGCAGGCTTGCCAGAGATATTCGGCCATAGCACAACCGATGTAGGGTGCAAGATAGGTCATAATGAGCGACTCGAACAGGGTCGAGACAATCACGATTGTATTCTTGAGAGAGTCGGTCTCATTGAGCCGCGTCAGCAGTTCATCGATATCGCTGCGGCGCTTGCCTATCAGGACATATACGGTAATGATGTCCGTGTTTTTTTGGTTGATAGTGATCTGCGTCGTAAGAGCTGTTTTGCCGGTTTTGTTATCGCCCAGTATCGCCAAGCGTTGCCCGCGGACAATCGGAAACAGGCCGTCAACTGAGGTGACACCTGTTTCCAGCTGAAGATCCAGAAGTTCACGTTCGAATATGGGCGGAGCAGGGTTGAACACCGGCCAGGTCGCATCAGGCGCAATCGGCCCTTTGCCGTCAATTGGCTCGCCCATGACGTTGACGACACGCCCGACAAAATCCTTACCGACTTTTGTCACGAGCCTATCGTGCTGCAAGACGGCAACCATACCGACGCGGAGTTTTTCGGTCCCAAGATGCAGAATCAATACATGGTCTTCCAGTACGTGGTTGATAAAACCCTTTGACCCGTCTTCAAACATAACCAATGCATGAGCATTGGCCGGATTCAGGCCTTTCACCATAATGATGAACTGATTCACCCCGACCACTTCGCCAACGGGCTTCCCTGTATCGACGAGTTTTTTAAAGTGCAGCGAGTTTCCTTCTTTGCTTGGACTCATAGCTGATTCTCCGGTGCAACAGTGTCGGTCGAGCCGGCGACAACTACCTTTTCGGGCAGCTTGTCCATATCTTCGAGTACGCCGATGAGTTTTTGCTTGCTCTGCTCAAACCGCTTGCGGAAACTAAAATCAAAAGCCTTGTTTGTTGTACGCACGGTAAAACCAGCCGCAAGCTCGGGCTGCAAGCCGATATGGAGCATGACATGAGGATGCGTTTCTTTGCGGAACCAATCGAGCAACCGAGCAGTAAACTGGCTGCTGGCGGTCGAAGGAAATGACATGTGAACAACCGGACCCTTTGACTTGACCTGTGCAAGAAACGGCTTGAGCCGATCCCTACCCTCGGCATGCAGGAGATTTATGCCGTTTGCGCGTGCCAACGCCTCGAGCACCATACTCACTCTGGGAAGCTGCTCTACCTTGCTACCCCGAATGGCAGCTTGGTGCAGGTACTCCTCAAGCGCCTGAAGCTCGCGCAGACAACGTGATACATCGCTCCTGGAGACAACCTGCGGCGGCAGATATAATCCCTGCTGCGGCGATTGCGATGGTGCAGGCTGAACCCCGGTGGCTGCAACCGGAGCTGCTGGCTGCGGCGCCGGAACAGGGCGCTGCGCATGAACGCCCGCAGCATGCTGAGGGTTCTGTGCTGCATCAGAAGCGGTCTGTTTAGGCCCCACTCCTGATGTCCTCCAATATTATGTCCTTGTTTGTCTGCAGTTCACCCAAAATGTATTCGAGCTGGTCACTCAAATCAATCTCGTTACCGATAGCATCCAGTACGTAATGGTTCACAATCTCGGCCATGTTCTCTTCAAACCGCTTGATAAGGCGCTCGCGCTGGGCATTGACTTCTGTTTCGAGTTTTTCGCGTAGAATCTGCCGCTCTTCTTCCAGTGCTATCTGCGTCTTCTGCATAGATTCGATTGCGAGCTTCTTGGCGTCCTCGATAGATTGTTCGTATTTTATAAACTCTTCTTGAAGCGTCTTGGTGATCTCCTGCTTCATGTATTCGTTGATCTGTGAAGTCGTGAGGCGTAGATCCTGTTGGAGGAACATGGCATTTTCGCCGATAATCTTCTCGAAGTGAAGCCGTCCGCGGTTGCGGAGCTCCTCGCGGAATTCATCATTAAAAATACTTTCGACGTCTTCTTCGACTGCCTGGCCTATCTCCTGCTGGCCGTTTTTGGCTGCCGCCTTCTTTACACCCCCGCTAGGAGGATGCGCCCCAAGCCGCACTGCTACCCATATGAATGCGAATGCAGTCATACTCAGCGCCCCTATAACCAGTCCCAACCCCCATGTATTCATTCTCTTCCACCACCCCAATCGTCAAAATGCTTATACCTTTAGTAATAAATATACCCCACCGACGCTAATAATGAAAACTATTAAGCTCGTAAATATCACCTGGAGCAAGCCCCGCAATATGCTTTTCTTGCTGAGCGGGTTACGGCCGATGGCAATGATACTGCTGCGGATACCCGCGTACAGGATTGCACCAGCAATAAAAGCCCCGACCAAGAACAGCCCGGCACTCAGGTATATTCGGGCCGGACTCAAACTCTTGCCAGCAATTGCCTGGCCGATCTTACCAAGCCATTGAGGCGTCACAGCTGCGCTTTTGGCGATAGGGTTTTTGCTGATACCCACATCAACCAGAATACGGCTGATATTCACCGGCCGCCTATTGCCGTCCGTATCGACAAGCTCCGCAGTGCTGATGATGTTGTCCTTGCCGTTGAAACCCTCGATAGCCCGCCCGATAATCTCGCTCTCTTCGTATGTTGCCAGCATACCGATACCATTCACAGATGACACGGTGACGTAATCATTCGGATTGATCGCTCCATTTTGGTCGCTGACCAGCACGTTGTAGCGCCCTACGGTGGCAACAAAGACCTTCTCTTGCTCGCCAGAAATAGTGATGGGCGAGTCATTTGCATCTACAACAACTCCTAGAATTCTGTCGAGCTGATCAACATTGATAAGTTCAACCTTATTAGGATCGTCTTCGCTCAGGCCGACAATCATACCGCGCTGCAGCACCTCATCAGAGCCATAACCCTGCGTGACACTCTGAGCCATCATAAAGCCAGTCATATTCATGACAATCAAACCCGTCAAGGCTAGAATCGAGATACAGCGTCTAAATGTTACTAGTGGTTTTATTTTTGCGGCGAACATGCTTATGCTACAGCATACCCCTTGTCCGCCTCCTATGCAACCAATGAAACCAGGGTATCCACAAGTGCATGGATATCCGCACTGGCCGTCTGGCGGCCAAAACTGATACGAAGCGAGCTGCGTGCGTCTGCATCGGATAGGCCCAGCACTGCCAGGACGTGCGACGGTTCGCCAGAGCTAGCGCTGCAGGCTGAACCCGTGGCAACCTGGATACCTTTTTCGTCAAGCTCCATGAGAAGCCGCTCATTATCAGCGCCGGGAATAGTGATGTGGATATTATTAGGCAGCCGGTATTTTACAGAACCGTTCAATACGGCCGTTGGCAGCTTTTGCGCCAGCAGCTGCCTGCATAGGTCCTGCAGTTCCCCCAGCCGGGTAGCTTCGGTACCGAGCATGCCCTGAGCCTCTGCCAGTGCCGTCGCAAAACCGATAATTCCCGATACATTCTCTGTGCCGCTGCGTAAACCCCTCTCTTGGCCGCCGCCCAGTATCTGAGGAGACAGTCGCGTACCAGTTTTTACGAATAATACGCCGGACTGTTTTGGACCGTAGATTTTGCCCCCACCCAGTGTCATCAAATCAACCCCCAAGCTATGTACTTTGAGCGGTAAATAATTGGCCGCCTGGCACGCATCGGTGTGAAAGTACAAGGGTAAAGCAGGGGAAATGGAAGGTAAGGAGGTTCGCTGCGCCCGCTTTTTTTGCACTATCTGGGCAATTTCGCGGAGGGGCTGTACCGTGCCGATTTCGTTGTTGGCGTACATTACGCTGACCAGCACGGTTTTATCATCGATAAGTTTTTCGAGGGCGCCGGCGTCTATCCGTCCGTCAGGCATAACGGGCGCGACCCTACGGTCATACTGCCCAGCTGGCTTCAGCACTGCATCATGCTCAACAGCACTGACCACGCAGTTTGCGTCTGGAAATGCTTCCATAACGCCCCGTATAGCGAGATTATCCGATTCGGTTCCGCCGGCAGTAAAGATAATTTCTGACTGCTTGCATTCCAAGACCTTGGCAACTACTGTGCGCGCCCGCACAATATCCTGTTGGACCGCCTGTGCAGCCATGTAGAGTGCTGACGGATTATAAAACTGCTCTGCAAAATACGGCTGCATAGCCGCCAGTACCGATCCGCTCATCGGTGTCGCCGCGGCATAATCAAAATACAGACTGCTCATACGTTTTATTGTAACGGAGATTTAAAGATAGGCTGCGTAGAGCTCGCTGCGAACCCGTTTTTGGTATACGACAACTGCCTCCCTGAGCCGCTGTGCTTCGCCAGCGCTGATCTGCTGGTAACCCGAGTTACCCTGAGCTTTCAAGACGCCGTCGGGACGTACGTCGTAACGAGTAGTACGAATCTGTCGCCTATTATCTGCATCCACCCACTCCTCATGCCAAATCCAGGTATGTTCATCCAGGCAGAAGAACTCGCGCCGTACACCCTCGGGAATTGGGCCGAACAGTTCGCCGCCAATTTTTGCTTCACGCCGGATAAGCGCCCGGTATAATTCTGCTTCTCGGGCCTCGCGTCTTTGCGCGGCCTTTGCGTCGACAGCTTTCTTAAATAGCATCTATGGCCCTCCTCGCTTCTGCGGCCATATCCTCTTGGTTTGCGGCCGGGCTGACAGCCTCTGGGGGACGATTCATGATAAGGGCGCCTGTGCTTGCTGCTGTTCTACCGTCAACCCGCACCTCCGGTTGGGTCGAGAAAGGAATGGTGTTAGAAGTCACAGGAGTATTCTCAGGGATAACCGAGAGTACAAACCTCATCGCCCGCTCAACAAGAGCATCACGACCAGAGGCTGCCTCTAGCCGCTGATGCGTAGGAGATTCTCTTCGGTCGTGATTTGGTTCTTGGTAGTTCATAATCTAAATAGTTTCCTTGCATTGGACGTGGTGGCGCTGGCCAAATCTTCGAGTTTTTCGCCTCGAAGTTCAGCCAAAAACTCCCCAACCGTCCTCACATGCTTTGGCTCACAGATTTTACCACGAAAAGGTACTGGAGTCAAGAAAGGCGCATCTGTTTCCAGTAGTAATTTTTGCAATGGCACGGCCTTGGCAGCTTCCAGCTGAGGAGAACGTTTTGTAAACGTCATAATACCGTTCAGACCCACGTAGAGACCACGGGACAAGATTTGCTCCAGATCACGCATATCTGACGTAAAGCTGTGTACCACCCCCTGCAGCCCCTTATATTCGTCGAAGATGGGCCAAAAATCATCAAACGCATCCCGAATATGGAAAATAAGCGGCAAATCATGTTCCTGCGCAAGCTCTAGTTGAAAGCGGAGCAGTTTTTTCTGGGTATCTTTTGGCGAATTTTCGTAGTAATAATCAAGCCCCGTCTCGCCAATAGCCACAACCTTGGGCTTCACAGCCAAGTCCCGGAACTGCTGCAACGCCTTATGATCGTGCACGTAGCGCGCGCCTTCGTGCGGATGCAGGCCAATACTCGCCCATACACCCTCATACCGGGCAGCAAATTCGGGCGCCGCCTGGCTGTCCGGCAGGGTGCAGCCTACCATAATCATCCCTGTTACGCCGTCTTTGGCCGCATCAACCACAACCTCATCCGGATCAAGCGGATAGTCGGCAAACTGAATATGACAATGCGTATCAAGAAACTGTATTCCACCGCTCATGGCTCCATTGTACCGTGTTATCCCGGGCCTGACTCGCACATTTGGATGCCCTATGCGATTTCTTCACTGCAAAACGGACTAGGGCGTATGGGCAATACGGTGAAGGAGCATTTGCTTGGGAAAAATCGTGCAGGGCGCCGAAACCATCGGCGGACGGCTGGCCGATGAGGTGTGCGGGTCAGGTGTGATAAATGTCACACCTGCAGCTCCTTTCTGATGTACTATCATTTCAGAGTATAATTAAACACATATGTCAGAATTTGCTCCCGCACATGATCTCTCTTTTTCCTCTGACAATGAGGCAAAAATCGCTCCTGTTATAGACATTGCAACAGGTCAGGAGGTAGGTCAGCAGAATCCGTGGGCAGATCCGCGGCTTGTCAAGCTGGCGACAGGATTTGGCTCATTGCAACAAGCTGCAAAGCCGCTGAGAGAATTTCTTATGCAGCCGCAGCCGCGAGTTCGTTCTCTACGCGCGGAAACAGAACTGTTGCCGGCTTGCGAAGCACCCCGTCACCAAAAATATTCTTGATAGCCTGGGCAGTATCAGGCAAAAACGGCGCCAGCAGATCTGCAATCTCGAGCAGGCTGCCGGCCATATAGGCAAGGACGTGGCCAAGGTGCTCCTTGTCGTCGCCTTTTGCAATCTGCCACGGCTTTTGCTCCTCGATGTATTGATTGAGACCCCGTACCTGGTCCCACACTTCATCCATTGCCTTGTCGAACCGGCACAGCTTGATAGCTTCGTGATACGGAGCTGCGTCGTGCGACGCTGGCGGCATGTCGCCGATCAGGCCGCTTTGATACTTTTCAATCATTACTATCGTGCGCTGTACGGCATTGCCCAGCTCGTTGGCAAGTTCAGTATGATAGGCTTTGTCGAATAGTTCCCAGGAGAAATCTCCGTCATTATAGCTTGGAATCTTACGCAGGAAATAGTAGCGGAAGGCATCAACACCGTACCTGCTCATAATCTCCGCTGGAGCCACGACGTTGCCGTCGCTCTTGCTCATTTTGGCGCCGCCTATGTTTACAAAACCGTGCACGTAGAGGTTTTTTTGCAGCGGCAGGCCAAGACTCAGTAAAATGCCGGGCCAAATTGCCGCATGAAAGCGCAGGATGTCTTTGCCGATAATCTGATAATTTGCCGGCCAGAAGTGCTTGAAATCCTCGTGTTCCGGATACCCGAGAACCGTGATGTAGTTCATGAGCGCCTCAAACCACACATACATAACCTGGTGAGGATCGCCCGGCACCGGAATTCCCCACGAGATCTTGTCCTTTGGCCGCGAAATACTAATATCCTCGAGTCCCTCGCGCAGCAGCGATAAGATTTCGTTGCGGCGCGAACTCGGCATAATATTCAGCTCGTTGCTCTCTATTGCTGCGCGGATTTTATCGGTGTAGGTACTGAGTTTGAAAAAGTAATTCTCTTCTTCTACCTTCTGGTACGCCTTCGGGTGGTTGGGATCGGTACGCTCCGGATCAACCTGCCCCTCCGGCACAAATTCTTCCTGGCGCACATCATACCAGCCAACGTATTTGCCTTTGTAGATGTCTTTTTGGAGGTTTTTCCAGATAACTTGCGCCCGCTGCTCATGGCCCTTATCAGTTGTGCGGATAAAACGGTCGTTGCTGATATTGAGCCCTGTCAGAAGTTCGCGGAACTTGTCCGAGTTGCGGTCGGCCAGCTCCTTTGGCGTAATCCCAAGTTTTTCAGCGGTTTCAGCTACCTTGCTGCCGTGCTCGTCAGTACCAGTACAGAACAGTGATTCCATACCCTGGGCACGTGCATAACGGGCCAGCACATCCGCCGCCAAAAACTCCATAGCATGACCAAGATGCGGCTCGCCATTAATATACGGGATTGAAGTCGTCACATAAAATCTGTTTGCCATTGTGTATAAGTGTACCTGTTTAGAAAAATGTTAAAAACTCACGTAAAAAAAGAGATATGTGCCCGCTAGGGCATTATCATGACTGTGTAGCTCATCATGCTCATACCCCGCAGTGTATCAGTAAATACCCCTGATGACTAGCCGTTACTCTTCAAGCAGATTAAAATCTTCAACGAACTTTACAAATACTGCGTTTGTCCAGCCAAACCCGGTTTGCGATGGATATACGCCTTCTACCGGCTTCTTTTTGGGATTTACCACATTGTACTTTTCCAAGAAAACGCCGTGGCGATTGAACCAGTCAAGATTGGTCTTGACCCACGCAGTGGCGATACGGCGCGCCTCGGCGTGATACCCGTATTTTTTGAGTCCCTCGACCACAAAATAATGCAGCGGCGCCCAGCCGTTGGGGTGTGCCCACTGGGCCTTGAGCGATCCGAACAGCGCAGATGTATCAATCAATGGACGCATAGTGGTGCTCAGCCCGCCTTTCTTCTCAAATCTGCTGAGATTATCTACCATGCGGCGCGCCTGCGCTTCGCTGGCCATGCCAGCCCACATAGTATAAAAACCGGCCAGCGACCAAATGTCGCCAAGTACATCGCGCTGATAGTTGTAATCAAAATAAAACCCGCGCAGTCTGCCCCACATGAGATCGTTCATGGTGCGTTTGCGGCGCTCGGCCCTTTTCATCCATTCGTTGGCGGCTTTTTCGTTGCCAAAAATCGTCTCGGCGTGGGCAAAATCCGTTTCGTACTTGTACAGCAGCGCATTGAGATCAACCGGCAAAAAGTCCAGGCATTTGCGCTCGAAACGTGGCGTCATATCCCAGCCGCTTTCGGCTTCGGCAAGGTCATGCAGGACGTTGATATCGTAATAGCGGCTCAGGTTTTTGTGTACGTTATGCCACTTGGGGTGGCTTTTGTGCATCCACACCTGCTCGTACTCGGCCTGGGCTATCTGCATTTTTTGCTTCAGCCATGCATCGTCCTTTTGATACCGCTCGTAGACATGAAAAATAAAGCTGGTCAGCAGCGGCGGCTGCGACCGGCCGGTAAAATACATGCGGCTGGCGTTGGGTATCAGCCCAAAACGGCTGAACTGGTCTATCAGGTTTTCGAGCATGCCCTCTATCAGCGCCTGATGCTTTTTGCCGTGCAGGCCAAGAGCGGTAAAGTAACTGTCCCAGTAATACTGCTCCTCAAACCGAAAGGCCGCCTTCGGGTCACTGGCTGGCACGATGTAAGGGTACGGTAAACCCACCAGCGTCCCGTCATCATCGTGATGTTCGCGTTCGAGTGTGCGCCAGTACTCGTCTATATACTCGAGCGCACGCCGAAGGGATTTTTGACTGATGCCGCTACCGTCTTTTTTGAGCGTCTGCCGGAGTCTTTGGATAACCATTACCACTACGTTACCATGATGCAAGGCAGGGAGAAAGGGGCGGAAAGCTGTGACTTGGGTCATTGACGCGTACTTGACAAAACATGAACTGCTTATGATAATGAAACTACTAGTCTAAGCAGGAACAAAGACCATGTACTATACCCCGCTTACACTGCCAATCAATCGGTTTGCTCAGATTGTGCGGCCCTACGACCCCAATACCGCCCCTCCGGCGGCGGCCACGACGGATGAGGGCATGTGGCCTCTAGTTGGCCTTGGCATTGCGGCTGTTATTGTCATAGGCCTGATTGTGTTTGTACTCAAGAAACGCCGCTAGTCACCGTAATCAGATGATAGGTGCCAGAGGCTGCAGTACTGGCATTTGTATGGCTTGACTTGGGCACCCCTCTGAAACTGAGCGGTGGTAGCCGTGGCTTGCGCTTCGCGCCTGGTATCAAACGCCAGTTTATCGCCACAGGGTAAAACGTCTTCAAATTCCGACTCGCTCATGGGAGCAACCGCTTTCTTAGGAAAGCTTTGCCAGAGGCTGTTTTAAGATACCTCTCAAAATCCAAGGCTTTTTGCTTAGAGTTAAAAGAAGCGTACCAAACAATCTTCCAAGGTTTGTATTTCTTGGTGTACGGTACTTGGCCGGAATTATGACCTTGTAGCCTGGTTTTTAAGTCAGAGGTTGATCCGTAATAAAATTCGTCCGCGACTTCACTTCTCAGGATATAGGTATAGTGCATGATAAAAGTATACGTCCTACTTCGCCCTAAAGGGCTATGGAGGACATTCTTCGCTGTGAGATTACTAATGTACAAAAAATACTCAAGCTTTATGGCTTGCCATTCGTAGCCCGGAGGGCGAAGAATGGTGGAGCTGGCGGGTATGATCCCGCGTCCATTCGGTTACTTGCTGGCTTTCTACAGGCTTATTCAGATCACTTGGTTTCTTTAGCTATTCATGATTGGAACTGACAAGAACATGAATCACTGCAACTCTAAATCTTAACAAACACTATGAGTCATAGGGCTTGAGCAATCAGAAAAATATAAGACCACTTCGTGATATCTGATGTCTCACTTGCAGTCGCTGTCTAAATTAGGCAGCTACGCGTACTGGGGTAGCGAACATGCTACGTAGCGAAGCTACGAGCTCGTTGCTAAGACCAGCTACACGATCAGATGTTTTTGCATCTATTTGGTTTGTCCGGATAACGTTCAGACAACCGGCCTGCTGGCACCAACTTGTAAATGTCCAAATGTCGAGCTATTCAGCCCCTCGTCAAAGTGTAATGGTTGTGTCACCAGATTGCTGACAAAATAAATTTGCTCAGCAATCTTAGTGGCTCAACCAAGCCTTTTCCTCTCAAATCCGCGAATCCTCTCGCGGATTTGGGGATTTGCGTAAACACAAATCCTAACCCTCCCCATTCAAGGGGATGTTATCAGTATAGCATAAACGTAATAATTATGCAACTCTTTGTTCGGGTAATGTGAATGTTTCGGCCAGAATCATTTGAGTAACATCTTGGATTGTAAAAATACTGGGCTTTTCGCCACTGGCCCGTGCCTTTTCCGCTTCTCGTGCATTCATCTCATGCAGCCTCTGTACTGCCCTACCATAAAGGCCAGGGCATGCCTCTAGATCAAGCGCCAAAATCGTATCACCACAGCTTACATAGCCCTGTGCGGCCTCGAAATCTGTCATGTTGTTTTCCTCGTTTTAGAGAGCGTTTTATAAAATCTATATACCGTTATACGCCTCTTCTGGGAATGTGCAAGGACTTTTTAGGTACTAGTTGCCACGAACTGTGTCAGAAACTTGCTGTAGCGCAGTGAACAGACCATCGGATTTGGGCAATAATTTTGTCAGGTCAGCCGCCTCAACCTTGTCGATTGATACATATTCGATTGGATTGCCTGGATCCTTCACTGTGTCGACTTCTCTGAACTCATCGCCGAACTCGACCTTCTGATAGAACACCATTACTTCAAACCGGTCGTTGCCCGGGATCTTTGCTCCATAAGTCAACTGAAGATACGGATCGTCGCCACGCTGGCAAAATTCACTACAGATATCTATAAATGCAAACTGTTCATCTGTATCAGTGTAGACATACGCAGCCTTAACATAATTCTTTGCCTCCTGCAGTTGCGCAAAGCTCATACTGCCCGCCCAGTCTCCGCCGTCATGGCCCATATCATTATTATGCTCCCAATCAGTGGACATTATCCCGCCATACACGCTGCTATTCCTGCTGAAGATAATCTTATACTGATTGCCTCTGGCTGCATGGGCTTGTTCGCCTGTTTCCTCGAGACTGGCATTCCCCCATGAGGCGGGATAGCAAAAGTGCAGGCCGATGTTGTTGCCCTCAAACTGCGTAAAACCTTCCGGGCAGCCCTCTGGCGCTGCCGCCTGTTCTTCGGTGTTTTCTGCAGTGACAGCTTCAGGAGTCTGATTTTGGCTTGTCGTATCATCTTTGCGGAAGAATACAAAGTAACTGCCTGCCGCCAGAAGGATGACAGCGAGGATTGCGAGTACAATAATCGGCGGTTTCTTACCCCTGCCTAACGAGGCTGGTGCAACCGACTGCGGAATTGTTTCCACTGGTTGCTCGGGCGGTGTTGTTTGTTCTGGCGGCGTAAACTGGGGCGCCTGATTTGGCTCTTGCTCTTGCGGGGGCATAAGATTCTCCTTACTTTAGGCCCATTGTACACTAGCCGCGTGTGCCAGATAAAGCTTATGCCAATCGTCTAGACTGAGTGCTTGTGCGCGCAAGCCCGAATCAATGCCAGCCTTGGCCAGCAGCTCTTCCGCTTCAGCCTTGGTAATCCCCAGACCTCCGCTGAGAGAGCTGCGCAGCATTTTGCGCTTCTCTGAAAAACCGGCTTTGACGAGCTGGAAAAATCTGGCCGGTTCAACATCTGCAAACAATGGCGCCGTACGGTATCTGAGCCGCAGGATTTGCGAATCAACCTTCGGCGGCGGCGTGAAGAAATGCGCCGGTACAAAGGCACCGAGCGATGCCTCGCAGTAGAATTGCACACTGACGCTCAAGATACTCATATCTCCCGGGCCAGCACAGATACGCTCTGCAACTTCTTTTTGCATGAGCAATGCCGCATCTGAGAAGTGGTTTGGGTGTTCGCACATGACACGCAGCAAGTTGCTTGTCAGATAGTAGGGAATATTTGCCACGACCTTATAACCCGTTGGCAGTTTACCGAAATCGAACTTGAGAATATCGATATGTTCGAGTGAAAATTGCGAATTAGTCGCAAATCTTTGCCGGAGCCCCACTAGTAGATCCTGGTCAAATTCGACCGCATGCACCTTAGCGCCAGCGGCTAGTAGCTTCTCGGTCAGTGTACCCAGGCCCGGGCCGATCTCGAGCACCGTATCGCCCGGTTGCACCTCGGCTGCACCTACCATAGCCTCGAGCGCCATTTCATCATGCAGCCAGTGCTGCCCGAGCTTTTTCTTGGGATTCATAAACTAAGCAGGTTTAACCCAGTTTGTTTGTCTTTTTGGCGGGCCAAGCCTTCTTCGTTATTCCACACGTGGATTAAGAGTTCTACCGTGCCAGCGGCTTCGGCCTCGCGCAGGTGGCCGCCGTGGGCGTGGAAGCTTACGTCTGATACCGTTGCATGTGCATGCAGTACAGGCTTGCCGTCTTGCCAGGCAATATTGCCCGTTAGGTTGGTCAGTTCAAGCAGCTCGTCAAACTTCTGCCAGGCGTATTCTTGCGTATTCAGATCATAGAACCCGAGTTCGGCCCACATGAGGCCGCCAAGGCCCAGCACCCACGCGCCTTTGATATCTTTTTCGCGAATAAATTCAAGCAATGTCTCAACAACCAGCTCACCCTTCTCAATCCGGAGCGTGTAATTAAAACCATCATGAACATACGTCATGCTGGTATTCTAACAGACGCCCAACGTACGTTACAGGCAAATTACCCTGTAACATGTTGCCTGTAGCCATGAGTTAACGTGTAACTTGTAACAATAAATTGCCACTTTGAGGTCCTTCACTATTACAGGTCACACGTCACATTATCGTGACATGTTACAAGTGACAGGCTAATCATTCTTTATTTAGTACCAATTGTTCCGATGGTGAAAGTTGAGCGCCTCTATCGGCGAACCGTGGCGCCGCTGAATGTAGCAGAGTCCCCATGACATCTGAATCTGCGGATCAGTCAGGTAGCCTGCGCCGCCGCATGAACCATTATCGGCCATCTTTTCGGCGGGCCAGGACTGCGGTATACCGTATGCACCGGATATCGGGTTGCCTGCCCGTTCGTTCCAGCTGGACTCGCAGGCCCATAGCTCGAGCAAAGCATTGAACTGCGCGCCTGTCCAACCCTTGGCCTCTGCCATAGCCCGGCCGAGGGCTGCATTATGCGTGTTAATGTTTTTCCAGTTGCCTTGCCGCGGGCTCGCGCAAAAAACGCGTGCCGGGATACCTTCTGCAGTAAAGTTCTCGAATTTGCCGCTGGTGCCACGCGCGACAATCTGTTTGATTGGTTCTTGTACAATAATCTCTTGAATAATTTCACGGCCGACTTCAACGCCATTCTCCAGCTGCAGCTGATAGGTCACTGATTTCTTACCCTCCGCGCCATTCTGCCTGACAGCAATCGAGCCATATGACAGACTATTATCTTCTATGGTCTCGACTGGCATGGGGATAGATTCTTCGACCATTACCACCTGCACCCCGAATCGCGTCACAAATATCTGCATATTTTCTGCTAGCACCGTCTCACGCGAGGGCTGTACGGTATCCCCTTCTTCGATATGAATCTGTTTTTCGTCGAGCAAATCGCCCACAGTCTGAGCATGTGTACGCAAGGGCAAAGACGCCCCGTACAGGTTCATAACAACGGGCGTCGAGCGCTGGATAACAACCTTGCTGCCTATACCATCACGCAAAAAGTCACGACTTGGCTCAGTGGTGATTTTATCCTCAGGATGTACCGAAATCCCCGCTTGGTCTGCGATGCTCCTGGAAGTTTGGGCAGCACTCATAGTCAGAATTCTTGTGTCGTCGTCCTGAATAACAACGGGGGCTGCGCGGTATACATTGATACGGAAGTCATCTTCTTCGATTGATGCATCCATGGCAGGTTCGACAACGTCGCCTTCGTTGACGGTGATCCCAGCGTTCTGCAGCAACCCCGCCACGGTTTTCTCGCGGGTAGGCAAGACCCGCGTTTCTTTATCTGCGTGAAGCAGAACAATGTTTGTTCCATCAAGACGGCTTTGCGTGACGATGTTACTGTCACGGAGGGTCAGCACAAGGACAAGCGAAAGACACATCACAGATACACCAACAACAGCTGGCAGGGTGTTTTTATGATTCCTGTAGCGCCGTTCAAACCGGCGGAATGCGCGGCGTGTTTGCAATCTATAATGCTTTAGTCTGTAATGCACTTTTTCCTCTGTCTACCTGGCTCATTATAGCAAATCCCGCACAAGACTCTCGACACTATAGCGCGCGTCAACATTGAGTTTTATGTCTTTTAGTTGTTCCTTGTTGAACCATCCGATGTCGGCTATTTCTTTTTTTTGGCGGATGAGCTTCGGCTCTGCCTGTGGTTTGTACAAAAAATACATGGCTGTGTATTTGAGCCGCCGCTCCTGATGCTTTATATCTGCAATGTGCTGGATATGCGATGGCAGTGCAGCCACACCTGTTTCCTCCTGGAGCTCCCGCACTGCTGACTCTACCGCCAGCTCTCTCTTATGTGCACCGCCGCCGGGCAGTCCCCAAGAGCCGTCGCTGAGCCACCCTTTAACAAGGAGGAGTCTCTTGTCATGTATCACAATCACCCGTGTGCGCCGCGACCAGATCCGGAAGTATGCCCAAAAAAATGGCCAGCCGGCAAAAAACACAAGCGTGCCTGCGGATTCTTTGAGTCTCTGCACTTACACCTTCTCTAACGGCGCAAAAGCCGTATTTAACTTCTTGACGCCTTTGCTTTTGAAATGTACAGCCACATTGTCCCCGTCTACTTCCAGTACAACGCCCTCGCCAAAAGCCTGGTGCCGCACGCCGTCGCCTTCTGAAAGCTCTATCACATAACGCGGTTCACTCGAAAGGTTCTGAGCCGAAGGCGCTACAAACGGCTGGCTGGCAATTGGCGCTGCTGTGGTGTGCCCGTCAATTTCGCTCAGGAACCGCGATGGCGGATTATACTGCACCCCGCCGTACAGTGCCCGAGAGGTTGCATACAGCAAGTACAGTTCCTCACGCGCACGTGTCATACCGACATACATCAGCCGGCGCTCCTCTTCCATCTCACGTTGATCGTAGAGTGCCCGGCTATGCGGCAGGACTGTTTCTTCAAGCCCAATAATGAACACCACCGGAAATTCGAGACCCTTAGCGGCGTGCAGCGTCATAAGCGTCACAGAGTTAGCAGATGTATCGGTATTATCAAGATCGCTAATCAAACTGACCTCTTCCAAAAACCCCTCCAGGCCAACATCCTGGTACGCCTTGGCAACCGATATCAGCTCGCGCACGTTCTCCTGGCGCGATTCACCCTGCATGGTGCCGTCATCCAGATACGCATTGTAATCAAGCCGTCTGAGCAAGCTGTCAATCACTCCCGATACCGCCGTGTCAGACATGAGCTCCCGATACGTCAAGATAACGTCTGCCAGCTCTGTCAGCCCGGCTTTCGCTTTGACAGGCAGGCCGGGGCAGTCAGCAACTGTCTCAAGCGCTCTCAAAATCCCGCCCGAAGCAGAAACCCACGCACGGAAATATTCAAGCGACTTCGCACCTATCCCGCGGGTCGGCACATTGACGATGCGCTCAAAACTCACCATATCCTCGGGCTGAAAAATAAGCCTCAGGTAGGCAACAATGTCTTTTATCTCCTTACGGTCATAGAATCTCTGTCCGCCAACCATTTTGTAAGGTACACCGTAGCGCACAAACATTTCTTCAACCGCACGGCTCTGCGCGTTTGTTCTATACAGCACTGCATAGTCCTGGTATTTTCGCCGTCCGGCCTTGACCATCGTCTCGATACGGCGAATGACCGCTTCGCCTTCGGCGCTCTGATGCGCAGTTTGCAGGATCTGTACCGGCAAGCCGTTGCCTGCATCGGTCCAAAGTTTTTTGTCAGACCTTTGCTCATTTTTGGTAATGACCGCATGGGCTGCCTCTAGGATAGCCTTGGTACTGCGGTAGTTTTGCTCCAGCTTGATAACTGTCGTATCTTTGTAATCACGTTCAAAATTCAGAATATTCTTGAAGTCTGCCCCTCTCCACGAGTAAATCGATTGCCAATCGTCGCCAACGACCGCGATGTTTTTATGGTCGCCAATCAAAAGTTTCACCAGTTTGTACTGTGCAAGGTTGGTGTCTTGGTATTCGTCAATCAATACGTACTTGAACTGCTGACGCCATTTGTCGCGGATTGCTGTGTTTTTTTGCAAAAGTGTCGCAGTTTTTGCAATTAAATCATCAAAATCAAGGGCTCCAGCTGTATGGAGTGTTTTCTCATAGAGCGGATATATCTTGGCAGCCACTTCCTGTGCCGGTGAATCAGCAAAGCCTGCATACTCGCTGGGCCCGACCATATCGTTCTTGGCACTGCTTATAAGTCCTGCCACTTGCTTCGGGGGAAACGCCTTCTCATCAACCATCAGCTGACGGGCAGCCTGTTTGACCGCGGTTACCCTGTCTGATTCATCAAAAATCACAAAGTTTCTCGGTATACCGATGTGCTCGCCATCTTGGCGCAGCAGCCGCACGCAGATACTGTGGAATGTGCCCATGTAGGGCATGAAACTGCGGTTTTCCGCATCCTCGCCAAGCAGGTGCGCAATTCGGAGCCGCATTTCTTTGGCAGCTTTATTGGTAAACGTCACGGCCAAAATGTTATACGGCGTCGCACGATTTGTCGCGATAATGTAGGCGATCCTGTGCGTCAGCGTTTTTGTCTTGCCGCTGCCAGCCCCCGCCTGAATAAGCAGCGGGCCTTCCGTTGTTTCGACGGCCCGCGCCTGCTCGGTGTTCAAACCGGTCAACAGACGCTTCGGGTCGATAGCTGATACCTCATCTGCCCATGGATCGATGATAGGATTATTCTGCATGCTCACTTATTCTAACAGAGCAGGCACTTATTCGTTTATAGAGCGAAGGAGGTAACTGCCGTCGCTTTCCGCGTCCGGGTCGTTTGTGTTTTCGAGCTGAGCAGCCAGCGTGTACGATTGACCATTGCTCGTATAGCTATAGTTTGCGCCCCTGTCGTCTGTAAGCTCGGCCGTAGTGGGCCGAGGGATTAGCCCGCTCAATGATAATGGGTATTCGCCATTGTCATTGAAGTACGTCTCTAGCTTCTGCTGCAAATTTTTCAGCTCATTCTTCCTGTCACCATCCCGTGCACGCACCTCAGGAGCAACAGAAGCATTGCCTGCCGGCTCTGATGATTCCTGTTCGGTCTTCTGCTCTTCCTGCCCGGCAGGCTTATCCTGCTCTTCTTCGACACTTGCGGCTGTAGAGGTATCTGCGACTGTCTGCGCTTTAGAATTCTTGATTATTTCAAACGGCACTTTCACGCTGTCGCCGAATACGCCTGCGTCTGCCAGAAAGTAGCCGCCCGCGACTATGGCTATCAAGACCAGCGGTATACCCCATACACGTGCCTTACTGCCACCGCCAGAGGTCCCGCTGATAGGTACTACATATTTCCTGCTGGCAATGAGCGCCTGTAGTTCAGCGTCCCTTTTAGCCTGCTCTTCGGCCTTCTTGGCAGCTTCTCTCTTGGTTTCGGTGGTTGATGCCAGAGCATCAACGCCCGCAGCGTCATCTGCTCCGTCACTGGAATCAGACACATCCCCATCCTCCGGTACTGATTCGGTGTTGGCGGTATCGTCCTTCTTCTTGTCCTCTGGCTGCAGATCTGCGCTCAGCGGCTCTATTGTCTTGTGTGAACCGGGTGAAGTCCGAAGTGCTTCAACTGGTTCGCTCACTGGTACGGATACGCTGACGCTGTTGTCTTCTGCAGGCTCGGATACAACTGGTGCAACAACTGGCCGCGAAGTGCCGACAGGTTTGCCCTTGCCGGGTTTGCTCACATCCATAACTTTCGAGTCGTCTTCGTCAAGCGCTGGCATTATGCACCCTCACCGATTTCTTGACGGATCTGATAGGCGGCTGTGACTATCTCGGAAAACTTAAAATAATTCATGCTGGCATTGCCTATAATTGCACCATCGCAGCCCTCTATGCCAAGATAGCCCCGTGCATTTTCATTATCCACGCTGCCGCCGTACAAAACCCTGACGGCCTCAGCCGCCTTGCGGCCGAACATCTCGCGCACCTGAAACCGCACGTAATCCATCATCTCTTTTGCCTGCTCTGGTGTTGCCAGTTCGCCCCCGAAGGTGCTGATTGCCCATACAGGCTCATAGGCAATGGCCATCTGTGCAACCTCTTCTGCAGTCACGTTTTTGAGGCCAGCTACTAACTGATTGTACACAACCCTCTTAGACTGCCGCTCAAGACGCTCTGTTTTGTTTTCTCCTATACATAAAACAGGGACGATACCGTTCTGAAAGGCTGCCGCCACCTTTTCTCCCGTATCCTTGTTGGTCTCGCCAAAATAAACTCTTCTCTCAGAGTGGCCGACTATTGCATAGTGCACAAGGTCCCTTACCATAGTCATACTCACGTCGCCCATATAGGCACCTTGCTGCTTCTGGTGAGCGTTCTGGATAGCCAGCCTGAATTTACGCCTGTCGATTTGCAGACTGAGCGGCTGCAGAACGAGTGTGTTTGGCGCCAGTACCACTTCTACATCACGATATATACGAATGCGCTCCTGCAACCGATGCAGAAGAACGCTAGCCTGCATGGTATTAAGATGCATTTTCCAGTTACCTATGATGAGAGTGCGTTTATCTATGTTCATACTTCTTATGCTTAAGTGTATCAGGGGAATTTTCAATTTACAATTTTACAATTTCATTCAATCCTGAGTGGCTCAGTGCCTTCATCAGGCCACCGTTAAGCACACATTTTGAGCCAAGGGTCATTTGAGCTGATTTGGAGGCCTCCATTCTGGAAGCGTATAGGGGGATACGATGGAAGAATGTCCTACAAATCAGCCGGATGACCACTCTCAAAATGAGTGTGCTATCTATCTAAGAGCGCTTCGACTCCGGGGAGTTTCTTGCCCTCCATAAGCTCCAGGCTTGCCCCGCCGCCGGTAGACACATGTCCAAAAGCTTTTGTCAGCCCACGGCTCTCAACAAATGATACCGTGTCGCCGCCGCCAACCACCGTGAATGGCTTGTGTCCATGATGGCCAAGCAGCGCCTCAACAACCAGATCCGTACCGTGTGCAAACGGGCCAACCGGATCATTATTCCGGCCTCTTGTCTCGGTCACACCCATGGTACCGTTCCAGATAACCGTCTTGGCAAGCTGTGAACTGCCTGCAATAAAAGATCCAGAAAACGGACCAATATCCAAGATCCGCTCATCTGCCTTAACCCGGCTTGCTTCATGTGCCGGACGTTTCGGAAATGCCTCGATATCAGCAATGACGTGCGCATCCCAATCAACGATACGCGTGCTCTTTGGATCCTCAAGTTCGGTTGCCACCACGCCGTCTTGCGGTAAGTAGAAAATAAAATGCTGCTTTTTGGACTTTTCGCGTGCCTTCGCCAGTATCTCGCGCGCGGTTGGCACGTCATCGGGCTCTGTTAGGCTCTTGCCGGTCTGTATGCCTTCGGCCAGCAGAAAGGTATTGGCCATAGCCCCGCCAATCGCAATCACGTCGGCAATCTCTATGAGTCTGTTAAGCACCTTGATTTTGTCGGATATCTTGGCGCCGCCGACAATTGCCATCAGGGGCCGTTCCGGGTTTTCCATGACGCGGGTAATAGTGTCGACCTCGCGCTCCAGCAGCAGTCCGGCGACGCTGGGCAGAAACTTTGGTATCTCCGACACCGACACTGCCCCGTGATGCGCCACGCCAAAGGCATCCTGCACGAATACATCGCCATACGCTGCGAGTTGCTTGGCAAAAGCCTCGTCATTCGCCTCTTCTTCGGGATGGAACCGCACGTTTTCGAGCAGCATAATTTCGCCTGGCTTCAATCCATCTACTTGCTCGAGCGTCTTAGCACCTATACAGTCATCGGCAAATGCCACCGGTCTATCAAGAAGCTTCGACAGCCTCTCCGCAACCGGCTTTAGAGAATACTTCTTATCCGGCTTACCTTCCGGGCGGCCAAGATGCGACATCAGCACCAGGCTGCAGTCCTGCTCCAAGATGTATTTGATGGTTGGCAAACTCATATTCAGCCGGTAATCGCTGGCAACTTTGCCGTCTGCGATTGGAACGTTGTAATCCACCCGCATCAGGACACGTTTGCCTCGTAGGTCTATATCGCGCACAGTTTTTTTATTGAAACTCATGTAGCCCCACCCACTTTGAACTTTAGTATAAGCATCTTGAGATTAATTAGCAATTAGCCTGTCACATGTGACGCAGCTGTAACAATTACCATGTAGCCATTCATCGCAGGTTAATGTTAGGTGACAGGTCACACGCTACAGACTCATCCCTTATTCGAGAACTCTAACCTTAATTGTGTCGGTCGTTCCTACAACTCCTGGATACTGGCCGGAGCAACTCACAATAATATCACCGGCAGCCAGAACATTGTTCGAACGCAGCCAGTTAGTAAGCTTGGTCGCGGCATGCTTGTCATCCGGGCGAACGTAGCTTTTTGCCCCGAAGACAATTGCCAGCTGATTTGCCACACGACTGTCAGACGTTACGGCAATCAGAGGTATCTCTGAACGCAGCGCTGCAATCTGCATGGCTGTTGCACCAGACTTTGTCTCGGCAACAATAGCGTGGGCACGCACATTCTTGGCAAGCCGCACGACTGCTGTCGATATCGCCTCTTGGCGATTTTGGACACGTGCCGCACTCTCGTCAATAAACACAGGCTTCACGGGTGCATTCTGCTCGGTATACAATACAACCCGCTTCATGACTTCGACAGATTTGACTGGATAGCGTCCACTGGCAGTTTCGTCGCTGAGCATCACGCAGTCGGCACCCACCAGTACTGCGGTTGCCACGTCAGACACTTCTGCACGGGTTGGTTCGGGCATCTCGGTCATACTAAACAGCATCTGGGTTGCCACAATAGTCGGTTTGGCATACTTGACGCCCAGACCAATCAGCTGCCGCTGGATAATAGGCACGCTCTCCGGCGGCGTCTCAACGGCCAGGTCGCCGCGGGCAATCATAATCGCGTCGGCCTCGCGCACAATATCCTCAAGGTTCTGCACGGCGGAGCGCGTCTCAAACTTGACAATAATCTTGGCGTTCATACCAAGATTCTTTATGAGTTTGCGCATGTTGCGGATATCGTCTGCCGTCTGCACAAAACTCTGCGCAACATAGTCGATATCTTGGGTTGAGCCAAAAGCAAGATCCTCTTTATCCTTTTTAGTAATGATATCGCCGCCAAAATCAGTATCAGGCAGATTAAGCCCTTTGCGCTTGATGAGGATGCCATCGTTCTCAACGCGCGCATGCAAGATGTCGCCACGTACCGATGTCACCGTCGTACGAACTTTGCCGTCATAGATATACATACGCTCGCCGCGCTTGACCTTTTTGCTCAGGTCATACTGAATAGGAATAATGCCTGTTTTTTCATAATTGGCTTTGTAGCCCAGGCGGATTTCCTGACCTTCTTGGACGTTGATAATGCCCTCGAAATCACCCAGGCGAATCTTTGGACCCTGCAGATCCTGGATAATTGCAACCGGCTTACCGTATTCGCGTGATGCTTTGCGCACCCACTTGATACGACGGCCGTGTTCCTCGTGATCACCGTGGCTGAAATTGAGGCGGATACCGTTAGCTCCAGCCTTGATAAGCTCGAGAACAGCTTCGTAGCTGTCGGTTGCCGGACCAACTGTGGCAATGATCTTTGTCCGCTTGTATCGCTCCAGTGGCACAACCGGCACTTTGCGTGTTGTATTCATAATTTCCCTTTATTTTAAACGCTTATGCTTTGTTTTGAAACGTGTTTATAGTCCAGACGGCAAGATAGTGCCCACTTGGTGACCCCACGGAGAATCGAACTCCGATTGCCGGGATGAAAACCCGATTTCCTAACCGTTAGAAGATGGGGCCAACAAACAAGCACTACTTATGCTCGGACAACACAAATTCTACCACACAAAACACCTCTCGTCCAGAGGTGGGGCGGTCTTTATTAAAATTGTTTTTGTTTCGAGCGGTCAGTCACGATTACTCAGGAACTCTTTTACCGTAGCACAATTACTGTTAAAATGCCAGTGCTTATCCACACCCTCTGGTCAGAAACACACCACAGCATTGCTTATTGCAAGAACCGCCCTTGCAAATCCTCTTTGAGCATAAAGAAATCCCCCGTCATAACAACGGAGGATTTCTTGCAAGACTCTGAGCGGTCAGTCACGTTCCGCTAGTCCTAAGGGTTTACGCATGCGAATGTCCGGTGCAATTTCTTCCTCGCAAAGCGGACCAAGCCGTATATGCAATACGGTGCGGGAGCATTTGCGTGGGAAAAATTGTGCCGGGCAACGCAAGCACCCCAGTCAGGTTTCTGGCTATGCCAGAGAGCAGGCCTGGGGTGCGGTGCGAAAGCCTTAGGCTACACGGCGAGACAGCACATTGTGTGCGACTGCGCCAAGAAGCGTAACGATTGCGAACAAGCCGATCATGCTGCCAGCACCAGTGCTTGGAAGCTCTGGAGTAACCGGAGTTTCCTTACATTCAGGGCTGTCCTTTGGCAAGTGTTCCTTGCCAGGGATTGGGCACTTCTCAACTACTTTTTCGAAAGTAACCATCTTTGCACATGCATCGCTGGTAACCGTCTTGTCAACGCCGTTTACCGTAAAGGTAACGCTAGCGGTGACCTTGTAAGTACCATCAGCTGCATAGGTGTACTCGTTAACAAGCTGGTCGGTAACCTTAGCCTGTGAACCGTCACCCCAGTTCAGGGTTACATTCTTGAAGGTTGCACCACCGCTGGCAGGAGCCGACACAGTTGCGCGGACCTTGCGGCCGCCAAGCTTCTCAACTTTCAGAGATTCACAAATGTACTTTGGCTTCTCTGGCTCTTTACAGTCTTCTTTACCAAAGACATTTACAGCTGCCTGATCCACGAGCGAACCCATACCCTTAGGTGCTGGATAAGCTGTGTTAATGATCTGGTTGATGCCACACTCTAGCTCTTTGGCTGAGTTGATCTTGGTTGTGTAGTAGACATATGCTCCACCACCAGGAAGGAAGTCGCCCATATTGATATGTATGGACTTACCACCTTCTTTGATTGAGTCTGCACCGTAGACTGCAGTAGGGTTGCTACCCTTGTCCATTTCAATGTTGCCAACAACGGTTGTGTGTGAAGGAAGCTTGTCAACAAGACTTACCTCGTTCAAACGAGTCGTACCGGAGTTAGCAAACCAAATACGCCACTCGACCTGATCACCGACTTTTGCGTTGACGGTCTTGCGCCACTTAGTACTATCTTCACCCTTGAGACGAGCAGTCTTCTGGGTCTTGTACTCGGTCATACGAACACGAACACGGAAAGTAACTTCACGGATATAATTCACACATCCCTTTTGGTCACCTAGATTTACACCGGTAGTAACCAGGCTATCGCTAATAGCGCTTGTCTGGCCGTTTTCATGGTTGTATACCTTAGCTGAACCAGGGATATATTCAATCTGGAAGAAACCACCACCTGCACCAGTCATATCCAGGGTATCCCAGATCTGCTGAGGCTGTGCATTGCTTGCACTAATATAGGCTGTTGCCTGTTGCGACTGTGCAATGCCAGTTGGCAACACAGCACGAACATTTACATTCTTGGCAACACCTTCGCCACTGTCATTAAGAGCAGGGTTTGCGTTGTTGTGCACAAGAATCTTCATCTCCACCTCAGTACCACCAGCGATGCCGGTAACTGGGTCGGTCCAGGCAGCGCTAGGGCCTACCTTTGAACCACGGAAGAAATCACGCTCATCACCGATACCATTTGGTACATTGGTGAATGAGTTAAAGGTGACGTGATTAAAACCACCTTGGTTGTTTGCGAAATCACGGATTTCGCGGTTTGGGCCAAAACCGGCAATTGCCTGAGAAGCAACACCCGCTACTAGAGCGATAGTTGCAACAGCGACGAAAGCCTTCTTTGGAATCCGCTTAAGCAAATTCTTCATATCCACCTCCTTAAAATAAGTGAATTTAAGACTAAAAATAATCAAAAGTAATCGTTACGCTCATTGTTAATGTAGCCATAGTGGCGATACTCCACCTCTGGAAAATCACTCTATACTCTCATTATAGCACAACGGTTTTAATTTGTCAATAATATGGTTACGTTTATCATTACACTGATTGTTAAGGAGCCGGATACGAACACGGTTCGCAACAAATCGGATCATTACAAGTCATAGTGTTGCGGGGCTGAAAATTGGTCGATCGTAAAGATCAATCAAAAATCAGCCCGCGCGGGTGGTACAGAGGATGGAGCAGTTAAGCTCGGACATCAAATGTACCGCATACATACGGAGCCATGGGCTCGGACGTATATACATGTGACTACATGAACAGGAGAGTGCGTATCATCGCGCTCATTCAAAACCCTGTTCTCACACAACCGCTCGTCTTTGGGTGTCATTACTGACTAGATCAAACCATTTCTGGTTCAAACCCCTGGATCTGTTACGACCCAATCTCGATTTACCCTTTGAGAGCTCAAACTTGCATAGGCAAGTCAAGGGTAGCCTCACGAGACATACTTTGCTCAAGGAGCACCTCACCGACTCGGCGGAGCAGGTTCACCCGTGGGGGCGATCCCATCATTGCCGTTGGTCGGGTTGCCAGCAGGCCCCGGCACTGAGGGTTGGGTAACCCCTGTGTTGCCGTTGCCGGTGGTGATCGTTGTCGACGGTTGGTCGATCTGATTCACCGGCTGGCCTGGCGGTGCCGTGTCCGGCGGGGCCGTGGGCGGAGTCGTCATCGGCGGGGCCGTCATCGGCGGAGCGATCGTGACCTGCGACGGCTCCGTCGTGGTGTACGGCGGCTTCGTCGTGGGCGGAACCGTCGGGGGGACCGTGGTCGGCGGCACGGTTGTCGGTGGGGTCGTTGGAGGCGCCGTCGGCGGGACCGTGGTCGGCGTCGGGCCCGGTGGTGGGATCTCGGGAATGCCCGGGATCGGCCTCGGGAGCACGATTTGGAAATCGCACACCAGCCGCTCCTGGAGCACCTCGATGCCACCGAGCTCGGACCAGAAGCCGATGCACTCAGGCACCTGCAACACAGCCCGTTCGATCACCCATCCGGCGACGTCGGCGTGCCCCGGACCCTGTACCAACATTGGTACGCCCGAGCTGCGCTCGAACCACGTGGAGTTGTACGCCTTGTCGACATACTTCACCTCGACGCTCGTCACGCAGTGGGCCTCCCAGTTGGCAACCTGTCCCTGGAGGGCCACCCGCTGATGCGCGTCGTTGTGCAACGCGTTCAGCTGACCAAGCCACTCCTGTCCAGACGCCCAGGGCCGAATGCCACGCGCCATCGCATAGGCGAGGAGATTCGCGGAGTAGCGAACCCCTTCGTCACGCTGGAACGCGGCGACCGCAGCTGCCCGCTCTTCTGCGCTCAGCGCATCAAAGTTGGCGATCTGCGGCCGAACATCCGGACCGTAGGCAATACCATTGATGTTCGGGGCGTAGCCGACGTACTCCACCTGAGTGGGCGCCGGATCCGCCGGACTGGGCACGGGGGCAGGATTGCCACCCATGCTGGGCGCGGCTGTGACGCCAGGCCCACTGATGACCTCGCGAGTCACCCCTCCGCTCACCGCCGCAAGCGGTGAGCGTCAAGGCGACAACAAGGCCGATGAGCAGTGCGATCTTACGCATGATACCTCCTAAGGGTCTGCTCGGGTGGATGTGGAAGTGGACTGGGTGCGCCGTAAAGACAACAACCCTTGCACCCGGTCCACGACGGGGATGCTAGCTACCTGGTAGCCGAGGCTCCAGGAAGGTCGCATAGACCTTGCTTGGGGATGACCCGTACTCCTGCCGCATTCGCGGTGGTGGTACAAGCCGTCCGTTCCGGACAGTCATCTCACGGGATCGACGCAGGGTCGATACCCGCTGCGGTGAGGGCGGCCTCGGTGCGACCGATCCATACCCGCAGCTGCCGTGCTTCGTCCACGCGCCTTGCGTAGAACTCGTGGGCAATCCAAGCTGAGGCCAGGATGACCATGGCAGCGGCAAGGCCGAGGAAGACGAGCCTCCACTCGACACCGCCCTCCAGCGCTTCCCTGATCGGGTCCCGCAGGAGGTAGCCGGCAACGAATGCCGCCACAAGCGCTGTGAGACGCTGCCATGGACGGCCGCGGCCGCGGGCAAACGCATACAGAGCCCAAACGACCAGAACCGCAATGATGGGTACGACGAGCCCGAGAGCACCGTCACCCGACCATGCGGTCTGCCGGTAGACGTCAGCCAGCTGGTAGCCGTCTGCATCCAAGGCAGGAGTGCCGTCAGCATGCCACAGGGGCACACGGTCGACGACGACCTCTACGGACAAAAAGGCGGTAGCGACGAGGGAGGCGATGATCCCGAGGAACCAGCCTGCCAGCGTCCAGCCGGAGCGGTGGGAACTGTCGATGTGGGGGCGGATATGGGCGAGAGTCGGCATGGCCGGCTCCTTTCTTGTTTTGGGTTGTTGTCTCCGATTGGAGACCGCTAGCGGGCAAATTTTGTCCGCAACAGTCTCCAATCGGGTAAACGCACCAGCAAACCAGAATTCCGTAGCCATACTTCTGTCTAGAACTTTAAGACGATTAGTCTATAGTGTGAAATGTAGTCACTCTCTGCTCTTGGAAAGTGGAGCAAACGGGGATGTCTTGCGACATCAACCCTACTGGCTCAACACTGCATCAAGTGCAGATTACTACCTCTGTAAGCTAGCGTGAGGCGCTAGCTTATTTGCACCCGCTAGCCATCTAATGCTAGCGGGTGTTTAACGGGAGTAATAATCTGCACTTTTGCAGTCCAAAACAGATAATGAACTGTAATGATCCGACTTGTAAAAATCATAAATTACACCTTTGGCACATCTTGGGCCAAAACCTGTGTCTCCGGTGCTCACCGTACAGTAGTACGCCTCCGCTCCGGTGCTCGGTTTCGACTCCAACCTGCACTCAAATCTGTAACTTATGAAACAGGATTCAAGGGGTTAAACAGCACAAAAAGTACCATTTCTGGCACTATTAGACTATTTTACTCTTCCTCCTGTTCACTCCCTTGGCTAAGGATTTCCCACCTCACCAGGAAAGATGTATATATACTATCACGAGAGTGCAAAAAAGTCAATACCTTATGCCACTTTTTTGCTTATGTTTGTCTACTGTGTCATAAGTAGTATTTTATACAGAAAAGTGCTATAGTCTTACACTAATGACAGCTACAACGCATGAAGCCCAGCAAGAGAACACTAGGAAATATAACCGCCTTCGTCGCCTTGGACGAGGGCTGGGTGGTTACGTTCTTGGCTTCGCAGGTGTAGGCGTCGCAGCCAGCGGTATCATAACTTCACCCATAAGCGGAGCTGTCGGGCTGGCAGCCGGAGCTGGGCTTATGTATGCTTCGAGAAAGGTAATGCGCCCACTATATGAATCAGGCGAAACCCGCGAACAGCAGACAATTCAAGAAAGCCGTGTGCGGCGACTTGGGCGTGGATTAATATACTCTGCCGGCATGGCACTGAACTTTATCGGAGCGAGCCTACTTGCTAACGCCGTTTTTCCTGGAGGGCCACTCGATACCGCAGGAGAGCGGATTGTCTCTGGTGCATTTGGTGTAGCCGCACTTCTTCCGGGCGATGCTCTGATACGCGAATCATATAACCCAGACCTCTACCAATCGATTGACCAAGCACGCCGACAGCCTACTGCTGTGTAATATGAACCTGTGCTTCGTTTGAATTATCCTCAGCCCGCAGGTCAGCCTCTGTGTCTCTTATCTCTTTTGGTGTCACCACCGTGCCTGCATCCCCAGCATCAGCTTGTTCATTCTGAGCTATATTTACTTCATCAAGAAGCTGCAATAGGGCGTTCGACTTTAGTGATGGATCATCCAGTTTACTAGCTACCTCGTAAGCCCTATTGAGCAAGCCTAAATCGCCATTCTCTATGTATCTTGCCATAATGATTGAAAATCGTTCACTAGCATTTATGGCAGACTCATCCTCCAAGGTGATCAGACCATCCAGAATTCTACTTTTTAAGTCCGCCAACTCATCGTTCATACCCACTCCCCTTTTTGCTTATACTAATTCTATCCTACTGCACGTAAAAGTCTAGGGACTCTAGGTGCTTTTATCTTTTGCCTGCCCTTGTCTGACTCAACTCCGTAATTTACGCGCATTCGTCTGCTGCCTATTGGGTCAAACTGGCTCTTGTTGTTTCGCTGAAGTCTCTTCTGTAGTAATAACTTTCCGCTATCTGTAAACTTGAATACCCGCCTTCCTGAACTGTCGGGTTCGAATGTGTACATAGGACCGTGATATTTCGGATCTTCCCAATCACGAGCTGTCGGAAATGAACGCCAAAGAGCCATCTCTGCATGACGTGGATCAAGTCCCCACTTTGTCAAGAGCGCATCAATCTGAAACTCTATTCTTGTAGCAATTGTGCCAATGTCGCTTCTGGCAGACTCTGGAGCTAGTATCGCAGGCATTTTGGCAGACCTATCAGATGCCCCTCCAGGACCTTTGTCAAAATCATTCCATGCGTCTACAATTGCCTCGCCGTTGCGGTACATTGCTTCAAGACGCGACGGATCAGTGTCGATAGTAGCCCCATTGGCTATCGTGATGGTGCTCGAGTCATTATCAGAGGTAGCAATTGAACCAAGAGAATACGTGCTTGACGGCTTCCTGCGATTATACCACCACCCTCTCAGGCTTTGCTTGTGTTGTCTGCGATACAATTCTTGACGCACAGGTGAACCGTTGCGCCGAATTGCATTAATACGCTCACCAAGAATAATGTCGTCACTGCCAGCACCGGTATCATCAGAAAACCCTATGCTTCCAACCGCCGCCAGCGTAGAAATCCTCACAGCTGAATTTGCTCCTGAGGTACCGACGCCGGCCGGGATGCCCTGAGTACGTGCACGTACTGATGACCCCATTACACCCTCTAGCACCTGTGTAAACATCGTGAATCCTGGCAGGTCAGCAGATCGTTCTATGCCCCACTTAAAGCGACCAGCAGCCGCATCTACTCCATCACGGGTCACAGCATCAGTCATTCTACCTAAATAATCACGCGACATACCCTTTGCATCAGCATCATTACGTACAAGCACGACTTCATGATCTGCATCCATGCGCCCTTCATCAATAGCTCTCTTTACAGACAGTACGGCAGTGTCATACATTTTTCTTACAACATGTCCAATAACCCCGCCTGCAGCTTCATCTGAGGTCCATTCACTCTCCAGAATAGCAACTCTTAGCCCAGGATAATTAGACCTGGCACGATCTATTTCTTGCCTAAGGCGGCTTATCTCATCAGCCCTTGCAGGATCTGCTGCATCTTCCTGAGTCCAATTTACGTGGAGTAATACCTGGGTAGATTCAAGTGACTCCGTGCTTTGTTGGCCATACAGGCTTAGCGTCTCATGAATATTGTCAGCTTCTGCGATAGCCCGAACAGGTATAGTTACGATGGTCTTGACCGAATTGTCTATTGATAATAATTCGGAAGAATCGACTATCTGCTGTTCAATATCCTTAACATACTCTGGGGTTCTATGCTCTCTCAGCAGCTGGTCATACCAATCAACCGCATCACCCATAGGGACTTGGGCACGAGGATCCTGATGAAGCATAGGGATAGTCTGTTGTAATATCTCATCCACTTGTTCGGGTGAGGTTATGCCTCTGCCGTAATAGCCATATGGGCCACGACGACGTACTGGTGACTCCAGACCGCGACGAGAACGAATAGGGGTAGGTATGATGGGCTCTACGCTACCCAGCTTGCTTTCGCCTACTGTAATGGTTTGCAGTGTCTCTACAGGTGCAAAGCTAAGATTATTAACCATCCTTGCTTGTTCTACGTAATCTGTCACGTTCGCAGTAAGACCTGACGTATTACTCTGTCCAACATAGGTACTTAATATTCTGACTTGCTCTGACTGATCATCCACTTGACCCGTCATTTCCATAATTTCTATGTAGCGTCCGTTGAAGGCACCATGTCCATTATATTCGTTCCCAGCCTGGAATAATTGAAATGCCGGACTGTCGGGCGGGATGACGGCAACTGTTCTGCCATCTGGTTGAGTAACGAAATCAAAATTAAATACTGTTGACTGTGTATCTTTGGATACCGATATTGCAGCTGTGAGGCGATTTTCACCCACGAGTTCAAATGGATTAGCACTTTGCCCACCCTGAAACGAGCCGTCGGGTGACATACGACTTATATCTATCACTACATTGCCATGCCCATCAAACCAATCGCCGTTGACGCCACCGGCGTGAGTACGAAGCTCGTTGAGGTCATAGCTACCTGGCGTGTCATTGCCATACCACAGTACACGTCGAACTTGCTCTGTCTGATCTGAATGGGCCATCAATAAGTCTTGTGCAGACTCAACTGGCACTTGCTCGGTAATTGCAACGGTACTTACATCTGTAGCTGATACCAAGTCAACCCCTCTTGCTCTGAGAGCCTCCGCACCCTCTTGCGTCAATGAGCCGTCAGGGTTAGTCAAAAATTCTGCTTGAACAACACCGTTGGCATCAGTAACCTGCCAATGACCGGGCGTAGTTTCTAGGGCATTATATTCTGACGGAAACACGTATTTATCTCGGCCAATCGTAAGCTCATGTACCTGCCCAGAAAGAGGGCTACCGACAACTGATTCATGAAGATTTAGACCTGCATTAGACAACGCCTGAACACTTTCTTGGGTTAGCGTGCCTTCTGTGCCTATAACAATGTCTGTCATATGGCCATCAGGACCACTAATCTGCCATAACGAAGGGTCTGTCAGACTATGAGTTGCGGTATACCCATCTGGCAACGCCAAGCTGGCTCGATCACTCATAGCTATCTGATGCGGCCCCTCGCCAATCGCAAAAACGCCCGAATTGTGCACCGTGTCTCCCTTGAAGACACTCCTGAGCATTGACGCGCTTTGGCCTGCTGATTGGCTGTGGTTCGTACCCTCTAACACGCCAACTATGCCGGGATGCACTGCTGCAATACCTTCTTGCACTGCAGAGCCTAAAATAAAACCAGTTGCAGCACCTTTTATACCGGCCTTCAGAGCTTCTGAGCGACGCATTTTGTCAAATATTGCATCGCGCTCCTGCATCGACTGCTCTTGAGCCGATGTAAATGACATCTCGTGCATGCGTAGTAGGTCTTCAAATGAAGAGGTCTTGAGTCCTGCTGGTAGCAACTCGTCCTGACGGCCATCCAGCGCTTCTTTTAGCACCACATTGACGCGGGCCCGAGCCAGGTCAAGCCGTAGTCGCTCGCTATCGACCTTATCAACGGCACTGTAGTGAATAAGGTCTGCAAGCTGCTTGTCCGACATTTTTGTGCGGACATGCACCTCTGCTAGTCTCCTCAGGGCATCAGTATAGGCGTCGCCATTTTCGATGTGGAGGAGGTTGCCATCAGCATCAAACAGACTCTCTAAGCTCGTAGCCAGATCAACTGCAGCCCTTGTTTCATAGCGCGTTTCTTCAAACCTAGATCGGCGCTCAGACCCTTCATCAAACTCTTTGCCCTGGGCGCGCTCGCGCATATGCTGTGCTCGCTCTTGCTTTTGCTTCTTTGATTCCCTAGCCACTGCCATAGCACCGCCAGCAACACCTGCTACACCACCGGTAGCAATGGCTGCCGCCTTACCAGTCCCGAGCCTGGCTCCTAGTCTCGTCACTCCAGCTACAACTGCAGCAGCGGCCGCAATAGTTGTTTCATTGACTAGTGATCCTACCTTGCTTTTATGCAATCGGTCGATAACTCTATCTACCGTGTTAAAATGAGCCTCTGACCGCACGCCCATCCGCGCCTCGCCGACCACAAACTTTGCATTAGCTAGAATTTCGTCAAGACCAAGACCGTGGCGCACTTTCGCCTTGACGTTTTGAGCAATTTCGAGAAGGTTATCAGCAAACATAACACCCTCGCCGAAAGCCGCTGGACTGCCCTGTGCCAATTCCTTCACTGCACGATTCTTCTCTTCCTCAAAATTAGCATCGTCAAGTTCATCACGTGCATAGGCACCGATGAGGTTTGTCAGGACGGTGCGCGTAGCATTATCTTTACCGTCCTCAAGCTCATAACGCTTCTCACCCTCGTGCATCATCTGGTCAGCAAACTCACTAGCAAAACGTTCAACCGTGGCGCCCATAGCTTCTCGGCTATTTAGGCCTTCTTCGGCTGCATAAATATTACCTGTCTTGTCTACACGTGCTAGCTCTTGCTGGGTGTATTTCTGACGATAATATTCGTTTGCAACATTACCCTTCCAGATACGACGCACCATTCCCCGAAACCCGCCGCCTCTGTATGCTTCCTTGCCAGCCTGAAATGTTCTTACAAGCTTGTTACTACCGGTAATTTTACTCTGATCTATCGGGCCAATAGCTGTTTCGGCCGACAAACGGGCATCTGCAGCATCACGTGCTTGATCACGCCGTGCCTCTGAAGCGTCAAGAACGACAATCGTAAGCTGCTCTGGCGGCACAGCTACTAACGCTGGATCGGCATCAATCGTTGGCGTAGGAGTAGACATGTTTTTTGATTACTCTCAGGCAGATAAGTAAGCCGCCCGGAACCGGCTCATGGCTTGAGTAGTTACCTCTGTTATATTAATATTTTTATTATAGAAGTAATCATTAATTTTGTCAATACTATTCTCGTCTAGTAGTTTTTCAAATTCAGCTAGATCTTCGTCTTTTAGACGTAGAAGTAACGCGGCATTAATTTGGTCTTCGAGACGTCCGGTCAAATCTTCGATCAGCTGTTCGATGACAGGTTGCTCAACACCAACGAGTCGCTTTTCCTCTATGATGCTCTTGACGAACTTCTTTAGCTCACTTTCTTCCTGCATATTTTTCGTCTTTTTTAGATATTATCAAAAGCATAACACCGATGAACATCAAGCTCAAGCTTATAAGGCCCGCTCTACTTTGGAAATACAAAGCCAAATGTGCTGCCGACCCCTTCTTTGCTACGGAAAATAAGTGCGCCGCCCTGGGCGATGATAACCTTCTTGGCCATGAACAGTCCAAGGCCCGTGCCATCCGGACGGGCGCGACGGGCATTGTCGGCACGGAAAAACTTGGTAAACAGTTTGTGCTGATCGGCACGCGGCACGCCAAGGCCCGTATCGATAACGCGAAGTTCGACAGAGCGAGGCCGCTCCTCTAGTTCGACCCGGATTGTACCGCCTTCTGGCGTGTAGTGGATGGCATTATCAATAAAGTTCATAATAACCTGGCGGATTTTTGTCTCGTCCAACTGCAAGGTCGGGAAGCTTGCCGGCTTGTCAAAGGCCAGCTTAAGCCCCTTGGCGCGAGCGGTGGTCCGCAATTGGTCAAGTTCGCCTGCGGCGATATCGGGCAGATAGGTATCGGTTTTTTCTATCACAAACCGGCCGGTACGCAGACGCGACACGTTCAACAGGTCGGCAATGAGATACACCATACGCTGCGAGCTGATAAATGCCTGGTTCAGGAGCTTGCGCTGCTGGTCGTTAATCTCGCCCACGTCGCCGTCCAGCACCATGCTGACGTACCCCTTAATACTCGTCAGCGGCGTGCGCAGCTGGTGCGAGGCCATGGTGATAAATTCATCTTTTGTTTCGTCCAGGGCAATAAGCTTGTTGTTTGTCCTGGTCAGCTGGCGGGTTGAAGACTCGAGCTGGTCGCGAAACTCCTTCTTGACCCTTTTGAACGCAAAATCTGCATACGCAGCATCGAGCCCCAGCGCCAGCACGCCCGCATAGGGAACAAGCGCCTTTTGCAGAGCCCTCGACTTTTTCGGCTTTTTTATTCTCACCAGAAGCCAGCCAATGCGGCGGTTGCTTGCAAGTTCAATCTGTATCCACCCTCGTACCCTCATCTGTTCAGGCAAAATAAGGCCCCTGCCAGGCGCAGGCAGCACAAGAGCTGACAAATAGTGCGGTTGGTCGCCATAACTTCGCGCCCTGCCGTCTGGAGTTGCATCAAGAACAACAAGACAATCCTCTAGACCAAACTCATGACGCATAAAAGAGGCTGCTGATTCTGCAGCTGCCTTTCGGCTTTTTTGCTCCGCCACAAGGAGTATGAACGCCTGAAGTGCTTTATCTGATTTTGCCACAGTTTTCTCTAACCACCGTTTTTCTTAGTGTAATAGTATCATGCTTACGCTATTATTGAAGCATGTCAAAAATAGCTATCATCGAGGATGATTCTGCCATTGGGCAGATGTATCGTATAAAATTCGAAGCCGAAGGCTACCAGGTCGAAACCGCCGACAATGGCAAACTTGGACTCCAGCTGCTCGAATCATTCCGCCCTGACATCGTTCTGCTTGATCTTATGATGCCAGAAATGAACGGTGACGAACTACTCGTGCACCTGCGTCAGACAGATTGGGGCAAGGATATGAAGGTGATTGTACTGACCAACATCGGCGAAAACGAAGCCCCTGACCGCCTACGTGCCCTAGGTGTGAGCGCCTTTATCGTCAAAGCTGACATGACCCCCCGCCAGGTTGCCGAACTCGTCAAAGAAAAGCTATCATCAGACACATGACAAAAGTTGCGCTGATAGGATACGGGGTCGAAAATCAGGCCGCCTACCGGTATTTTGCAGACAAGGGCGTGTCAATCACTGTGTGCGATCAAAACCCTTCGGTAGAGCTTCCCGAAGGCATGCAGGGGCAATTAGGGGAGAATTACCTCGAAAACCTTGATAGTTTTGACTTGATTGTCCGCACCAGCGGTATGCACCCATCCGTTATTCTCGCCAAAAATCCTGAGATAGAAGCAAAAATTACCACTGCCATCAATATCTTTTTTGAGGAGTGCAAGACGCCCATTATCGGGGTAACGGGCACCAAGGGCAAAGGTACCACCAGTACGCTTATCTCTAAAATACTCGAAGCAGCCGGCAAGAAAGTAGTACTTGCTGGCAATATAGGCATCCCGGCGCTCGATATGCTTAGCCAGGCACAAACAGCCGACTACGTGGTGCTGGAGCTTTCGAGCTTTCAGCTGTATGACGTAAAACACAGTCCCAGGATTGCAGTGTGTCTCATGGTGGTACCTGAACATCTTAATTGGCACAGCAATTACGAAGATTATAAGCAAGCCAAAACAAATTTGTTTCGATATCAAAAAAGCGACGATGTCGCAATTTTTAATGCCCTAAATGATGATAGCCGGGAAATTAGCAGCGTTTCGCCAGCACATAATCGACGCCCCTATGCCGTGCCAGCAAGCGGGGCAAATCTTGCCAGTGCAATGTCTTATGTAGAAAATGACCGCATATATTACAAAACTACAGAAATAGCTTCGGCACACGAAGTGGCGCTATTGGGCCGACATAATCTTGAAAATATTTGCGCTGCCATCGCCGCCACCTGGAACCAAGTAGGAGGTAATGTCGAGGCTATTCGGTCTGTTATCACTAGTTTCACTGGCCTCCCCTTCAGACTGGAGCTTATCCGCGAACTGAATGGGGTCAAATATTATAACGACTCATTTTCTACGACCCCTGAGACAGCCATTGCCGCACTCCGTGCTTTTGAGGCGCCAAAAATTGTTATACTCGGCGGCTCTGACAAGGGTGTGCCTTTTGATGAGCTGGCGAGAGAAGTTGCCGAAAGTAATGTAAAGCATGTTTTAGCTATCGGAGATGTAGGCTCGATAATTGCAAATTTGTTGCAAAAAAATAACTTCACCAACATCACCACAGAAAACCTTAACACCATGGAAGAGATTATTTTGAGAGCCTCCGAGCTTGCCGAGCCAGGAGATGTTGTGCTGCTGTCTACTGGCGCAGCTAGCTTTGGTATGTTTACGGATTATAAGGATCGCGGCACGCAGTTCAATCAGGCTGTACAAGCTTTGTCTTGAGCTGGGCGATGACCGGTTGCTCTGGCTGCAGCACCTCGGCTCTTCCTGCCGTAATGCCCCTGATAAGTCCTTCAATCCAATGGTAATGCGTGCAGCCAAGCACGATAACATCAGCTCCGGCAGCAATAGCGGCCTCTGTATTCGCTCTGATTTGCGATTCATCAACTTGGCTGTGCTCAACCATGTATGACCACGTGCTGCAATCCGGCTCAACGACGGTTATCCCATTTGCATACTCCTGTTTGAGCCACTTATAGCGCTCACTCGCAATCGTGGTCGGGGTCGCGAATACGGCAACTACTCCTGTTTTTGTACGTTCGGCTGCTGGCTTGACCATCGGCTCCATGCCGATGAGCGGTACCTGTATTACTTCTCTAAGCTGGCTAATAATGGAAGTGGTAACGGTATTACAGGCTACAACGATGATCTCACAGCCGTCCTGCACCATCTGCTCAAGGATGGGTGCAACAAGTGCAAGTAGCTGCTCTGGTGTTTTGGTGCCATACGGCAGGTTTTGCCTATCTTCACGCAGCAGTATCTCGTGGTCAGGGAGGGCCTTCTTGATTGCATTCGCAACAGATAGACCCCCTACCCCCGAATCAAACACCCCTATTCTCACTGCTCAATCCTTTGGCGAGCGGCACGTATGACATTGTCGAACAGTGCGCAAACGGTTAGCGGACCGACACCACCTTTGGCCGGTGTTATTGTCAGGTCTTCACGCTCATACAGCTCTGGAGCAACGTCACCAACGGTTTTGCCGTCTTCTGAGGCAACACCCGCATCTACTACTACTGCTCCGTCTTTAACCATATCAGAGAACAAGAGCGCTGGGCTACCAGCAGCGGTGATAATAATATCTGCCTGCAGTGTCTCAACTTTAAGATCAGTCGTGCTTCTATCGGCGACAACAACTTCGTGGCCGGAATGTTTAAGTATGCGCTCCAGTGGTGCCCCCACTAGCTTGCCACGGCCAATGAGCAGGATACGCTTGTCCTTGAGCTCTACATTGTAGCCTGCGAGCAGCCAGAGAATTGCCAGCGGCGTTGCCGGGTCGTATATCGCATCCTGGCCGAGTGCATCAACATCTTTTTCTGGTGCAACCAGATTCACAATCTCTTCTGTTTGGGACGTATCCGCTAGCGGCAGCTGTGTGATGATGCCGTGCACTGAGTCATCGGTGTTAAGCTGCTCAAGCAATGCAGGCACATCGGCCTGCTCGATTCGGTGAATATCTACATCAACCAGGATATCGGCCCCATATTGTTTTTTGAGCCTTACATACACGTCAATAACAGGGTGATCAACGGTCACAACAATAGCAAGCTTGGGAGAAATCTTGTGCTCTTGGCGCAGGTTCCGCACCTGATGAGCTTGACGCTCTTGTATAAATCCGGCGAGTTCCCGGCCATTGAGTAGCTTCATCCCGCTAGAACCTCTCTTAAATTACAACCATTGGGTGACATCTGGACACGTGTGCATGGTTCAACCGCATACTGATAATGGGGGGCTTTTTGAGGTCTAACGGGATTCATATCTGTTATTTTACCGCACCCCCTTGAAAAAACAGAGACAAAATGATAATATCTCTGAGTATTTCTTGCAAATATCGCCCCTACGGGTCAGTAGCTCAGCTGGTTAGAGCGTCTGCCTCTTAAGCAGAATGTCGAGGGTTCGA
>CAZXOA010000004.1:62142-79684 GCA_964642275.1 uncultured Candidatus Saccharibacteria bacterium | reverse complement strand
GTCTTGCCAAGCTGATCAAAGAAGATGCAGGCAATATTCAGCGCGAACTCAAGCGCCTCGAGAAGGTAGGCTTCCTGCTCAGCGAGCGCCAGGGAAACACTAAGATTTATCACACTAACAAGCACTTCCCGATTTTCAAAGAACTGCAAAGTATAGTGTTAAAGTCACAACGTACTGCCCAAAAGAAACCGCAGCTTTAAGCGAAAAGCTCATAAGGGTGCAAGCTTATCGGCTGAGGCGCAGTCTGGCTTTTGACTCGACAGACTTTCTAGACTTTTGACTTGCTTTTTTGTCTCAACAGAGGTAAAATAGCTGCATGATTTCAGTTACACGTAAAGACGCCAAGGAGCCAGTAGAGAACGTACTCCGCCGTTTTAACCGCAAAGTACAGTCTGCAGGCGTGATTGCTGTTGCCAAGGGTAATCAATATTTTGAGAAGCCTCTCAGTAAACGCGATCGCCGGATTAAGGCTATTTCCCGCGCCGAGAGAAAAGCCATCAAAGTCAAAAAGCTCAAACTTGGACAAAGATAAAATCGGCCCGAAAGGGCCTTTTTTAATCTGTAAATAATCTGATAAACTGGAGTAGAAATGAATCTCAAGCAACAAATCGACGCAGATATTAAGTCCGCCATGCTGGCAGGTGAGAAAACACTTGTTACAACGCTGCGTGGGTTAAAGGCAGCTATCCTCAATGAAGAAGTTGCGTCCGGCACCCGTGAAACCGGCCTGTCAGATGATAAGGTGGTGGTACTGTTGCAAAAAGAGGCCAAGAAACGTCAGGAGAGCGCGGATCTGTACGCCCAGGGCGGCAATGCTGACAAACAGCAGGCCGAACTGGCTGAGAAGGAAGTTATTGCTCAGTATCTCCCGCAGCAGCTCGGCGAGGACGAGATCAAGGCTCTGGTGGAAGAGGCTGTTGTATCGACCGGCGCAACAGGCATGCAACAGATGGGCCATGTCATCGGCGCCGTGAAGGCCAAGGCTGGTGCCAGCGCCGACGGTGCCATCATTGCTCGCTTGGTGAAAGAAAAGCTAGCTCAATGATTGTCTTCTTTGGGCCGGCCGGTGCCGGTAAAAGTGTGCAGGGACAAATCTTGGCGGCGCGTCACGGCTGGCGCTGGCTGTCTTCCGGCCAGCTGTTGCGCGACTCTCGCGATGTAGAGATTATGGAGCAAATGCGTACCGGGGCGCTTGTCAGTACCGAGCAGACAAATTCTGTTATTGCAGATGCGCTTGAGCGTGCCAAAGGTATCGAGCAAGTAATTCTTGACGGCTTTCCGCGCAAGCTCGAGCAGGCGCAGTGGCTCATAGACATCAAAGAGCGGCATGGCAGGGATATGCAGCTGGCTGTGGTCCTTGAGGTCCCGCGGGCAGAGCTTGAGAAGCGTTTGCAGGTGCGAGGGCGTATTGATGACACTGCTGATGTTATTGAGGAAAGGCTGACTATATACCGCAAGGAAATTTATCCGATATTAACGTTCTTAACCGACAAACATGTCAGGATTGCGCATATTGACGGCACCGGCACGGTCGGCCAAGTACATGACCGCATAGAGTCTGAGCTCGAAGCGCTCAAAATTGTAAAAGACAAAACCAAGCTATGAGCAGCGGTATGACCCGTGTCAAAACCGATGCCGAAATAGAAGCTATGCGTACGGCAGGGCGTATGCTTGCGACTGTGCTTGCGGTTGTGAAAGAGCGCGCCGAAGCCGGTATGAGTACAAAACAACTTGCAGATATTGCAGCCAAAGAGCTGACGAGTCTCGGTGGCAAGCCATCTTTTTTGGGATATGCTGGCGCGACACCATTTCCTGATGTGATCTGTCTGTCGGTTAATGATGAAGTTGTGCATGGTATTCCGCGCACTGATCATGTACTGCGGGCAGGCGATATAGTGAGTGCTGATTTTGGTGTGACGCACGACGATATGGTGACTGATGCAGCCATCAGCTTTGTGATTGGCGAGGCAAAAGGACAGGTCAAAAAACTGCTACGTGATACGGAAGCTTCGATGTATGCAGGGATTGATGTCTTACGCGACGGAGTTCGCGTAGGCGACATAGGTGCTGCAGTTCAAAAAATTCTTGTTCGCGGCGGGTACGGCATTGTTCGCGACCTCGTGGGGCATGGCGTGGGCCATAGTCTCCACGAAGAACCCGATATCCCCAACTATGGCTTTGCAGGCAGCGGACCAACTCTAAAAGCCGGTATGACCATTGCTATCGAACCTATGGCAACTCTTGGCACGCATGCGGTGACCGTTGATGAAGATGAGTGGACTATCCGTACGGCAGACGGCTCCTTGGCTGCACATTTTGAACACACGGTTCTTATTACCGACCGTGGTTACGAAATTCTAACTGTGCTTTAATAAACGCATGACAAACCCAGAACAAAATGCCGGAATACCGGAAATAGTAGAAGGGCATCACATTGCAGGACCGGTTGGAGGGGTGGCCACAGGTACGGAGGCTCAGGTTGAGCCTGCTGCACCAAAGCCCAAGAGGGTCGCGGTTCCACCAGACCTCATAGGAGGGCCGCTTTCGTCTGAAAATGCTGCTTGGCTCGGTGAACATATACAAAATGAGCGTCATCACAAACGTGCGGTTGCTGTCAGAACGGCCGAAAGAAACAGGAATAAACCTGGCAATAGGCGAGCCCGTCAGCACTTCGTTTGATAAAAGCAATCCTTAAGCGTTATACTGCAATCTATGAACTCTGCCTTTCCGCACTTTGTAGGTATTGATATAGGCACCCACACCGTCCGGTGTGTTATTGGTATATTTGACGACGATGAGTCTGGCGCACCGTCTATTGTGGGCTATGGCTCGGCGCTCAACACCGGTATGCGCAAGGGGGTGGTGGCACATATCGACGACGTTGCCCATGCAATCTTGCAGGCTGTCGCTGAGGCCGAAAGACTCTCTGGTATAAAAGTTGATTCGGCAACGGTGAATATCAACGGCGGCCATGTGGCCGGTGTGAATTCACGAGGGGTTGTTGCCATAAGCACAGCTAATAAAGAGATTACTGTAGAAGACCGTGAGCGCGTAGAAGAGGCGGCCACCATAATCAAGATGCCGCCAAACCGCGATATTATCCAGGTGTTTGCCAAAAATTATCGCCTTGACGGCCACGAAAGTATCAAAGACCCTGTTGGCATGAACGGAGTCAGGCTTGAGGTAGACACCCATATCGTGACCGTCTCAACTCCTGCTATCAAGAGCCTTGATTCGGCACTCGATAAGGCGCACATTCTGCCCATGCACCACACCGTATCGAGTCTGGCTGCGGCCGAGGCAACTTTAACCCGCCAACAGAAGGAGTCGGGCACCGTACTCCTGGATATTGGTGCGGGTACGACAAACCTGGTTGTCTTTGAAGACGGTGAGGTCCAGCATGTCGCGGTGATCCCAATGGGCGGCATTTTTTTCACCAACGATTTGGCAATCGGCCTCCGTACCGATCTTGATGTAGCCGAGGCGGTCAAGCTCCAGCACGGTAATCTTCATGATAGCTCCAAAACTCACAAGCTGGTCAAGGTACGGCACGACGGCAGGGAATACGAGTTCGACCAGGCAGAGATACATGATGTCATCGAGCAGCGGTCCATTCATCTTTTTCAGTATGTTGATAAAGAGCTCAAGAAAATCCAAAAATCACGCAAGCTGCCTGGGGGGGTCGTGCTGGTGGGTGGTGCTTCGCAGCTGCCCGGGTTGGCGGACTTTGCCCGCGAAGAGCTGGAGCTGCCGGCACGTATCGGCCAGCTGCTGCCCGTGACGGGCATTGTCGATGCAATTGCCGACGAACCGTACACGACGGCAATTGGGCTTATGTGGCTCAATATGCTGCTTGGACAACATAGTGGTTCAGTTTCAACAGGGGTGAGGTCGCTCGGTGATATCGGCTCGGTTGCAAAAAACGTGTTCAAGCGCTTTGGCCGCAAGCCCTAAAACTCCACTGAGTACTAATTAGTATCTTTTTTATTGATACGGCACCCAGGCTACGCTATACTGCTAGGTAGAAAAGGAGTGTCAAAGAGTCATATGCCTCAAATTACCCCCACTATTGAAACTTTTGCCCGGATAATTGTCGTCGGAGTCGGTGGAGCAGGCGGTGCAGCCATCAATCGTATGATTGAATCTGGTGTCCATGGTGTAGACTTCATTACCATCAATACTGATGCACAGGCACTTCACCACTCGCTTGCGCCAGTAAAGATTCATATCGGAAAGGACGAAACCCGCGGTCTTGGTGCCGGAGCTGATCCGCTGGTTGGTAAAAAGGCGGCCGAAGAATCTCGTGCAGAAATAGAACAGGCCCTTGAGGGCGCTGATATGATTTTTGTCACGCTGGGTGCCGGCGGCGGTACTGGCAGCGGTGCTGGGCCGGTTGTCGCCGAGATAGCAAAGTCGACAGGCTCATTAGTCGTTGGGTTTGCCACTAAGCCATTTGCGTTTGAAGGCGTGAAGCGCCGCCGTAATGCAGATCTTGCAATTGACGGATTGCGTAGCTCGGTCGACACACTTATCACTATCCCGAATGATCGTCTGCTGCAGACTATCGACAGGAGCACGCCGCTCCTCGACGCCTTTAAGGTCGCCGATGACGTGCTCCGCCAGGGCGTGCAGGGCATATCTGACCTGATTACGGTCAATGGCCTTATCAATCTTGACTTTGCAGACGTCAAGGCAGTTATGAGCTCGGCCGGTTCGGCGCTCATGGGCATCGGTCGTGCCAGCGGCGATAGCCGTGCCAGCGAAGCGGCTCAGCAGGCTATCGAATCTCCGCTTCTGGAAGTATCAATTGATGGCGCCCGGGGCATACTCTTCAATGTGATAGGCGGCAGCGATATGACCATGCATGAGATAAATGCAGCTGCAGAGACTATCACAAATGCAGCAGATCCAGATGCTAATATCATATTTGGTGCAACTATTGACCCTGACTTGCAGGGCGAGTTGATTATAACTGTCGTTGCAACTGGCTTCGATGCAGCCTATTTTACAAGTCGGGGCGAACCATTGCCAGCACTCCAGACTGAAACCGAGAAAACAGTAAAATCAACCAGCGAAAAAACCATGTCATCTATAGATATGGACCTCGACAAAGCAAAAGAAGACACTGCCGCGCGGGATTTCCAGGATGATACGGTTCCAACAAAGCCTCTCTGGGCGACAGGCAAGGATGACGCGGATGATACCGACAGCAGCAAGTCGAAGGCGGCTGAAAGTTTCTTCGGATCGATAGACGAAAAGGACGAAGATGATCTCGAGAAACCTTCATTTCTCCATCGATTACGCCGAAAAAAAAGCTCAGAAGAAGATAAAAAATAGCCATTTAAAGCGTAAGTGTGATGAGTGTAAAAAATACACTGTAAAAAGCTTGTAAAACACCACAGGTAGGGGTATCATCAGTGGTAAATACGCTATATCTAGTGCATAGGGATACAGTGGTAGTACATTACAAAAACTAAAAATGGCATGTACGGAGACACGTACGCCATGGAAAAGAGGTACAGATGAAGTGCAGCCAATGCACCGTAGATGACACAAAGGTCATTGAGTCACGGGATGTCGCAGACGGCAAAGCAATTCGCAGACGACGCGAATGTACCGCTTGCCAGCATCGGTTTACGACGTATGAACGTATCGAGCGCCCTCAATTGATTGTGATAAAAAACAATGGCGCGCAGGAACTGTTCAGTAGAGACAAGCTGCTTGCAGGACTGTTTCGCGCCTGCGAAAAGACGACAGTCAACAGCATCGAGATTGAGAGGATCGTCGGCCGTATAGAGGACAAGCTGTATGATTGCGGCGATACCGAGATTGCCTCAAGCCGTATCGGCGAGCTGGTAATGGATGAGCTGGCGGCTGTAAATGAGGTGGCATACATTCGTTTTGCAAGCGTGTATCGAAGATTCAAAGATGTTGAAGGCTTCGAAAAAGCCTTGTCGCTGGTTAAAAATCTGCGTACTGAGTCGCCCAAATCTTAAAGTAAGATTTACAGCTCTCCCCGCTATCGTATGCTACGATGGTACGTACCGAGGAGAGCTGTTTCGCTAACTTCCTTGATCCGCCCATCAGGGGCGGGGACTTGCGAGCAAGGCAGGGAAGCGAGGGGGACTCGACCAATAAAAAAGTAATAAAAATAACACGTCTGTCTGAGGTGGACAGACCAAAAGGGAGTGAGGGTAGTAATAATGGCACAAATGACAGGCTTAGGGGTAAGCAGGTATTTTACCAAACCAAAAAGCAAAGCATATGACTCGGTCAAGTGGGTCAAGCGCGATTCAGTTATCAGTAATCCTATGACGGGCAAGCCCGTGTTTGAGCAGCTTGGGGTAGAGTTCCCGGAAAGCTGGTCGCTTAACGCCATCAATATTGTGGCGCAGAAGTATTTTGCAGGTACACCGGGTACGAGCGACCGCGAAAGTTCGCTGAAGCATCTTATTGATCGCGTTGCCGACACAATTACTCGTTCGGGCCAGCAAGAGGGGTATTTTGAGACCGACGCCGAGGCTGGTGATTTCCGCGAGGAACTCAAGGCAATACTTGCGACGCAGCGCGCAGCTTTTAACTCGCCGGTGTGGTTTAACATTGGCGCCAAAGATCGTACACAGCAAGCCAGCGCCTGCTTCATCTTGGCGGTTGACGACACCATGCCTTCAATTCTGAATTGGTACCGTGAAGAGGGCATGATTTTCAAGGGCGGTTCTGGCTCCGGCCTTAATATCAGTGCCATTCGTTCTTCGTATGAGAAACTCGGCAGCAGCGCCGGTACAGCCAGCGGGCCGCTGAGCTTCATGCGCGGCGCAGACGCCTCTGCCGGTGCTATCAAAAGCGGTGGTAAGACGCGCCGAGCTGCCAAGATGGTTATCTTAAACGGCGACCACCCTGATGTCGAAGAGTTCATTTGGGCCAAAGCTATCGAAGAGCGTAAAGCACGTGTACTCAAAGAGGCTGGTTTTGACATGGATCTTGATGGTAAAGACAGTTTCAGCGTGCAATATCAAAATGCGAACAACTCCGTTCGTGTCACTGATGAATTCATGCAAGCCGTAGAAGCCGATGCCGACTGGGAGCTTAAGGCTGTCACCAACGGCAAGGCAGTGAAAACGGTCAAGGCCCGCGACATTTTCCGCCAAATTGCCGAAGCGGCTTGGGAATGCGCTGATCCGGGGATGCAGTTTGACACCACGATCAATCGTTGGCACACGACACCAAATGCCGGTCGTATCAATGGTTCTAACCCGTGTTCGGAATACATGCACATCGATAACTCAGCCTGCAATCTGGCGAGTATCAACCTGCTCAAGTTCTTACGCGAGGACGGTACGTTCGACATCGAAGCGTTCAAGCACACGGTTGAGATTGTGTTTATGGCGCAGGAAATTCTGGTGGGCTACTCTGAATATCCGACTGAAAAAATTGCCAAAAATACCCGTGCTTTCCGCCAGCTTGGACTGGGCTACGCAAACCTTGGTGCACTTTTGATGGCGCAGGGGCTGCCCTATGATTCTGACGAAGGACGTGCCCAGGCAGCTGCAATTACCGCCCTCATGACCGGACATGCCTATGCAACCTCAGCGCGCATGAGCCGCCAAGTTGGACCATTCGCAGGTTTTCATAAAGACCGTGAGGGCACACTGGACGTACTCCGTATGCATCGTGAGGCGGTTGGTGCTATTGACGCAAGCCTGGTGAGCGAAGAGCTGCTGAGCGCAGCCGCCAGTGCCTGGGATGACGCTGTCGAACTTGGCGAACTGTATGGCATTCGTAACGCACAGGCCTCTGTACTGGCACCTACGGGTACCATCGGGTTCATGATGGACTGCGATACGACCGGTATCGAACCGGATCTCGGCTTGGTCAAGTTCAAAAAGCTTGTTGGCGGCGGCACGATGACTATTGTCAACCAAACCATTCCGCGCGCACTCCAGGTGATGGGCTACACCAAGAAGCAGATTGACGACATCATCAACTACATCGATACAGAAAAGACAATTATTGGTGCGCCTTCGCTCAAAGAAGAGCATCTGCCAGTATTTGCGTGCTCTATGGGCGATAATGCTATCCACTATTCCGGCCACGTCAAAATGATGGGCGCGGTTCAGCCGTTCCTATCAGGGGCTATCTCCAAGACGGTCAATATGCCGGAGACGGTCAGCGTTGAGGATATTGAACAGCTCCATATTGACTCATGGAAGCTCGGACTCAAGGCAGTTGCGATCTACCGTGACAACTGTAAGGTCGCACAGCCGCTGTCTATGCTTAAGAAAGGCGGCAACGCCAAGAATGAGGTCGCGGCTGAGTCGGTTGATACTCTCAATGACAGAATCATCGTCAAGGGTGCTGTCCACCGTGATTTGCCAAAAGTACGCAATTCAAAGACATTCAGCTTTACTGTTGCCGGCACGCACGGCTATGTCACAGTTGGCGAGTACGAGGATGGAACGCCGGGTGAAATATTCGTGAACATTGCCAAGCAGGGCTCGACACTCCGCGGCGTGATGGATGCGTTTGCCATCAGCATGAGCCATGGTCTTCAGTACGGTGTGCCTCTCAAGAGTTACGTCAAATCGTTCACGAGTACGAGCTTTGCACCGTCGGGTATCACTGATGATCCAGAGATTCGGACTGCAAGCTCTCTCGTTGACTACATTGCGCGGCGTCTTGCCCTGAGCTATCTCTCATTTGATGATCGTTTAGAACTTGGCCTTGCGAGCATTGACGATATGCCGCAGGAGCAGACAAGCCTGATTGCCTCGGATACTCAGGTGACACCAGAGCCAGCTCCGATGGTTATAGAGACTGTCAAGGTTGCGCAGGAGGCAGTAGGGAAGCCTGCTGTCACCCAGAAATCTGCAGCAGCACCATCTGTTGTCGACGCAGCGGCACCAATGTGCTACAGCTGTGGCAATCAGACGCAGAAGGCGGGCAGCTGCTACGTCTGTACCTCGTGCGGCAGCACCACAGGCTGCTCCTAGTAGCGGCCAAAAGAAGCAAATGAGCGCAGGATAAAGATCCCTGCGCTCTCTTGCTTTTTTCTCTATGCTACCATGATATTATGAGGTTTTGTGTGCCCAAAAGCTTCACAGAAGGCATGACTTACTGCCAATGTCTGGTAAATAGTAAACAGCTAGTGGTAAAATCCTCATATGAGAGTCATTGTCCTCTACAGGCCCAATTCAGAAACTGCCCGTCGGGTCGAGGAGTATATCGCCGACTTTGAACGCTTTCACCCCGGCTTGGGACTAGAGACGCATGCTATTGATACGCCTGATGGATCACAACTAGCACAACTCTACGGTGCCGTAGAACAGCCTGTTGTACTCGCACTCAAGGATGACGGGCAGATGCAGCAGATGTGGCAAGGAGTAGATAAACTCCCGCTCATGAACGACCTTGCCTACTATGCCCAACAATAGTCCGGGAATGTGCACAGTAATTTTGAGAGTGGTAATTCCCGCCTAATTGAGGACATCCTTCCGCCGTATTTACATATACGTCTCCAGAATGGAGGCCTCAATTTGACGAAAATTACCCTTGGCTCAAAATTGCCGCTTAACAGTGGTTCGATGTGGTGAGTAGTGCACGATGTTGTGTTTTTTGGACAACAGATGTACACTTGAGGTAATCCGTTTGAGTGGTTATCAGCCACAAGGAAAGGGAAGAAATCCTTTTGGGAAAGTAGAACCCTTCGGCCGAGATCCCCGTAACGATCGTAATCAAGAGCCATTTCTTTGGAAGTCAGATGGTACCTCCCGCCAAGCGGGATCTGACAGCGGAAGAAGTGGCTTTTATTATTTTAAGGAGCAAAAAAGTGAAATTTAAATCAGGCACAAGACGGCGGGCACTCGAATACGAAAGAGATTGGGTGCAGCGCTGGAAAGAAGATCGAACTTTTGAAAAGTCGGTTGAGAACCGGCCAAAGGACAATTCGTATGTATTTTATGATGGGCCGCCGTTTATTTCTGGTGTGCCGCATCACGGGACGCTTCTAAGCTCGATTGTAAAGGACGCTATACCGCGTTATCAGACAATGAAAGGCAAGCGGGTGGAGCGTGTGTGGGGGTGGGACTGTCACGGCCTGCCTGCAGAGCGCTTCACCGAAAAGAAGCTGGGCATACACTCGCGCCAAGAAGTGATTGAATATGGTATCGAAAAGTATATTGTGGCGACTCGCGAGAACATGCTCCAAACCAGCAGTGAATGGGAAGATGTGATTGACCGCATTGGCCGCTGGGTTGATTTCAAGGGCGCCTATAAGACCATGGACAAAGACTACATGGAGTCTATCTGGTGGGCGTTCAAGACCTTGTACGAAAAGGGCAAAATCTACGAGGGCGAAAAGGTACTCATGTACTGTACGCTTGACGGCACGCCGCTTTCTAAAGCCGAAGTCACCATGGACGCCGGGGCCTATCAGGATGTGACCGACCCGAGCGTGTATGTGAAGTTCAAGCTCGAAGACAGCAGCACGCTGCTGGCCTGGACGACAACGCCATGGACGCTGCCCGCCAACACCGCCCTTGCGGTCAATGAGTCGTTTACATATGCAGAAGTGAGGGTTGGTGATGAGCAGTTTATTATTGCTGAGCCTTTGCTGGATAAGGTACTGGTTGATGAAAAGCACCAACCGCTTGTATACGAACTAGTCCGTACGCTGAAGGGTGATGAGCTCGTGGGAAAAACATACGAGCCGTTGCTTGGTGTGAATCGTGGCGAAGGAGCACATAAGGTATGGGCGGCAGATTATGTTGAGGCTGAGGCCGGTACTGGCATCGTGCATTTAGCGCCTGCTTATGGTGAGGAAGACTTTGAGCTAGCCAAGCAGCACAAGATACCGGTGGTACATACGCTCGATCAAAACGGTATGTTTACCGAAGGTGACTGGCAAGGCCAGAACGTCTGGGAAATCAACAAGCAGATTGCCAAAGACCTGAAAGAGCGCGGCGTGGTCTGGAGAATTGATTACATTCGGCACTCATACCCGCATTGCCATCGCTGCGGTACGCGGCTTATGTACCGGGCACACCCGAGTTGGTTTATGGATATTGAAGGCCAACGCACGTTGATGCTGGAAAAAAACGCCGATATAAACTGGTTTCCGGAGCATGTAAAAAACGGCCGCTTTGCCAAGACGGTTGAGTCTGCCCCAGACTGGAATATCTCGCGCGACCGATTTTGGGCAACCGCTATGCCGGTATGGAAATCACCAAGCGGCAAAACAAAAGTCGTCGGTAGCTACGCTGAACTCAAAGAATTATCAGGGGTAGAATTGGAAGATTACCACCGTCCCTGGATTGACGACGTGAAGTTCACAATAGATGGCGAGGAATACACGCGTATCGACAAAGTCATGGACAGTTGGTTTGAAGCCGGCAGTATGCCGTTCGCACAATTCCATTATCCGTTTGAGAACAAAGAAAAGTTCGAGGCTAACTTTCCGGGCGATTTCATTGTTGAATACGTCGGCCAGGTACGCGCCTGGTTCTACTACATGCACGCCATGAATGTGGCGTTATTTGGTGAAAACAGCTTCAAAAATGTCATCGTCACAGGCAATGTGGCGGGTAATGATGGCCGCAAGATGAGTAAATCCTACGGCAACTACACCGATCCGAACGAGCTGATGGACAAATTTAGTGCTGACAGCTTGCGTTTTTTGCTGCTCAGCAGCCCGCTACTAAACGGCGAGGATTTTGCGCTGCATGACAAAGACGTGGGTGATGTTGCGCGCAAACTTGGCATGATCTGGAATATGTACGACTTCTTCACAATGTATGCAGAGGTTGATGGCTGGGAATATGACGGCAGCCTCAGCGACCCGCTCGACGAACTCAAGAACCCCCTCGATATTTGGATTGTCAGCCGGCTGCACCAGCTGATAGCAGAGGTAGAAAAACATATGGATGCGTATAATATGCCGGACGCTATGAGTCCGATCCTGCCGTTTTTGGATGACGCCAGCAACTGGTACGTGCGCCGCAGCCGCCGCCGCTTCTGGAAGTCAGAAGACGATGGCGATAAAAACGACGCCTATTGGACCCTGCACTATGTCCTGGTACGCCTCAGCTACGTTTTAGCTCCATTCACGCCGTTCTTGGCCGAAGAGCTATACCATAATCTCACGGGTGACACGGAATCAATACATCTCAAAGATTGGTTGTCTGCGGGCCGTATCGACCAGCTGGCAGTAGACGACATGGAGCAGGTACGTGCCTATGTCAATGAGGGCTTGAGCCTGCGCGCCGAAAATCGTCTCAAAGTTCGCCAGCCGCTGGCCAGCGTGTCTATTCCTAGGAACGGCAACGTATTTGATTTTACCGATATACTCAAAGAGGAATTGAACGTCAAAGAAGTAAAGCAAGGCGATTTCGCACTGGATATGCAAGTAACGCCAGAACTTAAGCGTGAGGGACTCATGCGTGAGGTGGTGCGGCATGTGCAAAATGCCCGGAAAGACGCCGGGCTACAGGTAGACGACCGCATACAGCTTGTACTGGCTACAGATGACACAGAGCTTACCCAGGCCATAACCGAGCATAGTGACACGATTACGGCCGAAACGCTCGCCGTAGGGCTTCTGAACACCCTGCAGAGCTATTCTTACACTTCAGATGTCAAGGTAGAAGGGCAGAGTTTGTATATAGAGTTGCAAAAGAGCTCCTAATCTGTTAGACTCTATACCTGACTATGAGTAAAAAAGCAGTAATTCTTACCGGTGGACATCAGTATGTCGTCTCAGAGGGCGATGTTCTTGACGTTGAGCTTATCAAGGCCGACAAGGGCAGCGCAACGTTTGAGCCGCTTCTCCTTATCGATGGCGACAAAACTACTGTCGGCACCCCTGTTGTATCAGGTGCAAAGGTGACAGCAGATATCATTGCCCAGGTTCGTGGCGACAAGGTCACAGCCATCCGCTACAAAGCCAAAAAGCGTGTGCGCAAAGTGCACGGCCACAAGCAGCATCTGACTCAGATTAAGATCACAAAAATCGCCTAAACCAAGGCGATTTTTGCTTAGATGTCAGATTACAGAACTCAGATTTCAGAAGGAGTCAGGTCTATGAACACTGCTGTCAAGGATTTTACGGAACTTATTGTCTGGAAGAAGGGTCATGTGCTCTGTGTTGATTTGTATAAAGTGACCAAGGTTTTCCGAGGGACGAAGTCTTCGGCATGACAAGCCAGATTAGGCGTTGTGCTAGTTCTATTACTGCCAACATTGCCGAGGGGTTTGGTAGAAGAACTGTAAAGGACCAGCTACATTTTTATCAACAGTCATATGGATCAGTCCAAGAACTCATTAACCATCTAATGCTAGCTAGGGACGTTGGTTATATGACAGAGGTGGAATGGAAACCATATAACGCAAGAGCGATTGAAATGCGTAAATTACTGGCCGGCCTAATGAAGGCTCACTCAGCCAGACTTTAATCCAGTCGCTATATCTGAGTTCTGGCATCTCGAATCTGACATCTGTGTAATCCTGCCTGTGGAAAACTTTCAGTGAGTTTTCTAAGCTGTTGTGCAAAATGAAACACTAATATGTTGATTTTTTGTTCTAAATAGTACATGAAATGCTTATGAATACTAAAGTTGAGCGTACAAATTTACGTATTACTATTGGTTTTTGTACGACTTTGCAAAGTCGAATACTTTATCTGTTAGGGTGTGTTCAATCTCATTTATGGGACAGGAGATTTTCTAAGGGGTAAAAGTATAGAAAAGCGCCCGTTGAACACTCAGTGTAGTTGTATATAAAGCTACGTTTTATGTGCATAACTTGACTCGCATTTGCTGTGGATATCTGCATACAAAAACTGTACCAAATCTATTGAGACGATAAGGGGTACGGGGCATACTATAAGGGCCTAATCAAAACAAACAGGCAAAACCAATACAAATAAATCAACAAATGACCAAACAAAATACTTACCGGTTACAGACCGTTCTTTGCACCCTGATTGTGGTGTTTGGTTTACTTATTGCTACTGCCTTCGGAATTATCAAAACGTTCAGCCCTGTTGCTACCGCCGCTCCCACCACCTACCTCAATTTCCAAGCTCGCCTCCGTAACTCCACCGGCTCTATAGTCCCTGACGGCTACTACAACATTGAGTTCAAACTCTATAACGCCAGCGGCTCATCAGGCTCAAGTCAGGGCAGCTGTACGGGTGATGCCAACTGCCTCTGGACAGAAACCAGAACTGGCGGCAATGTTGTCAGAGTTGCTAATGGCTACTTCACCGTGTCGCTTGGCTCTGTTACTGCTTTTCCGGATACCATAAACTGGGGCGATGAGCACTGGATTACTATGAACATTGGCGGTACCGGTTCCCCAAGCTGGGACGGCGAGATGAATCCCAAGCTCCAGCTAACCGCAGTGCCATTTGCCTTCCAGGCAGACAGGGCAAATGTAGCCAACAGCTTGACCGACGGTACTAGTACCTTTACCAGTGATGATTTTCTCAAGATTTCCCCAGGTACATCACAAGGCACCGCTAGTTCTAATGCTGCAGTTCGCCTGAACCAGACTGGAGCGGGTGGCCTGCTGCAATTACAGTCAGGTGGTGTTGATGTGCTTACCCTAAGCAGCACAGGTAATCTCAGTCTCCTTGGTGCCACCGGCTCCAGCACCGCCCTCACCGTCAACACCGCCTCTGGTTTCACCGGCACCCTCTTAGATCTACAGGTTAATAACTCTTCTGTTTTATCTACCAGATACGAATCTGGTTTTGGTCGCTCAGTAATAGAGGCTAATCAAACACTGGTCCTAGGTTCCGGAATGGGACATAAGGTTGTTCTTCATGCCGACTCAGCCAACATAGAACTGTCTGCCCTCGTCACAGAAGTTGGGCATGAGCTCCGGGTTGGTACTTTTAGTACCAATGGAGCACTACTTGTATTAGGAGAAAAGAACACTAGTGGCGATCCCACCGGCGTCAACGGCGGCATGTACTACAACTCCAACGCCGGCAAGTTCAGATGTTATGAAGGCGGGGCTTGGAAGGATTGTATTGGGGCAGCGGCCGGCTCCCTCTTTACCGACGCAGGTACTCAAACCTACCTGACTAGCACCACCGACGAACTGGTCCTCGGCTCAACCTCCAGTCTCAGTGCCAAACTCGCTGTCGTCGGTACCGCCAATCAAACCCAGTTCCTCGTCAGGGCCCACAGCGGCCAAACCAACGCCAGTCCGCTTATCTTGGCACAGACGAGTGCTGGCGCCGAGCTCTTCCGCCTGCATGCTCGGGACAGTACCTCGATCTTCCTTGGCTACCAAGCAGGCCAGAACGCCAACGCCAACCGGGAAAGCGTCGGTATTGGTACTAGTGCCCTGTCGGCCATGACCTCCGGAAATTACAACACAGCCATCGGCTACCAAGCCCTTAGGCAAGCCACCACATCATCAGAAAACACCGCTATCGGTTTTAGCGCCCTTGGCTCACTTACCAACAATGGCGTTGGAGGTAACACAGCCATTGGTATAAGTGCCATGCAGGGTGCAACTGGCGGCAACAACGTTGCCATTGGTAAGTATGCGCTGTTTAATGCCACTGCCTATGACAACGTTGGTGTTGGTAATACTAGTCTAGTAGCCATCACGAACGGCGAGGCTAACTCTGCCTTCGGCCACGGCTCACTCTACAGCCTGACCTCTGGCTCGAATAACGTTGGTATCGGCCGAGACGCTGGCGGCAACATCACCTCCGGCTCGAGCAACATCGTCATCGGCGCTAACCTGAACGTCGGTTCTGCCACCGGTAGCCACCAGCTGAACATCGCTGGTCTGCTGACCAGCTCAAACTACCAAACCGGCAACCTTGTCATAGGCACCTCCAACACCACTGGCCAGCTCCTCGTCCTTGATACCAAGACTAATGCCAATGACCCCACTGGCGTCAACGGCGGTATGTATTATAACTCCAATGCAGGGAAGTTCCGATGTTATGAGGGCGGTACGTGGAAAGACTGTATTGGGGCTGCAGGTGGCGTCGGGGATATTATTGACGGTGGTCAGTCTGGTCCAATCTCCATCGGCACCACAGACAGTAATAGCGTCAGCTTTATGACCAATAATACTGCCAGATGGCTCGTTAATTCTTCTGGTCATCTATTGCCAGGTGCTCACGAAACCTATGACATTGGAAGTGACACCGTTCGTGTACGGGATCTCTACGTTAGTGGCAGTACTATACATATAGGAGATAGTGTCGCTAATGAAACTACTTTGGCTTACGATAGTACCGCCCAGTCATTTATTATTCGCAATGCCACCAACTCAGGGAACGCATTTCAGATTCAGAACTCAACCGGACAGACCCTAGTGGCGGCTGATACCAGCAGCAACTCACTCGAGGTGTATGGAGACATTTACTCTAAGGGTTTGGCATGGACTGCCCGACCATCCGCAGTAGATAGTGGATGGACCTCTCAATCTGTTGCTTACGGCAACGGCTTGTTTGCGGCCGTTCCTTACGACGGCAGCAGTGCTATAACAAGTCCTGACGGTGTTAATTGGACTGCTCACATTACTCCCTCCTTTGGTTGGACTTCCGTCACCTACGGCAACGGCCTCTTCGTAGCGGTTAACGTGTTCGGCCACAGTATGGTATCGTCAGACGGTACTACTTGGGTGCAACATGCTGGCGCTGAATCCAACTGGTGGACTTCCGTCACCTACGGCAACGGCCTCTTCGTCGCAGTCGCATCATCTGGCACCAACCGTGTCATGACCTCACCAGACGGCATCACCTGGACCGCCCGCACCGCCGCAGAGGTCAGCACATGGTCCTCCGTCACCTACGGCAACGGCCTCTTTGTCGCAGTAGGTGGTACCTCAGTCATGACCTCACCAGACGGCATCACCTGGACCCCCCGCACCGCCGCACAGCTCAGTGCATGGTACTCCATCACCTACGGCAACGGCCTCTTTGTAGCGGTAGGTGGTAGCTCAGTCATGACCTCACCAGACGGCATCACCTGGACCGCCCGCACCGCCGCCGAGGCTAATACCTGGATGTCCGTCACCTACGGTAACGGCCTCTTTGTCGCGGTGAGCATCGACGGCACCAACCGCGTCATGACTTCAGTGAACGGTTCTGATTGGACGGCAAGGATGGCCGCAGAGCAGAACGAATGGTATTCAGTTGCTTATGGCAATGGTGTCTTTGTGGCTGTTGCGTCTGAGGGCACAAACAAGGTTATGACTTCCGGAAAGGCGGAGCAGACAATAGTATCTTCCGGTGGCACCACAACCATATGGTCAACTGGTACGGGTGACACACTTCGGGTCCAGAGCTCCGGGGGAGGAACCTTGTTGGGCGCTGATACTCTGCGCAACAGTCTGCGTGTTGGGGCGGTGGTGCCACCGAAATTAGCAGGCCAAGCTACGGGATCACTAGAGATCGCTGCAGCCCATGCCTCGACGCCATCGATGTCCTGGGTGTCGCGTACAGTGAATGCGTTCAACTGGTGGAACTCCATCACCTACGGCAACGGCCTCTTCGTCGCAGTATCTAGCACAGGTA
>CAZXOA010000004.1:0-62042 GCA_964642275.1 uncultured Candidatus Saccharibacteria bacterium | reverse complement strand
GTCATGACCTCACCAGACGGTATTACCTGGACAACTCGCACCAGCGCAGCTGATAGTAGTTGGCGCTCGGTCGGTTACGGCAACGGCCTCTTCGTTGCTGTTGGTATCAATGGCACTTATATCATGACTATGCAGCATGATCTTGGTCTTGGTCTACGAGTATCTGGCCATACAGAAGTGCAGGGGACACTGAGTGTCACTAGCAACCTCCGCCAGGCTGACACCTGGACCCCCCGCACCGCTGCTCAAGCAAATCAGTGGCGTTCTATTACCTACGGCAACGGCCTCTTCGTGGCGGTTTCATCTGACGGCACCAACCGCGTCATGACCTCCCCAGACGGCATCACCTGGACGGCTAGAACTGCCGCAGAGGCAAATTTCTGGTACTCCATCACCTACGGCAATGGGCTATTCGTAGCCGTATCTCTTGACGGCACCAACCGCGTCATGACCAGCCCAAATGGTATAGACTGGTCCCCACGGGCCGCCGCCGAAGCCAACCAGTGGTACTCTATCACCTACGGCAATGGCTTGTTTGTGGCAGTGAGTGGTAACGGCACCAACCGCGTCATGACCTCCCCAGACGGTATCACCTGGACTCCACGCACCGCCGCCGAAGCTAATAGTTGGCTTGGTATCACCTACGGTAATGGCCTGTTTGTAGCAACTTCCACTAGTGGCACCAACCGCGTCATGACCTCCCCAGACGGCATCACCTGGACCCCACGCACCGCTGCCGAAGCTAACAGCTGGTACTCCGTCACCTACGGCAACGGCCTCTTCGTGGCGGTTTCATCTGACGGCACCAACCGCGTCATGACCTCCCCAGACGGCATCACCTGGACGGCTAGAACTGCCGCAGAGGCAAATTTCTGGCTTTCTGTCACCTACGGCAATGGTATGTTTGTAGCAGTAGCAGAAGGCACCAACCGCGTCATGACCAGCCCGGACGGCATCACTTGGACTGCTCGCACCGCTACTGAAGCTAACTGGTGGCATGGTATAACCTACGGCAACGGCCTGTTTGTGGCAGTAGGAAGAAATGGCACCAACCGCGTCATGACCTCTGGCGGCGGCCATGACAGCGCCCTCAATATGACCGGTGATGCCAATTTGCAGGGTGGCGTGTCTATTGGCGGTGGGCTGACTGTGCAGGGTGCGGCTATCTTTAAGCAAGGTCTCAATGTTACGGGAGGGATCACTACAGGTATCGTTACTTATGCAGCAGCGACTGCCGACACCGCTGCCGCCGTCTGCCGTAATAGCGCAGGTCAACTGGCTGGCTGTACCTCATCGTCACGGTTTAAGACTGATGTGACCGCTGGTGCCTATGGCCTTGATGAGCTGCGTCTCCTACAGGCCGTCAGCTACACTTGGACTTCTACCGGACAGCTCGACTATGGCTTCATTGCCGAAGCAGTCGCGGGTATTATCCCGCAAGCCGTCACCTATGACGCTAATGGAGAAGTGGCTTCATTCAACCCCAACGTCATCACCGCACTTCTGGTAACAAGTGTCCAACAGCTTGATGTTAAGGTAACTAATCTAGAGAACCGTCTGCTGGCGGTGGAGCAGGGTAACTTTGCAGGTAACATTACGGTAAGTGGCAAAATCATCTCTGCCGGTAACCCGGCTACTGCGGTCCTTGGAGCCCAAGCGGCGTCAACAGGTACCATTACTATCAATGGCAACGATATTGCCGGCTCGATTACCTATGCAGCCTCAGGCGTTAACCCGTCCGTAGCGGGTGAACAGGTAAAAGTCACGTTTACCAGTGCCTATACCGCGCAGCCAAAGATTGCACTGACTGCTAAGAACCAGGCTACAGCGGGTGCCGTCTACTATGTAGAGACAACGCCTACTGGTTTTACCATCCACTTTGTCAACCCGCCAGATCTCGGCCACACGTACATATTCGACTACTTCATCATTCAGTAAGAGTAGTAGACTCAATCAGGCTCTCCTGATGGTACACAATATATTCAAAAAGACGATGGCCATCGTCTTTTTGAGTATGTTTAATGTATTTCCTGTTGGGCAGCATCTTCCTAGAAGTACACGGTGGGTTTTGAAGGCCGGGGCCTATGATCTTAAGAACCATAAGTGACACTGGCATGGGTGGCCGGATTCGAGCCAGCACGACCCAGTTCTGGGGACTGATGATTTTGTCTTAGTGCTTTGGCTCGATCTCACGGAAGCTGTCTATCATTTTGACGAGTACTTCATCGTTTATGGTATCTCTGGGCATATTGATTAGGATCCAAGTCTGGCCAGTAAGAATATTAGTGATAGATATATTTTCAGTAGTAATACCAGTCTTGATAGTGCCAAATTTTGTTGTTGTAAGTTCGCGAGTACTGATTAGAGCAGCATAGAGCGGGTCAAGGTTAATACCTTCTGGCTGTCTCTGCAAGGTAAGATTAATGCGGTTACCTTCTTCGTCACTCATCACATAGAGGACCACGCCTGGCTCTGGTTGTGTGACGCTATCTACCTCTATCTTGAAGCCTGCAGGGGGCGAGGTAGGATAGAAAAGCGGGATGTTCATACTGGATGTGATCTCCTCGCTAAAAGGACTCTTGGGCTGCAACAGGGAAGAGACTGGCCCCTGCCATAGCAATACCCCTGCTGCTATGGCGACTATGATGGAGAGCATAGTTATAATTGGTCGTATAAACTTTCGGCCACGAGGAGTGCTTTGCCTGGCTGTTGTTCGACGGGGTGTTTCTGTCACGGCTTTCTTCTGGGCGGGGTAAGGGGCCTGTGAACGGGTGGGGCCCGACTGTGTTTGATGGCTCACGGGCTTGCGTGCAAGCAAGGGTTTCTTGGGCTTTATTGATGCCGGAGGACTGTCTCTACGAATCAGCGATGCCATAAAGTCATCGATGTCATCATCTGATCGCGGGCGTGGAGTAATTGGACCCAAAATAACCTCCGAGTAAGCTTAAGTATCACACCTAGCTTATGGTAAATAGCAGCATTCGTAAATAGCCTTTTCATACCAGCATCATATTGCTTGCAGGGGCTGCCCTTGCAAAACTGAGCATGGAGTGTAAAATGCAGACATGCCACGAAAGAACACGGAGCGCACACTCATCCCGCATGCTTACTATCATGTATATAATCGTGGCGTCGAAAAAAGAATCATTTTCGAAGAGGAGTACGATTATAGAGTATTCCTAAACTTGCTTCAGAGGTATTTGGGTCCCGATAAGCCTAAGGATAGTTATGGGAGGGACGGTGTCACATTTTACGGCCAAATTAATCTCGCTGCGTTTTGTCTCATACCAAACCATTTCCATTTATTACTACAGACCGGTGAAAAGCCAGAAATTTTGTCGCAACTGCTCCTGAGGGTAGGTACCGCCTACACTATGTACTTTAATAAAAAGAATAAAAGGGTTGGTCCGCTGTTTCAGAGCAGATTTCGGAGCTCTCGGATACATGATGACGCCTATCTGCTGCATATCAGCCGATATATTCACCTGAATCCAAAGCAATATAAAGAGTGGCCGTACTCAAGTTATGGCTATTACAGAGACGGCAACGAACCCGACTGGCTTGTGACCAGTGCTATATTGGAGCTATTTGACGGGGATAGGCAGGACTATTTAGTCTTTGTCTCGGACTATGAGCAGCAAAAAGAAATGATGGACGAACTCAAATACGCATTAGCCGACCATTAGCTTGCAGGGGCAGCCCTTGTAGCAGGGGCTGCCCCTGCAATTAGTGTGAAATGTCTTGTGAAATATGGTAGGCTAAGGAGGACATATATATATGGGGTATAGACTTTGGGCGTTGTCATAGCGGTACTAAATCAGAAAGGTGGCGTCGGCAAAACAACCACCACTATAAACTTGGCGAGCTATCTGGCCAAGGCGGGTAAATCTGTACTGATTGCAGATCTCGATCCTCAGGGCAATGCAACGAGCGGGCTTGGTATAGACAAGAACTCTCTGAGCGAAACAATGTACGACGTACTGTTTTCTCACGCCACTGCACCAAGTGTCGTGGTAAGTACTGAATTTGATGGGGTTCAAATTCTACCGGCCAACCAAAATCTTGCTGGTGCTGAAGTGCAGCTGGTGAGTGCACTTCAAAGAGAGTTACAGCTGAGGCAAGTGCTCGAACAATTTCATCATGACTATATACTTATTGATTGTCCGCCGTCGCTCGGACTGTTGACAGTCAATGCATTATCAGCTTCAGATCATGTGCTTATACCGGTGCAGGCTGAGTACTATGCGCTTGAGGGACTAAGCCAGCTTCTCAATGTCATAGAACGAGTACAGAATGCGATCAATCCAAAGCTATCTATACTGGGTGTTGTTCTAACGATGTTTGATCCTCGTAACAGCCTCTCTGATCAAGTGAAGAGTGAGTTAAGCAAACATTTTGGGAACAGCTTTTTTACAACAGTTATACCGAGAAATGTTCGCTTGGCAGAAGCACCAAGTTTTGGACGTCCTATTGCCGAACACGATAAATGGTCGAAAGGTGCGCGGGCATATAAAAGTCTGGCAAAGGAGGTGATGAAGCGTGTCAGCTAAAAAACAGCATGGTTTAGGCAGGGGATTTGACACTCTCATGCCGCAAAATCTTGAAAATATGCTCGTTGACCGAAGTAAAGAGCGAGTACAAGAATTGTTCATTAAAGACATCAAGCCAAATCCAGATCAGCCGCGGCGAGACTTTGACCCGCAGGCACTGACGGAACTGGCGGACTCTATAAAGCAGTATGGAATACTGCAGCCGCTGCTTGTTATGCCGAAAGATGACGGCTATCAGATTATTGCAGGTGAACGGAGGTGGCGCGCCAGTCAGCAGGCCGGGCTTGATAAGGTGCCGGTGGTTATCAGAACAGCCAAAGAGTTAGAGCAGCTCGAAATGGCTATGGTAGAAAATATCCAGCGAGTTGATTTGTCGCCGCTCGAACAAGCAGCAACCATTGGCCGGCTGCACGAACTCTTCCATGTCAGTTATGAGCAAATTGCAAAGAGATTAAACAAAGCCGAATCTACCGTGAATAATATGGTACGGCTATTACAGTTACCGTCTTCTGCACAAGACGCTCTACGCAGCGGTAAAATTTCTGAAGGGCATGCCAGGTCGGTGCTTGCACTCAAGGGTTTTCCGCAGCAGCAAGAGGAGCTGTTGCTCTTGATTCAGAAACATGGCTGGTCAGTGCGGCAGGCCGAACAATTTGTGGTTGCAACCAAATCAGGCAGCAAAACTGCAGAGAAGGCCCAAAAGAGAACTGCTTCCAGTACGCCTCAGACCGAGCAGCTTTCAAAGGTTCTGAACCGGCCGGTAAGTGTTACGCATATGGCCAAGGGCGGAAGGCTTGTCATCAGGTTCAAGACAGACGAAGACCTGGATGATCTTGTGGACTTGCTCGGCAAGCTCGGCTAAGGCTGTCTCTCTACACCCACATAATCAATCACTGGATGCAGGATCCTCCTCTGCTAAGCGGCAGGAGCGGGTAGGCCCTAGAACTTATGCGCCTCTGACAAGGGCAGGATACGCGCCGAAAGTGTACCGACAATGTCTTTGGCGGGTACCGCGCCAAAAGCTCGGGAATCCAGCGAGTTGTCGCGGTGGTCTCCGACGACAAAAATTTCACCTTCTTTAACGGTGATATCGGTGTTGCCGGTAATCTCTCCGGTGACAGTGCCTGTGATACCAAGTAGTTTATCGGGGTCAAAGCCGTCGGGATTCTGGTTGTTAAATACCGTCAGAGTGCCGTCGCTCACAACAACCCGGTCCCCGGGCAGGCCAATGACGCGTTTGATAAGCTGCTTTTCTCGGTCGCTGCTAAAATCGTACAGACCTCTCTTTATAAAGACCACCACGGCACCCCGTTCGGGCATGTAGGTATCACCGGTTAGACGCGCCCAGGTGCGGCCGAATTTCCAGATGATGAGCCGGTCATTCGTCTCGAGCGTTGGCTGCATGCTCGGGCCGTCTACTTGATACGACTGAAATACAAAGGCAACAATCACAAGCGCCAAAATAGGTGCCAAGGCAATAATAAGGACGGTAGAGAGGATACTTTTGAGGCCCTCTCTCTTATATATATCTTTCTTTTTTTGAGGCTCAGGCGGAAGTGTCTGCCGAGGCGGCGGCGCACTGGCGTGTCCCGGGATTTGGCTCGGGCCTGTTTGGGGTGTACTGTTTTGCATGATTCTGGCTTCACTATAGACTAAAATGCGGCATCTGGATAGCATTTGGTCTTCTCAGTTTTTCTTCAGTTTCTGTACCGTACAATAATTGGGCTGCAGGCGGTTTACGTCAGCAGGCACGACAGCTATACTTAGTTGGTTACTTTATGGATAATTTCAAACGCACACACAAAAAAGCTCATACTTCTCTGGATGGCTTTATTGTCGGCAAAAAGCCGGGCAAGCCGTCTCCTCCTGGAGATGGGCTCGGCGCGTTTAATCAATACTACAAGCCGAAGCCGACAGGAAGTGCCCCTGGGAAGATTCGCAATATCGGGGCATTCAACAAGAGCGTCGATGGGTTTACCTCGAGTTCGCAGTCGGTAATATCCCATTCTGCCAGAGAGTCGCAATCGGCAGATCTGGACGATGCTTTTGCCGAGCCAGACGAACAGTCTATCCGGCGTATGGGTGGGTTCCAGTCCCGCCAAACAGAAGAAAAGCCGTATGGCAAGCCAAAAAAATCTCTGTTCAAACGCACAAAAAAGGACAAAACAAAGCAGCGTTCAAAGAAGAAAAAAATCTTCAAACGGGCAGCCTTGGTCATGGGGGCTTTTGTTGTGCTGCTGGGCGGCGCGTTTGCTATCCGGGCGTTTTTGCTGTCGAACAGTATTTTTAAGGGTGGTGGCAACTCTGCGCTACTGCATAGTGACGACATTGACCCATCGGCGCTCAATGGCGAGGGTGACGGGCGTATCAATATATTGCTGCTTGGAAAGGGCGGTGTCGAACAAAGCGACGGCCCCAATCTGACAGATACCATTATTGTGGCAAGTATAGACCCGATTGCAAACGAGGCGGCATTGCTTAGTATCCCGCGTGATTTCTGGGTGCGCAGCAACGGCTACGCGTCAAAGATTAACGAGGTCTATGCAAATGCCAAGATGGCCACTCTCAATAGCTATGCTTACCGCGACCGCGACAGTAACGAAGCCAAAGATGCCAGTGAAAAATCCGGCATAGACGCCATCAAAAAAGTCGTCAGCGAGACGATGGGCGTACCACTCCATTACTATGCGATGATCGACTTCGCTGGTTTCCGCAAGGCTATCGACACTGTTGGCGGTATTGATGTAAATGTCACAGAGGACCTCGAAGTGTATGAGGTCATGCGGATTGGCGGCCGCAACTATACACTGAACGTCAAACAGGGCCAGCAGCACTTTGATGGCTTTCGTGCCCTCGCATTTGCACGCTCGCGCAAGACAAGCGCACGCGGCGACTTTGCCCGGGCGGACAGGCAGCGTGCAACAATTCTTGGCCTCAAAGATAAGATACTCAGCACTGGAACACTCGCTAATCCATTAAAGCTCAACCAGCTTATGAGCGATTTTAGCGGCCAGCTCGTGACGGATTTTTCGGTCAACGAAATGCTGCGTTTGTATGATATCTCCAAAGAAATCACTGCTGACAAGGTTGTGTCAGTCGGCCTGGATGAGTACGTTGGCGGCGATATGATAGGGGGGCTTTCTGTCCAGGTGCCAAAGGCCGGCACATTCAATTATGCCGATATCCAAGCTTACGTCCGGAATATCATGCGCGACGCCTTTCTAAAGAAAGAAAACGCCAAAGTCATGATACTCAACGGTACCGGTACGCCTGGGCTAGCTACCAAGATGAGCACAGAGCTGAAGTCCTTTGGCTACAACATCTCTTCTGTCGGTGATGCGCCAACCAGTACATATGCTAAGACGGTCTTGATAGACCTTCGCTCAAACCAAAACAAGTACACCCGTCATTATCTCGAAAAACGGCTGAACGTGGCTGCTGTCTCGTCTTTGCCGGACGCAGGTATCAGTCCAGGCGACGCTGATTTCATCATCATTATCGGAGCAGAATGACAAAAGACTAGCCGACTGTGCGGGTTGGCCTATATAATAGAACCCAGACATGAGACGAGCAGTTGCCAAAATGAAGCCCGCCACCGGGTTTAGCAGGTTAGTGTACTGGGCCTTGGTCATAATTATGCCCGTGTTGGCTTTGGTATTTGTCAGATGGTCTATCCTGCCTGTTGCGTACGCAATCATTATTCTGAGCAAATGGCGTATGTTTGCAGTTCGTCCCCGGCATTGGCCGGCAAACATCAGGGCTAATGCCGTTGATATTATCGTAGGATTGTCCTTTGTGGTATTCATGGCACAGTCGCCAAGCAACGCCTGGCAGCTGGTATGGCTGCTGTTATACGAATTCTGGCTGATTGTTATCAAACCCCGCTCAAAGATTTTCTGGACAACCATGCAGGCGGCTCTCGGGCAGTTTATTGGATTGACTGCCATGTATTTGCTCTGGGGCCGATCTTCGCTTGTGCTGCTCGTAGTGGCGTCATGGTTTATCTGCTACTTGTCAGCCCGGCACTTCTTCAGCAGCTTTGACGAACAGTTGAGCTCAATGCTCTCGCATATATGGGGGTATATTGCCGCTGCGCTGACATGGGTGCTTGGTCACTGGCTGCTGTATTACGGGTTCCTAGCGCAGCCTGCGCTGCTGCTGACAGTTCTTTCCTATGGGCTGGCAGCGCTCTATTATCTCGAAAATTTTGACCGGTTGTCATCTCTATACAAGCGCGAAATCATCCTCATAATGACCGCTGTCATTACTGTCATTGTTTTGTTCTCCAGCTGGGGTGACAAGACTATTTAGCCGGAGTTTAAGTCATTTCTCAGAAATATCGGGTACAGTTTATAGAACGACAAGCTAACACAGGGTATAAAACAGATGGCACTAGAGGCACCGCAGTCACCGGTAACTGATCAAGAGCAAGAGGTCTTGCGACCAGTTGCGCTTGCGCCAAAAGCACGCAAAAAAAAGCAGTCAACCGCCGCGCAGACAGCACTCTTGGTGCTAGTGGCGGGAGCGGCCGGGTTTGGCGGCGGCTGGGTTGGCTCGTCGACACAGACCAGCAGCAGCTCAATCACAACCGAAACCAGGCAGCAGATTGTTTCGTCAGAGGGCGAACTTATTAGTGAAATTACCAAGCAGGTAGGACCGAGTGTCGTATCTATCAGTGTGACATCCCAGACGACATATCAAGGATTTTTCGGGTTGCAGCAGTCTGAGCAAGAGGGCGCTGGCACGGGCGTTATTATCAGCAGCGACGGCATAGTTATCACGAACCGCCATGTTATTCCGGCGGGAGCTACATCTGTATCAGTGACATTGTCCGACGGGACGCTTCTAGATAATGTTGAAGTCATTGGACGCACGGCCGGTAGCGATCCGCTTGATATCGCCTTCCTCAAGATAAACGATACCAAGGGCAAGGAGCTCACTGTTGCAAAGATTGGCGACTCCGGCGCTATGGAAGTGGGTGATAGGGTTATTGCTATCGGCAATGCCTTGGGCCAGTTCGAGAATACTGTCACCAGCGGTATCCTGTCCGGCTACGGCCGCGATGTGCAGGCACGCGACGGCAACAGCATCGAGTCCCTGCAGAACCTGTTTCAGACTGATGCGGCTATTAATCCTGGCAACTCCGGCGGCCCGCTGATGAACCTCAGTGGCGAAGTCATCGGCATTAATGTCGCGGTTGCCGATGCCAACAATATTGGTTTTGCGATTCCTATCAACGATGTCAAAGGTCTGATTGCCAGCGTGCAGAAAAACGGCAAACTCGAACGGCCATATCTGGGCGTCAGATACGTATCGCTGACAGATGATGCAGCGTACTATTACAATCTGGACACAAAACGAGGCGCCTACATCGCACCGAATCAGTCCGGCCAATCACCGGTCATAAGCGGCAGCCCTGCGGATAGGGCCGGTCTAAGACAGAAGGACATCATCACTGCTATCAACGGCACAAAAATCGACGAGAAAAATAGCCTGGTATCAGTACTCGGACGCTTTACGGTAGGCGAAACAGTCGAACTCACCATTGTTCGCGACGGCAATGAGCAGAAGCTGTCTCTCAAGCTCGAAGCAGCCCCGCAAAACTAGAGTGAGACAAACCTCACGGCTTTTCACCTCTTCTCTCCTAAGCTGGACAGAAAATCTGGATGAAGTCCTCAGTTTGTTGCAGCTCATATCCTGCTGTCCGGGCGATGTCCGCCAGCGCTTGGTGCTGGAAGGGCAAAGACTCGGTCAACATGACCAATATTTGATATTTGATATTTGATATTTGAGTGAATAGCTCGCGGTAAAGATCTAATCCGTCTTCGCCGCCAAAAATCGCGACCTTCGGTTCCTGCATAGCGGCTTGGTTGATCGTGTGGCTGTCCGGCACGTAGGGTAAATTGGCAAGAATCGCCAACTTGCCAGATTCCAGATTCCAGATTCCAGATGTCAAGGGCTCTAGCAAGTTGCCTTGGTAAAGCTGTATGTCTGCATCGAGCTTCCGGGCGTTTTGTCTGGCAACTTCCAGCGCATCCCCATTGATTTCTGTAGCGTAAACATTTACCTCTGGCCACTCCAGTTTGGCTGTAATGGCAATCGCCCCGGAACCAGTACCCACATCTATGACACTTCCCACTTTCAACTTCCCACTTTCAACTTGCTCGAACAGCAGTTCAAGCATAGTCTCTGTCTCCGGCCGCGGCTGCAGTGTAGCGGGCGTCACCTTAAACTCCCGCCCATAGAACTCGCTCTTGCCGCGGATATAAGCCAACGGCTCGTGCGCTGCCCGACGCTTTATCTGTTTATCTAGTTTTTGTACATTGGAAGCTTGCAACTCAAAGCCAGTATGGGCAAGTATCCAAGCCCGGTCTTTACCAGTGGCGTCCTCAAGTAAAACTAGAGCGTCCAGTCGTGCAGTCGATATACCGCTGGACCCAAGCTCTTTAGCAGCCCTAGCAAGCCAAGCTTCAGCCTTCATCTGCAAGCAGTTCGTGTTCGGCTTTTTTGAGTTCTTCTATGAGGTCGTCGATTTGGCCGCTCAAGGCACCGGGGATGTTTGACCGGCTGTAGCCGATACGATGATCGGTGATACGATCCTGCGGGAAATTATAGGTTCGGATTTTTTCTGAGCGGTCGCCGCTGCCGATGAGCTTTTGGCGCTGGGCGGATAGTTTGGCATTTTCTTCATCAATTTTATTCTGGAGCAGGCGGCTTCGCAGCACACTCATGGCTTTGAGCTTGTTTTTGATCTGAGATTTTTCGTCCTGATTGGTAACGACAATACCAGTTGGGATGTGCGTAATACGGACGGCCGAGTCAGTGGTGTTGACGGACTGGCCGCCGTGGCCGCCGCTGCGGTAGACATCGACGCGTAGGTCGTTATCTTTGATCTCTATATCTGATTCTTCTGCCTCGGGCAGCACGGCAACGGTGACGGTGCTGGTATGGATACGCCCCTGAGATTCGGTAGCCGGGACGCGCTGCACACGCTGCACACCGGCCTCGAATTTGAGCTGGCCGTAAGCTTCGACTCCTCGGACGATGAAGCTGATCTCTTTAAATCCGCCAGCGTCTGAGGGGCTCTCGCTCAGAAGCTCTACCTTGAGGTTGTGGGTTTCACAGAAGCGGGCATACATGCGGTAGAGCTCAGCGGCGAATAAGGACGATTCATCACCGCCGGCTGCGGCGCGGATTTCGAAGATAGCATTGCGCTCGTCGTTGGGATCTTTTGGTGTCAGTGCTTCCTGCAATCTACTCTCAAGTTCGGGTAGTTTCGTATCAATTTCTTGGAGCTCTGCCTGGGCGAGCTCTGCCATTTCATCATTACCGCGCGCCAGCTCTTCTGCCTCTGTCCGCTGAGCCCGCAGCCTTGCGATCTCGTCAAACAATCCAACGAGCTCTTGCAGGTCGCTAAGCCGTTTTGCAAGTTTAGGGTATTCGGGTGTGCTGAAGATGCCTGGATCCTGCAGTTTGGATTCCAGTTCGGTGAGTTCAGATCGGTATGTTTGTGATTTTTCTTGCATGTTCATCCTCAAGTATATAAAAAACCGCCACTACTCGGTAGGGCGGTTTTTGGTTTCGTGGTCGCTAACGGGCGCCGATTTTTTTGGCTGCTTCGGCCTTGTCTTCTGACTTACGGGCTTTTTTCGGCTGCTTGGCTTCGCGGGCTTTCTTAGCAGCTTCGGCGCGGGCCTTGAACTTGTCAACGCGGCCTTCGATGTCAACGATGCGCTCTTCGCCTGTGAAGAACGGGTGAGAGCTACTACTGATATGTACTTTTACCAGCGGGTATTCGTTGCCATCTTCCCATTTGACAGTTTCTTCTGATGCGACTGTGGATCGTGTCAGGATACGAGTGCCATTATTGAGGTCCTCGAACACGACAAGTCGGTAGTCTTTGTGGTGGAGATCTTTTTTCATAATCTAGGCTAGTATAGCCCATCTGTTGCAATAGGTCAACACACCTGTTAGAATAAACAAGTAACTAATTAAGCAGTCTCGGGACAGAATCCTCCTGCGGATAGCCTATGTAGGGCTCCACAGGTACCCATGACGAAGAACAAGGAGAGAAACATATGGCTACGCAAGTAGACATCAAGGCGCTATTGTCGGCTGGCGCGCATTTTGGCCACAAAACTAGCCGTTGGCACCCGGCCATGGCGCAATATATCCACAGCAAGCGGAACGGCTCGCATATTATCGACCTGACAAAGACGGTTGAGAAGCTCGAAGAAGCCCTGGGTTTTATCACACAGACCTCTGCGGCTGGACGACAGATACTGTTTGTCGGCACCAAGCGCCAAGCGCAGGTGATTGCCAAGCAGCTTGCAGTTGATACCAACAACCCGTTTGTTGTTGATCGTTGGGCCGGCGGTATGCTGACCAATCAAAACACTATTGGCGGGCGCATCAAGCACCTCAAAAATCTTGAAGAAAAGATGGAGAGCGGTGAGCTTGCCAAGAAGTACAACAAGCTTGAAATCCAGCGTTTCCAGGAAGAAATTGACGCTATGAACGTGCTCTACGGCGGCATCAAAGACATGCACGCCCGTGTCGGTGCTGTGTTTGTGTTTGACCCAGGGCACGACAAAAACGCGGTGCTCGAGGCCAAGAAGCTCGGTCTGCCAATCGTTGCAATCTGCGACACCAATACGAACCCTGCTGACATTACCTACCCGATCCCAAGCAACGATGACGCCATAAAGACACTTGAGCTGATTGCCGAGTACGTAAAGAGCGCAATCGAAGCCGGCAAAGCAAAGGCCGCAAAGCCAGCCGATAAGACTGAAGAAGCAGAAGAAAAATAATTAGCAATTAACAATTTGCCATTAGCAAAAGCTTGGCGATTAGCAATTGACGATGAGGCTGCATCGCTAATAGTCAATTGCGCATATTTTGCCCATTGCCAATGGTCAATCGCAAATGGAGAGTAGTATGAGCATTGAAGATATAAAGAGACTAAAAGAACTAACCGGCGTAGGCCTGACCGACGCCAAAGCGGCGCTTGAAGAAGCTAACGGCGACTTCGACAAGGCGCTCGAGGCTATGCGCAAAAAAGGTCTGACCAAAGCCGACAAGCGTGGCGAGCGCGAAGCCCGCCAAGGTCTCGTCGGCACATATAATCATGACAGCCGCATCGGCGTGATTGTAGAGGTCAACTGCGAGACCGACTTTGTGGCTCGCAACGAGATTTTTACTGACCTTGTCAAGGATGTGGCCATGCACATTGCGGCGTCAAACCCCGAGTTTGTATCGGCTGATGAAATTCCAGCCGAAGCCCGCGAAGCCAAAAAGCAGGAACTGCTTGCCGGTGACGCCCTCAAAGGCAAGCCAGCCGACATGGCCGACAAGATTGTCGAAGGCCAGCTGAACAAGTACTTTGCCGAGCGCTGTCTACTGGACCAGCCGTTCATTAAGAACCCCGACCAAACAGTCGGTGGCTATGTAAAAGAACACAACGCCCGGCTCGGCGAAAACGTCGTGGTACGCCGCTTCTCACGCATCGCCCTCGGCGAAGTAGCTTAAACTGCCTACTTTGCAGCACATTCCTGCGGCAAAAACTCCAGTCCGCACTCACCGTATTTCAATACGGCTCGTTTGCGGGCTTCGTTTTTTTCTTGCACTGCACTACAATTAGAGCAGCTTAAGTAGCGGGAGAATTTATGAGTGAATATGTTTCATGGGGCTGGGAGGGAGATCCTGAGGATATACCAACGCATGTTTTTTCAGATGTTCCTCAAGTAGTAAGTGGTGATGGATCTTTGGATGGAGAGGTGGAGACCGTATTTGATGCAGGGATTATTCCCGATTATGGTGGAGGAAATTATCACTCTGAATGTTATGTTCGACAAACACCAAGTAACATCGTTAAGGGAGACCAATAATTATGACGCCAAACCAAGTAGTCAGTGATGCAGAGGCAAAGTTCAAACGGGCTTACGAACACTTTATAGAAGAGCTAAAAAAAATCCGTACCGGCCGTGCTCATCCGGGCATGCTCGATGGCGTGATGGTGCTTGCGTATGGTGCGCCAACGCCGCTTAATCAGGTCAGCAACATTACCACCCCAGAGGCTCAGCTGCTGCAGATTACGCCGTTTGACCCGAGCAATCTGCAGGCGATTGTCACTGCTATTCGTGATAATCCTTCCCTAGGGCTGAACCCAAGCGATGACGGCCGGGTGGTGCGTGTACCAATCCCGGCGCTCACAGAAGAGCGAAGGCGCGAAATTGTCAAACAGCTCGGCGGCAAAGTAGAGGACTGCAATATCGCTTTGCGCGGCGTGCGCCGCGAAGCTATGGAGGCAATCGACGCTGCCAAAAAGGACAAAGAAATTGGCGAAGATGATGCCAAGCGCCTGAGCGCAGGCATCGAAGATGCGATGAAAAAGCAGCAGATAGAAGTCGATACATCCGCCAAGACCAAAGAGGCTGAAATCATGACCGTTTAGGCCATGAACAGGCAACCATGAAATTGCTCTCCCGCAAGCACCCAGAAGCTTCGTCCCCGAAATTTGTCTTGCCAGACCACCTTGGCCTGATACTGGACGGCAATCGACGCTGGGCAACAGATCAAGGCCTGCCCGCTGCCAAAGGCCACTACGAGGGTGCCGATGTACTCAAGCGTATAGGTATTATGGCTATTAATGCAGGCATCAAATATGTCTCCGCCTTTGTTTTTTCTACCGAAAACTGGAAGCGGTCCAAGACCGAGGTGACACTTCTGATGAAGCTCATTATCCGGTTTCTGGATATCTATATGAAAGATATTGAAGAAAACGAAATACGCATTGTGCATGTTGGTTCGCGCGAAGGCTTGCCAAAAGATGTGCTGAAGGCGATCGATAAAGCGGTGAAACACACAGAGCATTTTACGCGCGGAACCTTGGCGCTGTGTATCAACTACGGCGGCCAGCAAGAGATTGTCGATGCCGCCAAGAAGCTGCTGCGCCACAACGTGGATCCAAAGCGCCTGAGCGTGCGTGAATTCGAAGACGCCCTGAATGAGCCGGATCTGCCGCCGGTTGACTTAGTGATTCGTACTTCTGGCGAGTATCGAACGAGCGGATTTATGCTATGGCGTGCGGCCTATGCAGAGTATATGTTTGTCGACAAATACTGGCCGGATTTTAACAAGCAAGACCTCAAACTCTGCCTGCTGCAATACGCCAAACGCCAGCGCCGCTTTGGCAAATAAGGCAAGGGGATACTCTGCTAAAGACATTGACAAAGCATAAGAAATTTGGTATACTGTGAGATAATTGGTGTGTTGTGTACTTAGCGGGATGAGACAGAGTACTGGACCAAGCCCGGCAAAGGCTTTATACTACTCCCCAGCATGGGAATATTCTTTTTCGTTCTGGGGCTGATTCTATTTATCTGTCTTATTTTGATTCATGAGTGGGGGCACTTTATTATGGCGCGCCGCAACGGCGTGGAGGTGGAAGAGTTTGGGCTTGGGTTCCCGCCAAGGGCTAAGGTACTTAAGAAAAAGAACGGTACGATTTATTCACTGAACTGGCTGCCGCTTGGGGGGTTTGTAAAGCTCAAGGGCGAGCACGATATAGATACTGAGCCGGGTACCTTCGGCGCGGCTACTACAGGGGCCAAGATTAAAATTATGCTGGCAGGGGTGTTTATGAACCTCTTGACGGCGTTTGTGTTGTTTACAATAGTGGCTCTTGTCGGCATGCCGAAGCTTATTGACAATCAGACGACAGTTGCCAGCGACACTCAGATTATCCAATCCCCGACTAACGAAGGCGTTATCAAAATCGGCGAAGTTGTAGAGGGCAGCCCGGCTGCGCGGGCGGGGATAGAAGAGGGTGATCGTATCGTATCCGTTGCCGGTACAGAGATAGATGCAGTAGAAAAAGTCGGACAAGAAACTTCATCCCGCCTGGGTGAAGAAGTTGAAATTGTGGTTGAGCGCAGCGGCCAGCGGCTGGTAAAACAGGCCGAGCTGAACACATCGTCGCCATACCTCGGAGTTGGGTCATACTCTGCACAGGAAGGTCTAGAAATCCGCCGCAGCACCTGGTCGGCGCCGATAGTTGCAGCAGGTGTCATGAAAGACTTTACGGTTGCTACCATGAAGGGTATCGGCAATGCGCTGGCGGGACTCGGCTCAATTTTCGCCGGTGCAGTGACAGGCAATACTGAGGCGCGCCAAGCCGGGCAGACAGAAGCGTCCGGCCAGGTTGCCGGGCCAGTGGGGATTTTTGCCGTGCTGTTCGAGATATCCAAGCAAGGGATCGGGCTTGTGCTGTTTATTATCGCGATTATCTCGCTGACGCTGGCTATCATGAACGCGCTGCCGATACCGGCGCTGGATGGCGGCAGGCTGTTTGTAACACTATTGTTCAGGGCAATGAAAAAGCCTCTCAAGCCTGCCGTGGAAGAGCGCATCCATGGAACGGGCTTCATGGTGCTGATGCTGCTGTTTGTGGTAATAACCATTGTGGATATTCGCCGGTTTTAAGATGGAAGAGCAGGTGGCAGTCAAAAAGACCAAGCCGTTTTTCCGCTACGATCCCGTGACATCTATTCTCTTATTGCTACTAATTTTCTTTTCCAGCCAAATCATTGCAGGTTTTTTGATTAGCCTGTATCCGGCGGTACAGAGTTGGACCGAGACAGAGGCCACGGCTTGGCTGAGAGGTTCGGTTATGGCTCAGTTCGGCTACATAGCTATTGCAGAAGTACTTGCCATCAGCCTGGTGCTCAAGGCGCTGCAGTACGCGCGGGTGCTGAGGCAGCGGATCGGGCTCGTAAAGCCCCGGTTCAAGGATGTGGGGTGGGCGTTTGTTGCCTATGGTCTGTACTTTTTGTGCTATATCGTCGTAGTTACTGTTGTGACGAACATCTTCTCGGGCATTGATACGCAGCAAGAGCAGCAGATTGGATTTGAGACAGCCAGGACAAATGGCCAGCTTTTGCTGACGTTTTTAGCATTGGTTGTTCTGGTTCCGATTGCTGAGGAAGTAATGTTCCGCGGCTTCTTGTTTTCAAGCCTCAGGGCAAAGTTTGCCTTTTGGCCGGCCGCTATTGTAACCAGCGTGCTGTTTGGGATAGCGCACCTGCAGTTTGGCGCAGACGCGCCGCTGCTGTGGATTGCTGCTATCGATACTTTTGTACTATCGTGCTTTCTCTGTTATCTGCGCGAAGAACACAGGAGTATCTGGCCGCCGATATTTCTGCACGGCATAAAAAACTGCCTGGCGTTTGTCTTGCTCTTTGGCCCGCGTTTTCTCTGGTAGTTTGACAAAGTTTATTGGCGCGGGGGATAATACGGCCCAGTATGAGATATCAACAAGTCTTTTCTGTCATGCCTATCCCGGTACCTATGTAGCAGCTGGGGTTTGTTATCTTTAATACAAAAAAATCGGACGCCCCAGCCAAGGGGCGATTTTATTGCCTGCATTCCGAATAAAGAGGTATAAAATGAAACATGAAATCAGGCCGGATGTCCGTTTGGAGGTGGCAGACTATCTTCAAGTGGCCGGTACCAGCCAAGCGGCTATTCAGAGGATCAGACAACAGGTAAGATGGTTCAGGTTAGGAAGGCAGGCCTGTACAAAGGCGGAGCAGGAGCTGGTAGAGGTGGTATACAGTGCAGATAGAGTCCTGCAAGACAAACTTTCTGCTACACTAAAAGCTAACAGGAGAAAACCAGAGGAAGATTTTTCATGAGATACAGCCAACTATTCACCAAAACACTCAAACAGGCGCCGGCTGATGAGGTGGCCAAGAATGCTCAATTATTGATCCGTGCTGGGTTTGTGCACAAAGAAATGGCTGGTGTGTATACGTGGCTGCCGCTTGGGCTGCGTGTCCTTGAGAATATTTGCCAGGTTATCCGCGAAGAAATGAACGCCATTGGCGGCCAAGAGCTGCGCATGACAACTCTGCAAGATCCGGAAATCTGGAAAGAAACTGATCGTTGGGATGATGAAAAGGTTGATGTCTGGTTCAAAACCACGCTCAAAAACGGCGGCGAGCTGGGCTTGGGTCCTACACATGAGGAGCCGCTGACAGTGATTGCTCGCAATTATGTGAGCTCCTACAAAGACTTACCGTTTTTGGCTTACCAGATCCAGACAAAATTCCGCAACGAGACACGTGCCAAGAGCGGCGTCATGCGCGGCCGCGAGTTCCTTATGAAGGATCTCTATAGCTTTGCCCGCGACGAAGCAGAACACGAGCAGCTGTATGAGAAGGCCAAGCAGGCGTACTTCCGAGTCTATGACCGGCTGGGCGTTGGCGACAAGACATTTCTTACTTTTGCCAGCGGCGGCATGTTTAGCCAATTCAGTCATGAGTTCCAGACGGTGACGGAGGCAGGCGAAGACACGATATATTTGGACAGGGCCAAGAAGATCGCGGTCAACGAAGAGGTGAACAATGAAGAAGTCCTTGCGAGTCTTGGCCTCAAGCGCGAAGAGCTTGAGGAGGTTCGTGCGGCCGAGGTGGGGAATATCTTCACGCTCAAAGACAAATTCAGTACTCCTCTCAAACTAACCTATGTCGACGAAAATGGGGCCGACCATCCAGTACTAATGGGCTGCTACGGTATAGGGCCGTCGCGCTTGGTTGGGGTTATTACCGAACTTTTTGCAGATGACAAGGGGCTGATATGGCCGGACGCCATTGCGCCGTTCCGGGTTTATCTGGCCAGTATTGGGCAGGATGAAGCCGCCGAAAAACTCTACGTAGAATTACGGGATGCGGGTATCGAGGTGCTCTATGACGACCGTGACGTCCGCCCCGGCGAAAAGTTTGCCGACGCCGACCTGCTGGGTATCCCGCATCGGGTTGTGGTAAGCGCTAAGACACTCGATCAGGGCAAGATAGAACACAAGCCGCGCACGAGTCCAGACGCGCAATTAATTACAACAGATGAGTTAAAGAATCTGTTGTCTCCAAAAAAATAACCGCTATACTGTAATCAGAAGCTGGCTGCGGTAAATGCACCAGCTTTTTATACCGAAAGGAAAGTACAATGAAGAAACAATATCACCTGACAACCGAAGGACTAACAGAGCTCAAGACTGAGCTCGCGACACTGATTGAAAGCCGCACGGTGATTTCTGAAGCTATTGCGTCTGCTCGTTCCCAAGGGGACCTATCAGAAAATGCTGAGTATCACGAAGCCAAAGAAGACCAGGCTCGCAATGAGTCGCGTATTGAGGAAATTGAGAATATCCTTGCCAACGCCGATGTTATCGAAACGCCAAAGGATGATAACAAGGTCCGGCTTGGTTCAAAAGTTGCACTCAAGAGCAAAGACGGCAAGACCAAAGAATTCCAGGTGGTCGGCACTGTTGAAGCCGATCCGCTCAATGGCAAGATCAGCGACGAATCACCAATCGGCCAGGCTTTGCTTGGCAAAAAAGAGGGTGAAGAAGTCGAAATCAAAACTCCCGCCGAAACCACCACCTACACTATTGCAGATATAAGTTAATTATTGTAATATACATTTAATGAATCAGATTTTTCTGACAACTAAGAAGACCAAGCCACTGGCGGGCAGAAGCCGAGCGGTCTTTTAGTTGTAAGAAAATCACCTAAAAAGCCCCGGGCAGCTGCCTCGGGGCTTTTTATTTTTACTAAAGAGTGAGGAGAAAAGTATGAAGTGCGCCACAAATTATCAGAACTAACAGCTAACTTATAACAAGGAAATAATAATGAGACAACCAGAAATGACTCCTGAGGAAATTGCGGGGCTGTATGACCCAGCCCTAGTGCCACCGATTCTAGAAGATGCCGTACTTGATAACATAAGGCATGCGTATACAGAACACAATCTGCGTATGGCTGGCGGTGTCGTGGCCCTCCAGGCTGGCGTGACAGTCGGGCAGATGACACAGGGCCTTGGTCCGCGCCTCAGGCAGGATGTCCTGAACGGCGGTTTTGTCGGACCCTACGTATCAGCAAGGGGGCAGGTAAAACCGCATGGTATCGGTGTATGGGTAGAAATGCTGCAGGAGGAAACGAGCACGCAGATTGCTCATCGCAGGACAATTATCAAGAGGCCAAGAAATACTGTAGAATAGACAGGAACGATTATGGCAACACTTAAAGACTTCAGAGACGAACGTTTGCGCAAGCTGGCTGAGCTGAAAGAGCTTGGTATTAATCCGTATCCCGCTAAAGTCACCCGTACGCACAACGTCGCTGATGTCACTCAGAAATTCGATGAACTGGAAGGTCAGCAGGTGACGGTTGTTGGTCGTATCAAATCCCTGCGCAAGTTCGGCAAGATCGCCTTTGTGGTGATACGCGACGAGTCGGGCGAAGTTCAGCTGTTTTGGCGTACGGATGATAGTAAACAGGCTGATCGCGGCAACAGCGAACTGCTGATAGGCGATATCGCACTACTGGATACCGGAGATTTTGTTGAGTGCAGCGGACCTGTTATTAAGACACAGACTGGTGAAATATCGGTAGAAGTACAAAGATTGCGCCTGCTGACCAAAGCGCTCCGGCCAACGCCAAGCGAGCAGGAAGGCTTTACTGACAAAGAACAGCGTATGCGCCGCCGCTATGTCGATATGAACGTCAACCGCGACGTGCACGACCGGTTTGTACGCCGCAGCAAGTTCTGGCAGGCGACCCGCGACTTTTTGAACGAAAGAGGCTTTTTGGAGGTCAACATTCCGGTGCTGGAACACACTACTGGCGGAGCCGATGCCAACCCGTTCGTCACCCACATGGACGCACTCGACCAGGACTTCTACCTGCGTATCAGCCACGAGCTGCCGCTGAAGCGTCTTATTGGCGGCGGCTTTGAAAAGGTCTATGATATCGGCCCGCGCTTTAGAAACGAAAACTACAGCGATGAGCACTTGCCTGAGCATGTGGCTATGGAATGGTACTGGGCTTATGCCGACTGGCAGGATGGTATGCAGCTCATGGAAGAAATGTTCCGTGATATCCTGCAAAAATCCTTTGGTACACTTCAGTTCAATCTCGGCGGTAAAGAAGTCGATATGAGCAAGCCCTGGGAGCAATGGGACTATGCTGGTGTCATCCGAGATCACTACGGCATTGAAGTATTTGACTGCACTATCGACCAGGTCAAGGAACAATTGCAGAAGCACGGCCTTGAGGTAGAAAAAACCGAAAACATCGCCCGCGGTATCGACAAGCTTTGGAAGAATATCCGCAAAGATGTTGTAGGGCCGGTCTGGCTGATAAATACTCCTGCGTTCATTTCGCCGCTATCAAAGGCCGATGACAACGACCCGCGTTTTGTACAGCGCTTCCAAGCAGTTATTGCGGGCTCCGAGCTCTGCAACGGCTTCTCCGAGCTCAACGATCCGATTGATCAGCTGAATCGCTTTGTCGAGCAGCAGGATATGCGCGACGCAGGGGATGATGAAGCCATGATGCTTGATATCGACTATGTTGAAATGCTCGAGTACGGCATGCCGCCCGCCTGCGGTCTTGGCTTCTCTGAACGCGTCTTCTGGGTATTTGAGGGTGTGACTGCTCGCGAAGGCGTGCCGTTCCCGCAGCTGCGTAGTGACGTAGACGAAGTTACTAAGACTATCTACCCCGAACTTGGTCTATAAACCGATTTTGAGCTCATCGCCACCGATGTTACGGGCAAAGTAGCTGTCGTGGCTGATGTAGATAATGGCGCCGTGGTAGGGCTTGAGGGCGTTTTCTAATTCTTCGATGCTCGGCAGGTCGAGGTGGTTGGTCGGCTCGTCTAGGATAAGCAGGTTTGGTTTGTTTATGAGCATACGAATCAACTGCAGGCGGGCTTTCTGGCCGCCGCTCAAGTTGCGCACCAGAATCTGCGCGTCAATCTGCGGATCAAACAGATAGTCGCCCATGCTGCGCATAATAGACTGAGGGCTGATGGCCAAATCGAAGTCGCGGTAGATACTCTCGATAGCCTCATAGAGCGTGAGATCCAGCAGCTTATCGCCCATCTCCTGCTCGTACATGTTGAGCCGGACATGATTACCCGGTGTGATTTTGCCATCCAAAAGGGTGGCAGGGTCATCGCCTCGTACGGCTGCGGCGATGGCACGTACCAGCGTGGTTTTACCGGCGCCGTTACGGCCAATGATATGCAAGCGTTCGCCAGTTTGGAGCGATGCGTTTACCGGCTCAAAAAGTGGCGTATCTGCACTATAGCCAAGCGACACGTTAGTAAGTGTGAGCAGGGTAGTAGCACGTTCACCATCGGTTTGCTTGGCAATCTTAATATTCTTGGACTTGTACTTTTCGTAGTTTGCGGTCGTCTTGGGATTAAGCGCGGCAGCCGATTCCTGATCAATCCAGAAGCTTGGCTTTGGATTAGCAGCTTCGACTTCTTTGAGCTGCTTCTGGAGCCGGTCGCGCATGACGATAAACGGGTTGCTGCCAGATTTGCCTGCATAGCCAGGTGCTCGCGCAATGGCGTAGGCAATCTGGCTTTTCAGGTTTTCGATTGTCTTGAGAGCTATCTCGTAATTTTGCAGCTGGTTTGTGGTGGTGCTGGCATTCTGCTTGAGGTATGCCTCATAGTTACCTTTGAAGCTGACAACTTTCTTGTCTTTGACCTCTAGAATACGGTCAACCTTTGCCAGCACATCGCGGTCATGCGTAATAATCAGGCAGCCGTGCTTGGCGGCCTCGAGCCAGTCTATGAAGGCTTGTTTGGCGATGTAATCCATGTGGTTGGTCGGCTCATCAATCAGCGCCAGGTCCGGGCGTGAATATTGCACCAGTACCAGTTCGACAAAGCGCTTCTGGCCACCGCTCAGTGACTTCATGGGTAAGGAGGCGCGCTCTTTGTTGATCTGATACTTTTCGAGGGTCTGAACAATCTGGTCTTCAATCTCGTAGTAGCCAGCATCGCCAAACCTCTCCAGCGCTTCACTGTATTCATGGATTTTTCGCATATTGTCTCCCATGGTTTCCGGGTAGGTATCGATAATTTCTTTCCACCTGGCATAGTCGGGCAGGTTATGCAGGATATATTCGACAGCTGTCTGCTCGCCGACGTTATGATGCTCTTGACGGGTGGCAATCATGCGCAGTCCTTTGCGCGGTTCGATTGAGCCTTCGTACTCGCCGTCGAGCCCTGCGAGCACGTTGAAAAGTGTCGTTTTTCCCACGCCGTTTCGCCCGACAACACCGATTTTTTCATTGTCATCGACAAAAAACTGTAAGTTGTGCAGCAGATGTTTATTGCCCATGGCTTTGTCTTCAATATGTGCGCGCAGTAGCATAGCAACCTACAGCTTACCACCTCTGGAGCGAGATCGCCTACAGGAGTATACTAAGATTACAAGAAAGGGGCGTGTATGAAAGCAATCTGGAAAGACCAAGTCATAGCGGAGGCTGACAAGGACAATTTGATTTATATCGAGGGCAACTGGTACTTCCCGCCGGATTCGGTCAAGCAAGAGTTCCTACAGAAGTCAGATACGCCCTATCACTGCCCCTGGAAGGGCGACTGCCAGTACTTTAACGTCGGCCAAGGTGACGACTGGAGCCAGGATGCAGCCTTCAGCTATCCAGAGCCATTGCCGGGCGCGCTCGACATCGTCAAAAAGGATTTCAGCAACTACGTCGCCTTCTGGAGAGACGTAACGGTCAATGAATAGATGAAAGAGATTTATACGCCACAGGTGGCGGTGTTTGCTGCCGGGTGCTTCTGGGGTGTGCAGTACTATTTTGATCAAGTTCCTGGTGTGACTGAAACATTGGTTGGTTATACTGGCGGGCGGACAAAAGAGCCGACATACGAACAGGTCTGCGGCACTGATACCGGACACGCCGAGGCTGTGCACATTGCCTTTAACCCTGGAGTTGTAAATTATCAAACTCTGCTCAAGCACTTCTTCCGCATGCACAATCCTACGCAGGTGGACAGGCAGGGGCCTGATATTGGCGCCCAGTACCGCTCAGCAATTTTTTATCAGAATGAGGAGCAGAAGCAGTTGGCCGAAGAAGCAAAGGCGGAGGCGCAACAGAATTCTGACAAACCCATCGCCACTCGTATCGCCGTGGGGCGTGAGTTCTGGGAGGCAGAAGACTACCACCAGAAGTTCACGGAGCGGACGGGCCGCGGCATGTGCCATGTGCCCTACGAAAGGGTCTAGGGCAGAGGGTTCAGGGTCAAGGAGGTGGCCCCATCCTTCACCCTGTACCCTTCACCCTTCACCCTGTATAATTTATGTCAGTGAACTACATCTTTGATTTTGATGGGACCATTGTCGACAGCTTCGATTATGTCTTGGGGTTTCTCAGCAAAGAAGCTGGGCGAAAGAAGCCGTACGGTAAAGAAGCAGAGAGCTTCCGGCACAAATCAATGCCCACCATGGCCCGGCAGATGGGTATACCGGTTTGGAAGTTTCCATTCCTGTTTTTCAAGGGCCGCCGGGTGATGCGTGCGCACATGGATGACCTGCGTGCTTTTGCTGGTATGACAGAAGTCATCACGACACTGGACGGTCAGGGCCATAAACTTTACATTATCAGCAGCAACAGCGGCAAAAATATCAGAAGGTTTTTAATCAAAAATTCGCTCAGCCAGTACTTTCATGTGGTCAAAGGCGGGGCAGGACTGTTTGGCAAAGACAATCTCATGAAACAAATGATGCGTCGCCAAAAAATGACAGGTGATATCTTTTATATTGGTGATGAAACCACAGACATTCGTGCCGCCAAGGTGGCCGGTGTAAAATCAGTTGCAGTGACATGGGGCTTTGCAAGCAAAGAAGAGCTTGCCAGCAAAGAGCCTGATGTCTTGGCCCTGACACCAGATGATATTCTCAGAATAAGCAAGGTCGTGTAATGAAGCTGCACCGTTTTTATATCAGGCCAGAAGACCTGGAGCTCACGCAAAGTTTATGGGTCAATGACGAGCGCCTCAAAAACCAGTGGCTGCGCGTACTGCGCTACCGCGAGGGCGACCAGCTGGTGCTTTTTGACGGGGTCGAAACCGAGAGATTATACAAAATTGCCACCATCGAACCCCAGGGCGGTATCAAGCTCGAGATGGTGACCGAATTTGAGCGCAAACTCCCTGCAAAGCACATATATCTTTTCTTCAGCTTGCTGAAGAAAGATAAGAACGACTGGGTATTGCAAAAGTGCACCGAGCTTGGCGTACGAACCTTCGTGCCAATTATTGCAGCCCGGTCAGAGAAAACCGGCTTTAATCTTGAGAGGGCCGAGACGATTGTTATAGAGGCAGCAGAGCAGTGCGGCCGCTCAGACATACCCCTTGTGCGCGAGCCGATAACGCTGACCAAGGCGCTCGGAACATATAAAGATGAAGTTCAATTACTGGTTTGCGACGAAACACTCTCAGATATCAAATATCAAATATCAAATATTGAAAATCCCTGTGGGATTTTCATCGGTCCCGAAGGCGGTTGGACCGAGGCAGAGCTAGCAGAATTTGCAGAAGCGGGCGCAGGGCACTTCCACCTCGGCAACCTCACCCTAAGAGCCGAAACCGCCGCCGTCGCAGCAGCAACCAAGCTTGCCTCTTGACAAACATAAGCATTTACGCTATAATTTGACATGAACCCTTGCTCGCTTTGGGCCAAATTTTATACAACAGACAAACTACCCTGCAAAGTTATATACTGATAGCCTATGGCGAATAACTACTGGCGGGAGCGGTCGCAGCCTTATAAGCCGGGGCAGGATAAACCCTTTAAGGTATCCCGTTCTAAGATCGAGCTGTTTACGCAGTGCCCGCGCTGTTTTTGGCTGGATGTGCGTCTGAAGATTACACGGCCGAGCGGTCCGCCGTTCAATATCAACAAGACAATTGATGAATTATTCAAAAAAGAGTTCGATAAATACCGCTCCGAGAAAAAACCCCATCCGTTGATGCTCGAGTTTGAGGTAGACGCGATTCCGTATGAGCACGAACAGCTGGATACTTGGCGTGAGACATTCGTGGGTATCACGACGCTGCACGAGCCGACAAATCTCCATGTGTTTGGTGGCGTAGACGATATATGGGTCGGCGGTGACGGGAGGCTTATCGTGGTGGATTACAAAGCTACCAGTAAGGATAGGGAAGTATCGATAGATTCCGACTGGCAGATGAGCTACAAGCGTCAGCTGGAAGTCTACCAATGGCTGCTGAGGCAGAACGGCTTCGAGGTCAGTGACATCGGATACTTTGTGTATGCAAACGGCCGGGTTGATTTAGATGGATTTAACGACCGGGTAGAATTCCGCACCAAGATTATTCCATACACCGGCAATTCCGACTGGGTTGACGGTACATTGAAGAAGATGAAGCAGTGCATGGACGGCGACATGCCAGCAGTAGGCCAAGCGGCCATGGGCGGCCCGTGTGATTTCTGCGAGTACGCCAAGGCCCGCACTAAGCTGACTCTTGAAGCAGTTCGGGCAAAGAAACCCCTGAAAAAGTAGAGAAAAAGCGTATAATAGGGGTTATATGATTGACATCCAAATTGTTAGAGATAATCCAGAACTTGTAAAAACCAAAACCGCGCAAAAAGGGTATGAAGTAGATATAGACAGATTATTGCAGCTTGATGCTGAGCGTCGTGAACAGCTCGGTCAAGTGGAAGCGTTGCGCCAGCGCCGCAACGAAAACGCAGACAAGATGAAAGGCGGGCGTCCGGAGCAGGATCTGATTGACGAAGGCAAGCAGATCAAGATCGAGCTAGCTGAACGCGAAGAGTATCTAAACAAGACTGAATCTGAGTGGCGCACACTGCTCCAATCAGTACCAAACCTTACTTTTGACGATGTGCCAGTGGGCGATGAATCAGCCAGTGTTGAGGTCGGCCAATTTGGAGGGCAAGAGACTGGTGCGGAAGATCATCTGGATTTTGCGAACCGTAAGGGCTGGGTGGATTTTGAACGTGGGGCCAAAGTCGCCGGCCAGAAGTTTTATTTCCTCAAAGGAGACTTAGCGCTGCTCGAGAATGCGCTGCTGCAATACGCCATACAATTCGTAACTGACAGGGGCTTTGGGTACATGACGGTGCCGCACATGGTAAATAGCCGGACAGCAACGGGTACGGGCTTTGCGCCGCGTACAAGCGACCAAAGCGACGAATACTATCTGGAGGGTGAGGACCTGAGCCTGATTGCAACCGCCGAGATGCCGCTGACCGGGTATCATGCCGACGAAATCCTTGAAGAAAGCCAGCTTCCACTTTTGTACGCTGGCTACAGTCCATCCTATAGGCGCGAAGCTGGCGCCGCGGGCAAGCATACGCGCGGGCTCTTTCGCGTACACCAGTTCAACAAGCTTGAGATGTATGCCTTTACACTGCCCGAACAGAGTACTGAAATCCATGAAAAACTCCGGAGTATCGAAGAAGAGTTGTGGCAGTCGCTGAACATTCCTTATCATGTGATCAATATTGCCAGCGGCGATTTGGGCGCGCCAGCGGCCAAGAAATATGACCTCGAATATTGGTCAAAAGCAGATGGGGCTTACCGCGAGCTGACGAGCTGCTCTAACTGCACCGACTTTCAAGCGCGGAATCTGAATATCCGTGTGCGTCGGGCTGATGGCCGGATTGAGATTGTACATACGCTCAACGGTACAGCCGTATCGTTTGCACGCAGCCTCATCGCTATTATCGAACATTATCAGACGGATGACGGTAATCTACGCGTTCCAGAGGTGCTACGGCCGTATCTCGGCAACCGTGAAATCCTATAGCTCATAAACTAACTCATAAAGAGGAGGTCGTATGATTAAAAAACTCGAAATCGCCGGGGTGCATACTGATGCCAGCCCGCGACTGAAGAAATATGTCACCAAGACCGTGGCAAAACTCGAACGCTATATTCCTCGCAAGGCACGCGGCAGCGTACATGTCGAAGTGAAGCTAAAAGAAGACAAAAAGCAGAAGAATAATCAGTGCACCGCAGAGATCATCATGTACTTGCCTGATGAAACACTGACTGCCAAAGAATCTACCGTAAATTTGTTTGCCGCTGTAGATATTGTCGAGGAAAAACTCGAGCAGCAGCTCAGACGCTACAAAGAAAAGCATGCTGATCCAAAGTTCTATCGCCGCCTGCGGGCTCGGTTCCGCCGCCACAATCCGAATGCCGAAGGCTAAAGCTTCATATTCTAGGTTTCAATGCACACTCCCTTGTATCACGCGTCATACGAAGAATTATTGTGAAATATGAAATGATAAATGAAAAATAAGTTCCACGGTGGTACAATATACCGAGTTAACTACAGAGGGACTATTTCTTGATGAACAATAAGTTTCTAAAACGTGTCTTGGGTGATCCTCAGGCCAAAACAATCAAGCGCATGCGCCGGCAGGTAGCTGCTATCAACAAGCTTGAAGATAAATATAAAAAGCTGTCCGAAAGCAAACTCAAAGACCAGACAAACGTGCTCAAAAAACGCCTCGAAAAGGAGACACTGGATGCGATTTTGCCTGATGCCTTTGCAGTGGTGCGCGAGGCATCTGACCGTCTGCTGGGCCAGCGCCACTTTGATGTGCAGCTGATTGGCGGCATGGTCCTGCACGAAGGCAAAGTTGCCGAAATGAAAACCGGTGAGGGTAAGACCTTAGTGGCGACCCTGCCGCTGTATCTCAATGCCCTGACTGGCAAGGGCGCGCACCTTGTGACGGTCAACGACTATCTCGCACGCATTGGTGCTGGCTGGATGGGCGAGATTTATACCTATCTTGGCCTGAGCGTCGGCGTGATTATGCCGGATCATTCGTATCTGTACGATACCAGCTATACTGACGAAGATCAGGACGACAAGCGTTTCCGCCATCTGCGCCCATGTACGCGCCAAGAGGCGTATGCGGCTGATATTACTTATGGTACAAACAATGAATTCGGGTTCGACTACCTGCGCGACAATATGGTGCGCGAGACCGACCAGCTGCGCCAGCGCGATCTGCACTTTGCCATCGTGGACGAAGCCGACTCTATTCTTATTGACGAAGCCCGTACGCCGCTGATTATCTCGGCCCCGGCAACAGCATCGGGCGCCAGCTACGGCCAGTTTGCCAAGGTTGTGCGCCAGCTGAAGCCAGAGCACTACGAAATTGACGAAAAGCGCCGCAGCACTATTCTGACTGACGAAGGCGTTGAAAAAATCGAGAAGATTCTTGGCATTTCAGATCTATACTCAACCGAGCACATCCGCAACATCTATCATCTGGACCAAGCGCTCAAAGCACAGCTGCTATTCAAACGCGATAAGGATTATGTGGTGACGAGCGACGGCGAGATCGTAATTGTCGACCAGTTTACCGGCCGTTTGCTGAAAGGCCGCCGCTATAACGAAGGCCTGCACCAGGCGATTGAAGCCAAGGAAGGCGTAGATATCCAGGAAGAGTCAATGACCTTGGCGACAATTAGTTTCCAAAACCTGTTCCGCCTGTACGAAAAGCTGTCCGGCATGACCGGTACGGCCACAACCGAGAGCGAAGAATTCCATCAGATTTATAAGCTTGATGTCGTTGAAGTGCCAACCAACCGCAAGATGATCCGCGAGGACAAAGCCGATCGTATCTACAAGACAGAGGCAGGCAAGTTCGGGGCAATTGTGCGGGAAGTCAAAGAGCGCCACGACAAGGGGCAGCCAGTGCTTATCGGTACTGTATCTATTGAGAAAAACGAGGCGCTGAGCCGTGCGCTCAAAAAAGCCGGCGTGCCGCACCAGGTCTTGAATGCCAAGAACAACGAAAAAGAAGCTGGTATCGTTGCCAATGCAGGTCAGAAGGGTGCGGTGACACTTGCGACCAACATTGCCGGCCGTGGTACTGACATCGTGCTGACTGATGAAACACGGAGCTTAGGCGGTTTGTTTGTACTGGGATCCGAACGGCATGAATCACGTCGTATTGATAACCAGCTTCGTGGCCGCTCCGGCCGCCAGGGCGACCCGGGCGAGAGCCAGTTCTTCGTCAGTACCGATGATGAACTGATGCGCGTGTTTGGCGGCGACCGAATCGGCAAGCTTATGCAGCGGCTCAAGGTAGATGACGATACGCCAATCGAGAACCGCCTCATAAGTAAGAGCCTGGAATCTGCTCAGAAGAAAGTCGAAGGCTTTAACTTTGACATGCGTAAAAACGTGGTGCAATACGACGATGTCATGAACCGCCACCGCAAAGCTGTCTACAGTATGCGCCGCGAGATTTTGCTGCAGGCTGATATCAGCAAGCGCGTCAAAGCATTTATAGACGAAGAGGTAAAAGCGCTGGTAGCTTCGCCGGAGTCGCTGACCGACCGGTTCGAGACGATTCTAACCGAAGTATTCCCGCTAGATGAATCCACACTCGATAGACTGTTTGATACCGATTCGGGCAAGTTCGAGTCCGAACTAAGGCGCAAAGTCATAGAGCTGTATGATGGCCGCCAAGCGGCCTTTGGCGCAGAAGTTTTGCGTAAGGTCGAGAGGGATATCTACCTGCAGATTCTCGACAATCTCTGGATGCAGCATCTCGAGAACATGGACCACCTGCGCGAGGGTATCCACTGGCTGAGCGTGGGCCAGAAAGATCCATTAGTGGAATATCGCCGTCAGTCGCAGGTGCTATTTGCCGAGATGCAGCTGACGCTGCGTCATGATGTGCTCCGCAGTATTTTCCATGCCCGGCCAGTAGCGGCAGATGAGCTCGACGAACCGACCGATACTGCGCTTACCCGGGCGGCGCGTTCAAGCGTAGATAATGCAGACAAGATTTTGGATGTGGAAGAGTTTGACGAAGGCGACTTTACTTCCAGCAGCCGCAGCCAAATCGCTGGCACAAAGGCAGTGGTTACCAAAGCAAGTAAGCAAAAGCAGCGTAAGGCTGAACGCCAACGTAAGAAGAAGGCAAAGAAGCGTAAGTAAGGTGGGCGGCATGGATACTACAGAAAAAATACTTCTCTTCCTTGGGCCTACAAGCTCGGGCAAGGATACGGCCGCAGAAGCTGCAGCCACAAAAATGGGTGCTCTGCATGTGTCGGCGAGCGAGCTGTTGCATACAGAGGCTGACAAGCATGGGTTGCCGCATGACAGGGACACACTTGCGAGAATCAAGGATGAATTAGGGCGGACTTATCAGGCGCCCTTGTTTGAGTTGGCGCTCCAGCAATTTCGTGAGAATGCGGCCGCATACCCAGGCGGACTGGTGATAAGCGGTCTTCGAAGAGTGAGAGAAGTTGAGGCGGCACGGGATGCTGGCGCTGATAGGTGGTTTGTGGATGCGCCGATTGAGAAGCGATACCAATGGATGCGGGCACGAGGGCGTATAGGCGATGCAGTAACACTAAAAGAATTTATTGAACGGGAACAAAAGGAAGCAGAGGGCATGCTTGGTGAAGGAACGGACGGTATCTATCTGAATGGAGTCCGCAAGCTTGCGAATGTCTGCATCATAAATGACGGAAGCAAAGAGGAACTCATTGGTAAAGTAGATGAGCTTCTTCAGCAAAATACAAAAACATGAAACATACCGTAGAAAAGATTGTGCTCGAAAACGGCGCCGAGGGGCTGCTGATTGACGTGCCCGATGCCAGTGTTATGACATTCGAGTTCAACTTTCGGGCGGGCGAGTATCTGGTAGAGCCGGCTAAGTGGGAGACGCCGCATATTATGGAACATGTGTTGCTGGGCGCCAACAAGAAATATCCAAAAGCCCGTATATTCCAGGCCGAGTTTGAAAAAAACGGTGCTTATAACAACGCCAGTACAGGTGTCTACGACATTACCTACGAAGCGGAATGCGCCGACTTTGAATGGGATAGAATTCTCGACCTTATGCTACTGGCCATTAGCCAACCGCTGTTTCTGCAGGAAGAGTTTGATGCCGAGCTTGGGAACGTGCGTGAAGAGCTCAACGGTAGGGCAAACAACCATTTCCGTCATCTCAGTCTTGCCATGCGCAAGTACTGCGGTTATCAGGCAATGACCGACCGCGAACGTATAAAATTACTCGGCAACAATACTAAGGAGGACGTTGAAAAGCACTACCAGCGCACGCACACCACCAGCAATATGCGCTTTGTAATTGCCGGCGGGCTCAAGGGGCACCGCGCCACGATTGTCAGAATGCTCGAGGAAATGGAGCTGCCGAAGGGCAACGGCCGTATTCCGCTGCCGGTTGAGATTCCAATCAAGCAGGACAAAGGACTGTACTTGCGTAACCCAAGCGTGAAAAATGTCTATTTTATTGTTGATACTTTTCATCTGGAACAGCTTGACGAACCGCAGTGGGATGCCGGGCAACTCATCAATACTATGCTCACCGAAACGCTGTATTCGAACATCCTGGGAGCAGCCCGCGAGCGCGGGTTAGTTTATTCTATGAGTTCTGGCTTCAACCAACTTGCGCAGAATGTATCGTGGTGGTTTGGGGCGCAGATCATGCCGGCGAATGCCAAGCCGCTGTTTCAAATCATGATTGATGAGATTAATAAGGTGCGATCAGGCGATATCGACGAAACAGACATCGAAGCCGCCAAACAATATATGTTGGGCCGTTACCAGCGAGCCGGCCAGACGGTTGCCGGTGTCAGCGCAGGGTACACCAACCGTTATTTCTTCGAGGACTATGTTGATGATTATTATGCCTTGCCGGAACGTATCAAAGCCGTGACCAAAACCCGCATTATCCAGACAACCGAACTCATGTTCAGCGATGATATGTGGGATATGGGTGTGCTCGGAAGCGCCGGCCGGCCCTTTGTCGATGAGGCGTATGATCAGCTTTCCGAACTCTGGCAGAAAAAGGACTAGGCCCACATGGAAGCTGCAAAAAAACGCCTGAGGGCACTGCAAAACGAACTTGAGCAGTTGCTTGATAAGGCGCACATCACTGTGTTACGGCAAGAACTGGAAGATTTGAACACGCAAATGCAGTCGCCGGATTTCTGGCAAGATCCTAAGGCCGCTGCCGATATTTCCAGGCAGCAATCAGACCTAGGGCAACGGGTGACACCTTGGCTTACTTTGCAGGCAGAGGTGCGTGATGCCCTTGAGCTTGCCGAGCTTGGGGATGAGGCAATTGTACCGCTCATTGACGACTATGAAATGACTTACGAACAGCTCAAAAAAGAACTTCGCTACAGCGGACCCTACGATCACCAAGATGCGATCGTTAGTATTTATGCCGGGGCGGGTGGAACTGATGCGCAGGATTGGGCAGCAATGCTGCTAAGAATGTACATGCGCTGGTTTGAAAAGAATAGCTACAAAACCGTCACCATAGATGAGTCGGCAGGCGAGGAGGCTGGTATCAAAACAATCACCCTCGCAGTTGCTGGCAAGCTTGCCTATGGCAAGCTCAAGGGCGAACATGGCGTGCATCGACTCGTCCGGCTTAGTCCATTTAACTCTGACTCTCTGCGCCAAACAAGCTTTGCAAAAGTCGACGTCTTTCCAAAAATTGACAAGCCGGACGCAATTGAAATTGATGAGAAGGATCTGAAAATCGATGTGTATCGCAGCGGCGGCAAGGGCGGCCAGAGTGTTAACACGACCGACTCAGCTGTTCGTATTACGCATGTACCGACGGGTATAACGGTGGCGATCCAGAATGAAAGGTCGCAGCTGCAAAACAAAGAAACCGCCATGACAATCTTGCGTTCGCGGCTGATCCAACTGCAGATGGAGCAGCATGCCGAGAAAATTTCCGAACTCAAAGGGCCGAACGAGCAAGCAGCCTGGGGCAACCAAATCCGCAACTATGTTCTGCATCCCTACAAGCTTGTCAAAGACTTACGAAGTAATATCGAAACCAGCGATGTCGATGCGGTGCTGGACGGTGATATCGATATGTTTATCGACAGCCTCTAAATTACACATTCTCGGAAGAAAATATACGAGCATACTTTGTTCTCTCAAATGCTATAATCATAACCAAGATGAAAAAACTTGGTGGGTTACTTATAACAATCGGAACCCTGGCGGGAGTGTATACAGTAGTACAGGCACCAGCCGTGGTGGCCGCGGGCTGTGCCAATGTCTCGACATTCGGAGCTGTGACACTCGAAGTACCAGATCTACCGGATGCAGAAAATCATGCCCTATGGGTCAGAATGGAATCGCCGCAGTCTCAGTCGTATATCCTTGTACAGATCAATGATGAGCAGTGCCTGCAGGTTGGCGGTTTTGAACAGGTACCGGGCCAGTGGTCTTGGCAGTCGTATCGGTTGCAAGGTGTTGTCCAGCCTATTGTTTTTCATCGTACTTCAGGCAACAGTCTCAAGCTTATTGGTGTGGCTGACGGGGCAAAGGTAGACAGGGTGCTTATCACCGAGGCCGATTGTATCCCGCAGGATTTTGGGGCCAATTGCCAGCCGGTCCAGGCTGTACACGCAACGGGGCCGTTAACACAGCTGCCGCCGCCTTCGAATGATCCGATTGCCGGCAAGGTACATCTCTCGCAGACACCACAAAAACATGCTGCCCAACTTTCGCATGTCGCATATGTGGTGAACGGGCAAAAACTACAGGAAACGCAGACGCCTGAGCCGTTTGATACTACAAGAACTACCAACGGTAAGCAGACTGTAGAGATTGTAACAACGCTCAAAGATGGTCAAGCCATACGCGAATCGACGGTTGTTGATATACAAAACCCCGAAAATGCTTTCAGCCCGTTGGTGCGATGGGTCCGGCTGCACAAAACTGCCTTTGTACGTGCAGCTGGTGCGGCTGCCGTTATCTTGCTTGTGTTTGCCACGGTGCGGCTTATGAGAAGCCATCGCCGCAAGGGGCGTGAGAGCAAGTTCCACGGCTTTTAGAGCCGCCACGCTCGTTCAAAAAGATAGATTGCGGCATGCCAGTTTCGATTTAGCACGAGCAGTTTGCTATACTACACTCGTGATATTACTCGACAGGGTGAGTAAAGCCTATAACCGCAAAGGCTCTGCAGCGTTGCAGCGCATTAGTTTGCATATTGAGGCAAAAGAATTTGTCATTATTGTTGGAGCCTCTGGTGCCGGCAAGTCAACTCTTCTCAAATTGTTAACGCGTGAAGAAAAGCCGACTGGCGGCAAAATTATTGTCGGCGGCATCGATTATGAAAGTCTTAAAGACCGCGACATACCAAAACTTCGCCGCCGCATCGGAGTAGTGTTCCAAGATTTTAAATTATTGCCGAACAAGACGGTATTTGAAAACATTGCATTTGCGCTGGAAATTATCGGGGTGAGTACCAAAGAGATTCGCAACACCGTGCCAAAGGTACTGGATATCGTCGGCCTCAAAGGCAAGGCGGACAGTATGCCGCTTGAGCTGTCTGGTGGTGAGCGCCAGCGCGTGGCCATTGCCCGGGCGATTGTGCGCCAGCCCAAAATCCTAATAGCCGACGAGCCAACCGGCAACCTTGACCCAAAGCATGCATGGGATGTCATACGCGTTCTCGAAAAAATAAATAAATACGGTACGACGGTCATCCTGACGACGCATAACCAAGAGATTGTCAATAAACTCAAACGCCGCGTCGTGACGATTGCCGACGGCAAGGTTGCGAGCGACCGTGCAAACGGGGAGTATACGCTATGAGCCGTATAGTATTAGCAGCTGGTCACCCGCAGTCGGGGGTATCGACATGAGCACCATCAAGGGACGGCGCACCATAACATTCTGGCGCATTGTGCGCGGCGGGTTTATCAATTTTTTCCGCAATGCATGGCTGAGCATTGCGGCTATGGCGGTCATGGTGGTGACGCTGAGCATTGTGCTGTTTTCGTTTATCTCAAACGAGACGTTCTCGCACACTATTCAGGAAATCAGAGACCGTATAGATGTCTCTGTGTACCTCGTTGATGACATCACCGTCGAGGAAAGGGAGGAACTAGCCCGCGATATCGGCTCCATGGAGAATGTGCGGAGCGTTGAGTATATCTCTAAGGAGGACGCGCTCAAGAGCTTTATTGATGCCAATAGTGAAAACATAGAACTGCAGCTGGCTATCATGCAGGCGGATAACAAGATTCCGGCCAGTCTCCGCGTCAAGCTCCATAATCCGGATAATATTGAAGAGCTGCGTACTTTCCTAGAGCAGCCGGAAATACGGGCACTGCAATCAGACGAGACATCGTATTCGGGCGATCGCAAGGAGGCCATAGACAAGATTACCAGGGCCACGACATTTATTCGGCAGGCGGGTATTGGTGGCGTGGCAATATTCGCGGCTATATCGGTGCTCATTATCTTTAACACCATTCAAATGTCTATATTCAACCGGCGTGACGAGCTGGCGATTATGAAGCTACTTGGTGCCAGCCGCAGCTACATCCGCGGTCCGTTTTTGGTAGAGAGCGGGATGATTGGCATTTTTGCAGCCCTGATATCAGTTGCCCTGTGCAAAGGAGTCTTCTCGATTGCTTCCGGCACGCTAGATGCCAGCACGTTCGGGCTGCTTGATATTTCGTACTCGGGCAGGTACTTCTCCGAACACTTTTGGGTTATCCTAGCGGCACAGCTCGGCATAGGTATCTTTATTGGCGCGCTGTCGTCGTATATTGCAACATACAAGTACCTCCGTAAGCATCGATAGCATAGTAATATACACAACACGTACCATCTGTTGAGATTAAGCATAAGCTTGATTGAAGTAGAGAATTATGCTAATAATAAGTAGTCTAAACAAACACAAAAAGTAGAATCACAAGAACAATACATGAAATATATTTCCAAGCGCTTACCAGTTTTAACCAAGCGAACGCTCCTGTTTGCGATTGCGTCCCTACTGGTGGTAGGGTCGCTTGGGATGAGTCGCCTCATCGGTGCCCAGAGCCTGCAGGATCAGATCAACTCGCTAACCCGCGAAAATAATCAGGCGCAAGGCCAACTCAATGCGCTCAAAGAAGAGGCCGCCAGCTACGAAGATGTCATAAATGCTCTGGGTGCACAAATCAACGCCTATCAGCAGGAAATCAATCAGCGCCAAGCAGAGGGCGAAGAGCTGCAGCGCCAAATTACCCAAAAGGAAGCAGAGCTCGCCCGGCAGAGAAGCGTCCTTGGCGACAATATTAAGGCTATGTATCTTGAGGGCAGCATCAGTACCATAGAGATGCTCGCTACCAGCAAAAATCTCAGCGACTATTTTGATAAACAGCAGTACCGCGAGATGACAAGCAATAATATGAAAGTGACGCTCGATAATATCACCAAGCTGAAGATGGAGCTCCAGACCAAAAAAGAAGAGGTCGAGAGGATTATCAAACAGCAGGAGCAGCTTCGTGCAGCGGCAGCAGTACAGAAGGCAGAGCAGGACAGACTGCTGAGCTTTAATAAGTCGCAGCAAGGCGAGTTTAACTCTCAGATCAAAGACAATCAATCGCGTATCAATGAACTCAAGCGCCAGCAGGCAATCGAAAACGCCAACCTATTTGGCGGCGGTAATGGTATCATTGGCGGCGGCGGTTATCCATGGGGTGGGGCACCATGTGTTTGGACCGGCAATATTGACGGCGCATGCCCTGGCTACGAATGGGGCTTTAATGGCCCGGGATCGTGGCGCAACTGGGCAACTGGCGGCTATGCCTACCGCAACTGTACTGACTGGGTTGCATACCGTGTCCGCGTAGCGGGCGGCTATGTACCGAGCGGCCTCGGCAATGCCAAGACATGGGATGATTATGCGCCGGCCTACGGCTATACAGTCAGCAGCACGCCCCGCGTAGGTGCGGCAGCTGTCAGTAATGCCGGCTACTATGGGCACGTGATGTACGTTGAAGCGGTGAACGGCGATGGCAGTATTGTTATCAGCGACTACAACCGCCAAGGTACTGGCAAGTACCAGATCAATACGCTGTCGGCGGGTTCTGCCGCGGCACTCAGGTATGTCTACTTCTAGATTCTTCTAGCAAAGAACCAATTGCAAATGCTCTTGAGACCCAGAACGTCTATGATTCGGCTCTGCAGTCAAAAGTAATGCCCACATTCTCAGAAAACACTCAGCTGCCGCGTGGTACAATACCTCCAAGATTAAAGAGGGTATGAATCATCGTGCACACACAAACAACGCATAAAAAGCGCGTGTCAAAAAAACAGAAAAAATTCGTGCACGGTGCCGTGACTATAGTGGTTGCTGTTGCCATCTTTGGGGTTGGCTGGATGACGGGCAGCGGGAGGATCTCTATCCAGGGCTACCAAACCATTTCGAGCAACTCCAGCCTGCCCGCACGGCTTGATTACAGCAGTGTTGATACAGTCTACCAGTCTCTGCGCCAAAACTTTGACGGTGAACTGACAGAAGCAGACTTGCTCGATGGTCTCAAGGCGGGGCTTGCTAATGCCACGGGCGACCCGTATACCGAATATCTCAATCCGACATCTGCCGAGGAATTTACGAGGAGCCTCGAAGGGAAATTTGAAGGTATTGGCGCGCAGCTTGGCAAAGATGGCAACAATGTCATCATAGTTTCACCCATTTCCGGCTATCCGGCAGAAAAAGCAGGGCTCTTGCCCAAGGATGTTATTGCACAAATAGACGGTGAGTCGGCCTACAATCTATCAATCAACGAAGCAGTGGAGAAAATCCGCGGCGAAAAGGGCACGACGGTGACGCTGACCATAGCGAGAGACGGAGAGCTCAAAGAGGTTCCCATAGTCCGCGAAGAAATAAATATCCCAAGCGTCGAAGCAGAGATCAGGGATGGTATTGGCATTATGACCATCTCGCAATTCGGCGACGACACTGTTGCACTGGCGCGCAAGGCGGCTCAGGAGTTCAGGGATGCAAATGTAAAGGGAATCGTTCTCGATCTGCGCAGTAACCCGGGCGGCTACCTTGACGGCGCCGTAGACGTCTCGAGCCTGTGGCTCGGTGGTAATTCTACTGTCCTGACCGAGCGCCGCGACAATGTCGTTATCAAGACAATTCGCTCCCGTGGCACGCCAATCCTGAAGGACATTCCAACAGTAGTGCTTATCAATGAAGGCAGCGCCAGCGCATCAGAGATCACCGCCGGCGCACTCAAAGATAATGGCGTTGCAACACTCATCGGGCAAAAGTCCTTTGGTAAAGGCTCTGTGCAGCAGCCAATCAGCCTCGGCAACGGCGGCATCCTCAAGGTCACTATTGCGCGTTGGTTTACGCCGGACGGTAAGAATATCGACAAAGAGGGTATAGAGCCTGATGAGGAAGTAGAGATTTCGTCAGAAGACATTATTGCAAGTCGCGATCCACAGCTGAATAGAGCGCTTCAGGCATTAAGCAATTAGCGATTTACGCTTGACAATACATAGGCTATTTAACAATGTGCGGTGAGGTTGCAACCGTCCATAGCTAATCGGCAATATTCTGGATTGTTATCCGGGCAATGTGCTAACATACCTTCATATAAAGGGTAAGAGGTGTAAGACGTCGTGGCAAAACGACCGACAAAATATGTGTTTGTAACTGGTGGTGTGCTTTCCGGACTCGGAAAGGGTATCACGGCCGCCTCGATTGGCAACATCCTCAAATCCCGCGGCCTCTCGGTCAATATCCAGAAGTGCGACCCGTATCTCAATGTTGATGCTGGTACGCTCAATCCGGCTGAGCACGGTGAATGTTTTGTCACCAAAGATGGTGCTGAGACCGATCTTGATCTCGGCCATTACGAGCGCTTTCTTGATATGGAGCTGACGCAGTCAAGTTCATTCATGAGCGGGCGGGTACTGCAGCGGGTCATTGCTGATGAACGCGCAGGCAAATACCAGGGCAAGACAGTCCAGTTTATACCGCACGTGACTGCTGCCATTCAGGACGAGATCATTGCAACAGCCGATGGCTATGACGTGCATATCGTCGAGATCGGCGGCACGGTCGGCGACTATGAGGGGCTGAGTTTTATTGAGGCAATCCGCGAACTTGCCATGCGCGTTGGCCGCGAAAACTGCCTGTTCGTGCATGTTGTCTATCTGCCATATCTTGGCGCTAGCCACGAGATCAAGACCAAACCGGCGCAGAATGCTGTCCGTGAGCTCAGGGGCCTGGGTATCGTACCCGACGTACTGGTTGCACGGTCTGAAGATACGGCAGAAAAATCAGTCATTCAGAAACTGAGTTTATTTAGCGGCGTTGACAAGGATGCGATTGTGCTCTTGCCCAATGCCCGCACCATCTACGAGGTTCCACTGACGCTCGAGGAGAAGGGAATCGATGACGTTATTGTCAAAAAACTTGCACTCAAGGCGGGCAAGCCGTCGCTCCGTGAATGGCGCCAGGTGGTCGAGCGGGCAAAGAATGGTCACAAGCGTACCTACAAAATCGGTATTGTTGCAAAGTACCTCAACAACCAAGATACTTACATGTCTGTTTTTGAGGCGCTCAAGGCAGCGGCCTGGCACGAAGAAGGTTCTACGGAGCTTGTCTGGATAGATGCTGAACATCTCAAATCTCAGCAAGCTGTAGAAGAAGCACTGAAGGGTATCGACGGCATTGTGGTGCCAGGCGGTTTCGGTATACGCGGGCTTGAGGGCAAGATTGCCGCAGCCCAGTATGCGCTTAAGCAAAAGCTGCCGTATCTTGGCCTTTGCCTGGGGCTTCAAATGGCAGTGATTGCCGCAGCCCGCAATGCGGGGCTGGCCGGAGCAACCTCAAAAGAGCTCGATGCAGAGGCGGCAGATCTTGTTATTACGACTATGGACGGGCAGGAAGGCAAAGAAAACACCGGCGGCACAATGCGGCTTGGCAACTATGATTGCAAGTTGGCAAAGGGCTCAAACGCGCGCAATTTGTACGGGCAGGAGGCAATTACCGAGCGCCACCGGCACCGCTATGAATGTAATAATGACTATCGTGACCAGTATGAATCATGGGGCATCCGTGCCAGCGGTACGTCGCCGGATAATCATCTAGTCGAGATTATCGAGGCTGTTGACCATCCATTCTTTATTGCCAGCCAGTTCCACCCGGAATTCAAAAGCCGGCCTAATCGTCCGCATCCGCTCTTTTCTGGCTTTATAAAAAGCCTTTAGCAGCGCGCAAGTATTTTCGGAGTGGTGATTTGTTCTAAGGTGAGGACATTCTTTCATCGTATTTCACTATACGTTTCCAGAGTGGAAGCCTCATCTTAGAACAAGTTACCCCTTGGCTGAAAAAGGTTGCTTGACAGTGGCGTAGGGTCATCCAGTGCAGAATGAAGAATGAGGGTGGAATGAGAAATGTAAATTGAAAATTTCTCTTCTCTGAGGTAGCATAAGGGGTATGGAAGAAACACCTGCTGTGGCAAATCGCCGCCGAAAAGTCCTGCTTGTTGAAGATGACGAGAACTTGGCACAAGTCTATATCGCCCGTCTTGAGGTAGAGGGTTTTGAAATACGCCGTGTTCCGAACGGTGAAGATGCGCTCGCAACTGCCGTGGAGTTCCGGCCGGATTTGATACTGCTGGATGTGATGATGCCGAAGGTAAATGGCTTTGACGTACTTGATATTCTCCGCAACACCCCGGAGTTGACCAATGTAAAGATTGTCATGCTCACAGCCCTGAGCCAAGAGGCGGACCGTAAAAAAGCAGAAGACATGGGCGCGGATGACTATCTGGTCAAGTCGCAGGTTGTGATAGCCGATGTGGTCGACCGCATCAAAATGCACCTCGGCGCGTAAACGGTTGCTAGACACAAAAATATGCCAGAGCAGATTGCATTCTCAGACCAAGACCCAGCACTAAGTCATGTAGGAAGCCGTGCGGCACGGTATGCAAGAGAGCTCATGGAGGGTGTGAGGCTGGCCGGTATGCAAGGTGGTGAGGTGAATCGCTTGGATTATCTGAATGGTGTACAGCAGTCGTTGCAGAATTCCGAGATCGATGCTGCAGAGAGCCGTCTTAAGCGGGCAGTCATCCTGCCGTTTTGGGACGACCAACAGTCGATAGATGTTTACTTTAGACAGCAGATTGCTCCTGATCTGCGCCAAGTCGGTGATTCTCAGATGGTTGGAGAAATATCAATTGCCGTCGGTGCCTATGCAGACTTTATCGCACACAATGATGCAAGTGCTCTTGGGATGGCAAAAACCAGGCTCAAGCAGCTGCTCGACAGTTCTGATGCCACAGAAGAAGTGGCTAGTGTGGCGGCTGGTATGTACTCGGCTATACTTGTCCAGCATCCAACACCCCAACAGTAGCAAGTCAACGATATAATTGACTTTTAATAAAGCTTATGCTATTATGTACTCGTTAAGCAAAAATAAAATGGCCGAACTAACCGCACCCGATTTATCCACCTACTATGGGGCAGATCCTCAGACTGCAACCAATAATTATAATGCTAATCAAGCGCTACGGGCGGGTGCATTGGATGATCTGCCGAGTCCAGAGGCCTACAGAGACCAGTCCTTAAGTATTGCGGGTGGACTAGCGGCGGCAACAGCGGTTGAAGTGGCAGGGATTGCTCCAGAGACAGATCAGACCTTAGATGCCAGACAGCGAGAGATTATAGAGAAGGCTACGCTTAATGGTAGGCCAATACCCATGATCCTGGGTAAGCGGACAGTCAGCGGTTACGAGCCAAAGAAGCAGCGTCTAGCTGAAATGCTTGCTGATTACCCCTCGGTTGCCGAGGCGATAGTAGAGCATAACATTATTGGGTTCCACGGCACAACTTCAGCAGCGCTTGCTGGCGTATTAAAAAATGGCTCTATCCTCTCTGCTCATGAAGCCAGAAAAAGAGGTCAGATAGTAGGGAGCGGCGAAAGAATAGGTGCTGGTTCAGACGGGCAAGGGAGCATCAGTTTCAGTGACTGGAGATCCCCTGAAGACATCAGGGAGTACGCGGTGGACCCTTCTGGGCCGCGTAGCCTTGATGACCTAAGGACGCGTGCAGACGACGCGAGGCAACATATTGAGGAGAACCTTGTCCGGACAGAGGGCAGAGAGACGCGCTACATCAGGGCTGTAAGACAAGTGCTAGCAGACACTGAGGCAAGCATTGCTCAGGTCGTTTCGGATCCTGAAAGCCTTGAAGCTAGGCTTATACTGGCAAACTTTCCAATTGCTTTTGGCCTAAGGGGTGATGGATACAATGTGCATGAAAGTACACGAGTCCCTGACGAGGAAATAGGCACAAAGACTATCGCGAGCCTGACGATTGGTGATATTGGGAGTGAGTTCCGGGTCTATAACTCGGAAGTCCTCATGGAGGATACGCCTCTTATACTGACCGACCAAGCACATATTGCTGAGCTGAAGCAGCTGCTGGCCGAATATGGGTATGGCTCGACGCTTGTGGACGACATAAATAGTGTAGTGCAGAGGTAGAAAAAATTGCTTAAGAACAAGATACTTCACGTCAGGATGTCAAGGGGTTCAAGAGGACAGCCAAGGATGTTAACGGCTCTAGCCGGGGCGGTGATGCTGCCTACTGCACAGTGACTTCGGTGCGGAAGGTGGTTTTGCCAGTAAAGGTTTTTACCTTGCGCTTTTTGTAGGTGACGATGCCGTCTTTTGCGGCGTGGATGGTGTAGTTGCGGCTGACATAGGTGCCTTCGCCGGCGCGCTTAGTGAGGCCGACCTGGCGGACGATGACTTCGCCGTTATTAACTTTTTCGCCGCCAAAGCGTTTTACGCCAAGACGTTGTCCGGCGTTGTTGTGGATGTTTTTGGCGGTACCGCCTGCTTTGACATGACTCATCTATTGTTCCTTTATGCGCGCGCTTATTCTGAGAATGGTAATTTGCTCTCAGCCAAGGACATTCTTCCATCGTATGGTATATACGCTTCCAGAATGGTGCCTCGTCTGATAACAAATTACCTTTGGCTCAGAATAACCGCTTTACAGTGGTTATTTTTCACTAGTTCTTTTCTAAAACTACGAGTTCACGGGCGACTATTTGGCCGGGGCGGTGATAAATCAGCTCCTCGTTGTGCGCGTGAACAAACTTCTGTCGATTATAGCCTAGTTCATCTAGTTTTGCAAGCGTTTTAAGGTGTAAAAAGCCGTTTTTTGTGTGCCATGCCGGGACAGCGAGGCAGAGGCGTGTGCCGGGCTCGATTTGTGAGCCGATATTGCGCAGGAATTTTTCGTGGATATCGTCGCATTCGGCCATGATTTTATCGAGAACTTGGCGAGGCGGTAGAGAAGTGAGTGGTTTACCCAGATAAGTTTCGCAGGCGATATAGGTGGGCTGAAGCTGCCATCTGTGGGTGGTAGCGTCGCCAATCTCGAGCTGTTTTACACTTGTTGGAGTGTAGTTTCTATCCGGGTTTAATCTATCCTCAAGCCATAGTAGGTTTTCGGCAGAATATCCAATCATTCTGGAATCAATGTCGCTGCCAAAAGTGTCATAGCCCATTATCCTGGCTTCTTGGAGCAGCACGCCAGTACCACAGAACGGATCCAGCACCATGCCCTCTAGCTCCGGATTTTCACCGGCGGTAGCCAGGTTTATCAATATTTGTGCCAGTTTTGGGGGGAGCATGCCGACTTTGGCATCTCGGGCGGGGCGGTTTTGGTCACGCGCGGCATAGGCCTCGATGTCTTGTTCAGCAACGGTGCGGGCAATGATAACTTTGTCTCCGTCGCGGGCGATGACGAGCTCGATGCCGGTAGGGCCAGTCAGCTGGTTGTGCAGTACCTGCGCACTGTTGAGCTCTGGTGATTTGTTGGGAATAATACGGGCCGAACGGCCCTCATTCTTGATGGCCTTCTTGAGGCTGAGGCCGGTGCGGTTGACATCCTGGGGGTGGACACGGATACCGTAAGTACTGATGCCAAGGCGTATTTTACCGTCAGCGAGACCGACGACGATGTCTTTTGTGATGGCGGCGAGGTGCGGCTCAATATTGTGCCAATCGGTTGTGCCGTGTACCTGGATTATCTTAGCAAGCTTGATACTGCCGCCCAGGCGACCGAACTGTACTAACGAAGGTTCGATATCAAGGAGGGCTCCGCCTTTGCCAACAGCCTGCACAGTATCGGCGCCGTACAGGCTCTCGAGTTCGGCCAGGCCGAGTGCCGGCTGGCGGCCAAGTATAAGCAATGACTTCACACTCTCCAGTATAAGGTATAATGACCTGAGAGCTTATGAGAAAACACCTGAAACGGGATTTTAAATTTTGGCTGAATGTTATCACGCTGGCAGCCCTGGCTTTTTTGGTGGTGATTTCCTGGGATCAGATTAGAGAGGCTTTTTCTGACTTGTCGCAGCTCAATTTATGGGTGCTGGTGCTTATCATCCCGGCGCAGCTGCTGAGCTATTTTGCAATTGCCCGGCTATACAAAGATTTTTTTGACGCGCAGGGCGACGCAATTACGCTCAGAGAGATGTTCAAGGTGACGCTGGAGCTGAATTTTGTCAATCATGTGTTTCCCAGCGGCGGTGTGAGCGGATTCAGCTACTTAAGTATTCGGTTGAAGGCCCTGGGCATTAGCACATCCAAGAGTACTCTGGCCCAGATACTGCGGTTTGCATTAACGTTCATATCCTTTATTCTGCTATTGCTTCTGGCTCTGGTGCTTCTGGCGTTTGATGGCACTACGAGTCCGCTCATCGTTTTGATATGTTCAACCATTATCGGCTCGACGATTTTTGGATCGGCAGTCGGCGTGTTTATCATCAGCAAGGCGAGGCGTATCAAGGCCTTTGTGAGCTGGCTGCCAAAGGCTCTGAACTATGTGTTTAAGCATTTTAAAAAAGGCAGCGAAATCATCAACATGAACAAGGTTGAGGCAACGCTTGAAGACCTGCATGATGATTACAAAACAATCAGCAAGAACATGCAGCTGGTGAAGCGTTTGCTGGTATGGGCGCTGTTGCTCAATATCCTCGAGATAGTGACGATCTATATTGTCTATATTGCCTTTGGCTCGCTTATTAATCCCGGGGCGCTCATTATTGCTTATGCGGTGGCAAACTTTGCCGGACTGATTGCTATCCTGCCGGGCGGCGTCGGTGTCTATGAAGGGCTGATGACGGCAGTACTGGCGAGCGCGGGCGTGCCAAAGGCTTTGGCACTGTCGGCCACGGTGGTGTATAGGATTTTGACAATGGCGCTATTCTTGCCGGTGGGCTATGTGTTTTATAATCGAGCGCTCAAGCAGGTGGCGGAACTCCGAAACCGTGCCAAGCAGCAGCCTTTGGAGGTAATTGGTGCTTCCGATTCTGACACCGAGTGATTTTGTTGCGCTGACTAATCAGACGCTGGAGTTTGCCTACCCGAGCGTTGTGATCGAGGGCGAGGTACTGAACTTTAAGATAAGCCGCGGCCGGTGGGTGTATTTTGACATTGCCGACGAATTTGCCAAGCTGCGCTGTTTTGGTACGGTCTATATGCTGCCTGCGCCCATCGAAGACGGTATGAAGCTGCGCGTGTCCGCAACCCCGCGCCTGCATCCACAGTTTGGCTTCAGCCTGAATGTACAAGCGCTTGAGCTGAGTGGTGAAGGGACAATCAAAAAGGCGTCTGATTTGCTGCAGCAGAAGCTGGAGAAAGAAGGCTTATTCTCCCCGGAGCGCAAGCGTACAATTCCGTATCCACCTGAGAAAATCGGGCTGATTACCTCAGAAGAGTCGGCGGGCTACAAAGATTTTATAAAAGTTTTGGGCGCGCGCTATGGCGGGCTGGTAATCATGCTTGCCAATGTGCAGGTGCAGGGCGAGGCGGCAGTGGGGCAAATCGTGAACGCTATTGAATGGTTTAACAAACAGGCGGATATGCCTGATGTGCTGGTGGTGGTGCGCGGCGGGGGCAGTGCTGATGATCTGCAAGCTTTTAGTACCGAGCAGGTGACTCGGGCGGTGGCAGCCAGCCGTATTCCAACACTTGTTGCCATCGGGCACGAAGTTGACATAAGTTTGGCAGAACTTGCAGCTGACGTGCGCGCAAGTACTCCCAGCAACGCTGCCGAACTGCTGGTGCCTGACAAGCGCGAGCTCAAGAGAGGTCTCGAAAGATCTGCCCAAGAGCTGCATACTGCAGCAGAGAAGTTTTTCTCACAAAAGCACAGGGATCTAGAGGCTGTGACGCAGATAATTGACGATGCGCTTTCCCAGAGGCTGCAGCGTATGAAAGAGCTCCTGGGCAGCCAGGCTCGTACGCTTGACGCACTCAGCCCGCACGCGGTGCTAAAACGTGGCTACGCAGTGGTGCGGAGCAATGGTAAAGTAATCAAGCAGGCAGATAGTGTAAAAACCGGAGCACTCATTGATATAGAGTTTGCTTCGGGACACAGAAAGGCGGAGGTGCAGTAATATGACAAAGAAAACCAGTGAGCTACAGGCTGAACTCGAGGCGATTATCGCATGGTTTGAATCTGACGAAGCAGATATCGACCAAGCAGAGTCCCAGTACAAGAGGGCGCTTGAAATCGTCAAAGAGCTTGAGGCACGTATCTCGCAGACTGAAAATGCTATCACCAAGCTCAAGCAAAGTTTTGACAAGGGCTAGGGTATGATCTGGCCGGTTCTGCTTCTGGCGGTAATTATAAGTCTGTTTTCATTTGTACTGCTATTCGGGGCGCCGTATTTGCCGACGCTGAAGCGTCAAAAACAGGAGGCGCTTGATTTGCTTGATTTAAAAAAGGGTCAGACTCTCGTGGAACTCGGCAGCGGCGACGGGCGTATGCTGAGTGCTGCTGCAGAGCGAGGTATTCATGCAGTCGGGTACGAACTGAATCCGCTGCTTTTTATCTTTAGCTGGCTTGTCACCCGGCGCTACAAGGGGCTTGTACGGGTACGTCTTGCTAATTTTTGGAACCATCCATTGCCTGAGTGCGATGGTATCTATGTATTTTTGCTCGATAGGTTCATGTCACGGCTGTATACAAAAGTTACCCAAGAAAGTACTACTTCCGTCAAAGTTGTGAGCTTTGCATTTCAGTTTCCAGAAAAAAAGCATGTAGCAGAGCGGAGCGGTTTGTATCTTTACGTTTTTGACAACAAAAAGTAGGCGCAGCCCGAGTCTTTACTTTGCACCTTCTACTCTGTACTATGTACCGTAGGTATGCATAAGCTAGATCAAAGAGGCGAGTTGCTCATTCCACTTGTTATAGTGACGGTTTTTTTGGTGGGGAGTATTGGCTTTGGTATTTGGGCCTACATGGGGCGCCAAGATTACAAAAACAACGTTGACCAGAAAATCACAGAAGCGGTTGTTGTAGCAGAAGAAAATCTAGCTATCAAAAAAGACGCAGAATTTGCCGAAAGCTACAAGCTTCCCAATGTGACCTACAGAGGCCCGGGGGCTTTTGGTACGCTATCGATTACTTACCCAAAGACATGGAGCAATTATGTCAACGAACGGGGTAGCGGAAATACTCCGGTAGACGGCATTATGCATCCATCCTATGTATCATCAGACGATAGTAGCGTGAACTATGCTCTCCGATACCAGGTTGTTGAGAGACAGTATGAACAAGAGCTTCGGGCATTCGACAGCAAGGTGCGCAACGGACGCATCTCGGTGTCTGCCTATCGCTTACCGGGCCGGGAAGAGACGCTTGGCTCACGGTTGGAGGGCGAGATTACTTCTCGTAAACAAGGCGTGCTTGTCTTGCTGCCATTGCGTGACAAAACAATAAAACTTTGGACCGAAGGCAGCGAGTTCCGGACAGATTTTGAGTCAATACTCGCACAAGCAACATTTATTCCATAGGGGGTCACGATGAGGTCTTACGGGCCCTGTCTGCTGCGTGCTATACTAAAAGATGTATGAAAGCACGGGATAGTTCGTGCAGGAGGGGATAATTTGAAGGCGCACAGGCATGATGTATCTGATGATTATCAGATTTTTCTGAGTTTGGCCGAACAGGTTAAGCTGCCGTTCGTGCAGATTGCTCGCGCCAACGAGCTTCTTGATCATGACCCGGGTCAGCGTGAGGTTATCCGGCGAGCGAGCGAATCCACCATTAGTCTTATTGATGGGTTTTTACTGCAGGTGCGCTTGCAGCGGGAGGCAGAGCTTTCTTATGGCTCGGCATCAATAAGCTCGCTCCTGTTTGACGTGGCGCAGTCAATTAGCGGCTACGCCTCATCAAAAGGCTGCAGCGTAGAGCTTGATGTGCGCGGCAAATACGGCCCAGCGCTTGTGCACCGCGAGGCAGTGCGGTTGGCACTGACTAATCTTGGGTATAGTTTTGTTGACGCGACCAGCAGCCTAAAGAAGCGTGTCGTGACATTGTCGCTCAAAAAAACACAACAAGGGCTAGCTGTGGGTGTTTTTGCTGATGGTGTTGATTTGAGTGCCGAGCTCGTCGAGAGAGCTCATCGGCTCCTGGGCGCATCTCATCAGCCGCTTGCAGGATTTACAAGCACCAACGGCGCCGGGGTATTTGTTGCCGATAAGTTGTTTCAAACTATGGGGGCATCAATGCAGTTGTCCCGGCGGGGCCAGCGGAGCGGCTTTGTGGCAACGCTCATACCAAGCCGCCAGCTCAGTCTTGTGTAGTTATGGCAAAGATACTCTTACTTGAACCAGACGTCATCCTTGCCCGGCAATACGAGACAGCTCTGCTTGGAGCCGGGCATATGGTCACCGTGTGCCATGACGCACAGAGTGCCATACTTGGTGCCGACGCAACGCCCCCTGATCTCGTTATACTGGAAGTGTTACTAGCCGCACACAGCGGAGTCGAATTTCTGTACGAATTCCGCAGTTACGGAGAGTGGCAGCACATTCCAGCTCTGATTTTGAGCCGGGCACAGGCGGATGAGCTCGCGGCAGACCAAGACCTGCAGCGCAGTCTGGGCGTGCATGCAGTGCTGTACAAACCGGATGTGACGCTGGAAAAACTCCTGCAGATCGTGGGCAGGACTACGGCGTCACGATGAAATCATTGTCTACTCAGGGCATTATTCTGCGGCGGCTGGACTACGGCGAGGCCGATAGGATTATCACACTGCTAACGAGTGATTTTGGAAAGATTCGCGTCATTGCCAAAGGTGTGCGCCGCCAGAAAAGCAAAATGGCGGGCGGCATTGAATTATTCAGCGTCTCAGAAATTCACTTTATAAAAGGCAAGGGCGATATCGATACCCTCATGTCCACACGGCTTATGGCACACTATAGCGATATTGTCAAAGACCTGCAGCGCACCGAGCTGGCATACAGTATGCTCAAATCGGTCGATAAGACGATAGAAGATGCAACAGGACAGGATTATTTTCAGATACTAAACGAGTCTCTGGCGGCGCTGGATGACAGCAGAATACCGGTGTTGCTGGCAGAGCTTTCGTTTGCAATGCGAATGCTGCAACTGCTTGGCCATGTGCCGGATTTTTCGACTGATGCAAAGGGCGGAGGGCTTAACCCGGACAGCTCTTATGATTTTGATTATGAGTCTGTGTCGTTCAGCGAACGCACAGACGGTATATACAATAAGAATCATCTCAAGGTATTAAAGCTGCTGGCGTTTAACTCTCCGCAGAAGCTGCTGGCTGTGCAGGGTATTGCAGGGTATTGCACAGACCTTACCCTGCTGGTAAAATCGCTCAAGCAACAATACCTACCGCAGTAAATATTGACATAAATAACCATATTTGTTATAATATAATGATGGATGATAAAGATTTCGATAGGATTGCGGCTCTGCAAGAAGCGCCGACACCATCTGTTGCCGAAGCAGACAGAATTAACCGTGAAGCAAGCCAAGCGAGTGCAGAGGTAGCTAAACCTAGCGGGTGCAATCATTGTGCAACACGGACTTGTTGCAGATGATTTTGAACGTCGTATCATGACCAATACAACAAATCAGTTGCCCCTCAGAAACTATGTGGCTGAAGTAGCATTCAGGCAATCAGTAGACCAGCGATATCCAGTGCCCGAAGCAACGTCAGCGATAACGGGCGAGCCGCTTGTTATATCTCCTGAACCAAGCCGTTTTCGTTCGCGCGGTCATCAGCGAAAATATTCTCGTCCCAAAGTAGTACCACAGCCGTAGTGTGCGCTATACTGTTGCTATATGAGTGAAGCAAAAATGGATGATATTGTGGCGCTGGCCAAGCGCAGAGGTTTTATTTTTCAGGGTTCTGAAATATATGGTGGGCTAGCGGGTACATGGGACTATGGTCCTCTTGGCGCTCAACTCAAGAAGAATCTGATGGATTTGTGGTGGAAGACATTTGTAGAAGACCGTGATGACATGGTGGGACTGGATGCAGCCATACTTATGAATCCTCGTACCTGGAAGGCAAGCGGCCACGTCGACACCTTTACCGATCCGCTGGTTGAGTGTTCTGAGTGTAAATCGCGTTTTCGCGAAGATAAAATTGATCTTAGTAAATGCCCGAACTGCGGCAAAGAAGGGACTTTTGGCGAAGCCCGTCAGTTCAACCTGATGTTTGAGACGGTTGCCGGGCCGGTGGCGACCGATGAAGCAAAAGTCTATTTGCGCCCAGAGACAGCCCAGGGCATCTTTACCAATTTCAAGAATGTCGTTGATACGCTGTATCCAGACGTACCGTTTGGTATCGCGCAGGTGGGCAAGGCGTTCCGTAACGAGATTAGCCCGCGAGACTTTGTATTCCGCAGCCGCGAGTTCAACCAGATGGAAATCGAGTACTTTATCCGTGAAGAGCAGTGGCAGGAGCTGTTTGAGCAGTGGCGTACCGACATCAAGGCTTATCTACAGGCCGCTGGCGTTGATGTGTCGAAAGTACATGAGCTTGAAGTGCCCGCAGATGATCTGGCACATTACAGCAAGCGCACGATCGATTATGAATTTGAATACCCCCATGGCCGCGACGAGCTGCTTGGTCTGGCTTACCGCACCGATTTTGACCTGCAGAATGTCCAGCACGAAAGCGGCAAAAAGATGGAATACCGCCCAAAAGACGGCGGCGAAGCTTTTGTGCCGCACGTGATCGAGCCAAGCTTTGGCGTGGAGCGTTTGGTTATGGCAGTGCTGCTGAGTGCATATGAGTACGACGAGGCAAATGATCGTATCGTGCTCAAGCTGGCAAAAGACATTGCACCGGTGAAAATGGCAATCAGCCCGCTGCTCAAAAACAAACCCGAGCTGGTAGAGAAGGCCCGCGAAGTCTACCAAGTGATGAAGAAAAAATACGGCAGCGTCATGTGGGACGACAATGGCAACATCGGCAAGCGCTACCGCCGCCAGGACGAAATCGGTACACCGTACTGCGTCGTGATAGACTTTGAGACACTCGAAGACGGCACCGTTACGGTGCGCGACCGCGATACAACCGAGCAGAAGCGCGTCAAGATAGAAGAACTCTAAAGTGGCAAGAGAAATTGAAATAAAATGCCGGCTGCGGGACAGGGCTGCGACGCTGCAGGCAATTGACAAGCTTGGCATAAAACTAAGCGAGCCGAAGAAACAGCATGACGTGGTTTATTCGTGGCCGGGTGTAGAGGACAATGCACCCGGTTCGGTCTGGCTCAGAATCCGCACCGAAAATGATACCAAAACTATCTTTACGCTCAAGAAACAAAATATCGGCAGCCTGGATAGTATCGAGCACGAAACAGAGGTGGCAGACGCCCAAGAATTAGGTTTGATTATCCAAAATTTAGGGTACGAATTGTACTCAGACCTGACAAAAATCCGCCAAAAGGGCAGGTATGGGGATATAGAAATTTGCGTGGATGAAGTACCGGGTTTGGGCGGCTTTATCGAGGCCGAAATGCTGATGGAAGATGATGCAGACCACGATACGGTAGTTGCTGAACTATGGAGTTTTTTCGAAAAGCTTGGGCTTGATAGAAAAGACGAAGAGCACGAAGGTTACGACGTGCTCGAACGCCGCCTACGCGGTGTCTAGGCAGTAGCGCTTTAGTCGGGTACAATGAAGCAAAACAGGAGGGGTTATGGCCGAGACAAACGGTAGTATGGTAATTGAGAAAGTTTCACCATCCAATGATGAGATCGACGAGATGTGCTTCCAGCTTGCACAGAAGATAACTCAGCACTGTGCAGATACAAATGAGAGATTCCATGGTATTACATTTGCATCTCGTGGGGGTCTAGCTGTGGCGAATACTGTTGCACGGTGCCTCGGATTTCGTGGCCAGAACTTATTTAACATGGGGTTGGGCTTGTATCCAGAGGGTTCGACACAGGCATCAGACAGCATAGAGGTGGGGCAAATGCCCGATCCTGATATGCTCGCCGGAAAGAACTGGATTCACCTTGACGAAGTGCATGACACTGGTGGTACAACTGAGTTTGCACATGAGTACCACCAAAAGGCGGGGTCAGCCTTGGTGCGATTCGGTGTGCTCCATTTCAAACCAGTCCGAAATACAAGCCTTCTTGTACCCGACTGGTATATTGAAGAGACTGCAAACTGGATAGAGTACCCATGGGAAAAGTACGAGGATATTGGTCAAGAAGCCGCAAAGCAGGTAAGGGCCGAGTAGGCTTGCATAACTTGCACAAGTATGCTATAATGTAATAAAATAGGGGCTTTGTGTACCCGCGTGCTACTATATCTGTAAATTATGAGACCTTTTAGAAAAAAGAAACAACCGGCTAAAAAGCTGGCGAACTACGCGTTTATCGATAGCCAGAACCTCAATCTTGGCACCCAAAAAATGGGCTGGAAGATGGATTGGAAAAAGTTCCGCGAATGGCTGAAGGCCGAATACAACGTCGAAAAAGCCTTCATGTTTATCGGCTATATGCCGGATTTTGAGAAGCTGTATGACCAGTTGCATTCGCAGGGCTTTTTGGTTGTTCTGAAGCCAACCCTTGAGATGTTCCATACGGAAGAACCAAAATCCGATGATAGTACTCAGAAGACCGATGCTGACAAGCCAGAGAAGGAAAAGGTTCCTATGAAGGGGAATGTTGACGCCGATCTTGTCTTGCATGTCATGAAGGAAATCAAGAATTATGACAAGGCGCTGATTGTCTCTGGCGATGGTGATTTTTATACGCTTATAGAGCATCTGGACCAGCAGAACAAGCTACTCCACGTGCTGGCGCCAAACTGGCAGTACAGCAGTCTGCTGAAACCGTACGAAAAATACATTGTCCGCCTAGATCAGAAGCGCCAAGAGCTGCGCTATCCAGACTATAAAAAGCGCAAAACCAATCAGAGCAAGAAGAAGTAAAGTTTACCGTTTACCATTAATCTTTCATTGTACATTTGCCATTTCCGTGAATAGTAAACAGTAAACGGTAATCGTTGTAGATTCTGCACTTGACCGCATATGCAGACGGGATTACTCTATACTGTTCTGTAAGGATACGGAACTAGAGAAGAGGCGAGAGGTGACTCAGAACGAAGCATTGGCAATCCTGGAATCTGGCCAGTCGGTACTGCTGACGGGTGCCGCTGGCGCGGGAAAAACCTATCTGCTGAACCAGTTTATCCGCCGGGCTCGAGCTGATGGCAAGAGCGTGGCCGTTACGGCTACGACTGGTCTTGCGGCCACGCACTTGAACGGTGCGACTATTCACGCCTGGAGCGGCATTGGCGTGCGCGACGCATTGGACGGCATGTTCTTTACCAAACTCAGCAAACAGCGGGCCGATCTGATTACCAAAGCCGATGTGCTGATTATTGATGAGATCAGCATGCTGCATGATTTTCGTCTGGATATGGTTGAGGAAATTGCCCGGACGCTGCGCGGCGGCGACCGGCCGTTTGGGGGCTTGCAGGTAATACTCTGTGGCGATTTTTTCCAGTTGCCGCCAGTTAACCGCAGTGATGCCAGGGCAGGCAGCTTCATTACCGGATCGAGTGTGTGGCAGAATAACGGCTTTGAGGTGTTGTACCTGCAGGAGCAGTTCCGCCAGAGCGATGATGATGCATACAGCGCTATATTAAACGGTATCAGGGCGGGGCAGCTGACGCGCAATCAGCTGGATGCATTGCAGGCGCGCGGGCGGGCTACCCTAGATCCGTTTACGCCCCGGACACGTCTGCTGACAACCAATATTGATGTCGATACTATCAATCATCAGCATTTGGATGAGCTCGAGGCAGATGAGTATGAGTACGAGATGGAGACGTCCGGTAGCAAAAAATACGTCGAACAGCTCAAGAAAAGTTGTCTGGCACCAGAGGTTTTGCGGCTGAAGCGCGGTGCGATTGTGATGACGATCAAGAATTCGCAGGATAGGAAATATGTGAATGGATCTTTAGGCGTAGTCGAAGATTTTGAGCCCGGCAGCGACTACCCGGTCGTGAAGCTGACCAGCGGCAAGGAGGTGACAATCAAGCCCGAGAGCTGGGAGCTGGTAGACGGTGATAAGCGCCGCGCTACGCTGACACAGCTGCCGATACGGCTTGCCTGGGCAATTACCGTACACAAGAGCCAGGGTATGACTTTGGATTCGGCCCAGATTGATCTGAGCCGGGCATTTGTAGAGGGGATGGGCTATGTGGCGCTGAGCCGCGTGCGTGGGCTCAAAGATCTGATACTTGACGGTATGAACGGCATGGCGCTGCGTACCAGCCCACTGGCGCGTTCGCTGGACGGTGAGCTGAGAGACCGTAGCCAGCAAACACGTAACAATAATCTGAAGACAATCGAACAGTGGCTTAGTGCCGAAGAAGAACGCAAAAAGCGTCCCAAAACAGAAGTCAAAAAGGCCGAGGGCAAGAGCGGGTCGTGGGCGGACAAACTGGAACGCATGCGCGAGGACTACCCGAACGCTTACAAGTCTTGGGGTGAGGAAGAGGATGTGAAGCTGGTGAAATTATGGGGCAGCGGCAATACAATCAAACAATTAAGCTCGCTCATGGGCCGCCATCCGGGCAGTATTCGCGCCCGGCTCAAGAAACACTTTGGCGAAGAGATGTCATTCAAGCAGCCTTGATAATACTTTTTGCAAAGAACCAAGCCCTGTTATGTTTAGGACGGGGAGTCCTTATCATCGGGTGGATTCTTGGGTTCGGGTTGGTTGGCGAGGCGGCCTTTGGTGGCGCTGGGATAGAGGTCTTTGGCGACAAACGGCTCGTCCGGCCTTTCTACCGGCGGTTTGGCAGTAATTTTGTTCATGACTTCCTCTACTGCGGCCTTCCGCTTTGCCTCTGATTTTTCGTGCACAATGCGTATAAGAAGCCAGCCGGAAAAAGCCAGGCCAAAGACTCCAGCAGCAGTGCCAACACCTCTGGTAATGTTAGCAATCAGGGTATCGTAGGGCAGGAGGCTTAACTTGCCAAGTATAAAGTTCCAGTCGTGTATAGGGTCGCCGCCACCAAAACTGACCAGCGGCAGATTCTGCGCCCGGGCATCACCGATATAATCCGCCACCGAAAATGTGGCCAGCATGAACCACAAAAAGCAAAAAACGCTGGCAAAATAACTCCGTACCACAAAGGCAGTGATGATTAGTCCAAGTCCGAGTAACAACTCGGCAGCCGATCCGGCAAAAGCTACAAACATATGCGGTAAAAAGGCCGTCACCAGATGAGCCATCTCATGTAAAAAGAAATCCAGACTTTGGGCTATGAGTATAAAGAACGAAGGCGCTGGCTCATCCAGCTTAAAATCCAGCAGCTTCACAAAAAGATACGCAGCAAACACCCAAAACGGCGCATACCAGTACCAGTTCTTGCCCTTTACATATTCATCAATCGACTCGCGAAGCCGTACAAATGCCATGAGCTCATGTTAATCGATGTAGTTTACCGAGGCAACGCCAGTGTTATAATTCCTGCTATGAGTGAATGCAGGGCAGTGTTGTTCGATGCAGATGGCGTGATCATTACCCCGCAGGAACTATTTGCACGGCAGTACGCGAGAGAACATAGGCTAGATCCTGAATCATTTGAAGCTTTCTTTCGAGGTGATTTCCTCGAAGCTATCACGGGTAAGACCGACCTCAAGGACCTGATTAAAAAGAACAATCACATTTGGCAGTGGGATCATGATCCTCAAGAACTACTAGATAAGTGGTTTGCGGCCGAAAATGTTATAGACGAAGAGATCATGGCTATAATCGCCCGACTCAGGGAAGACCAGGTACCGGTGTTTCTTGCGACCAACCAAGAGCGCTACCGAACGGCTTATCTACGAGAGGTGATGTTTCCTGATAAATTCGATGAGATTATTGTGTCTTCTGAGATGGGTGCAACGAAGAGTAGCGAGCAATACTGGACGGCAGCTCTAGGCCGTATAGCCCTAACTGTGCCAAATGTCCAACCTGAAGAGCTAGTTTTCTTTGATGACAGCCAGAGCCCGATAGATGGTGCGCTCAATGCTGGTCTACAAGCACATCTATACAAAAGCCCCACTCAGGTCCGCCAGATACTAGGCCTAGAGTAATTATAAAAGTACCGCTGGTAAGCCAGCGGTTTCTGTTTGTATGCCCCGGCTTTCAGAAAACAGATTCATGGGTGAGAGAAATCTCTAATTAGGTATACGTTCCGAGGACTGTTTGAAGAGCGATAGCTCGAGTTCCACAGGAACAAATTAGAGATTTTTCTCGGCCTGAGTCTTGTTTTTTGAACTGCCGGTCAGTCTTTTGGCTTCTTTTCTGCTGACACAGAAAAGAAGCGACTTGGTTCTTGGTCGCAAGAACAAAAGGGATTTGTTTCTTAATCTCAAGAAGAGCCGATAGTTTGCTACAATACCATCATCATGGCAAAAAAAGATAAGAGGGCACTGACCGAATACAGCTTCCCAGAAGATTTTTTGTGGGGGGCGAGCACTGCCGGACATCAGGTAGAGGGCGGTAACTATGACCAGTGGACCGTCTACGAGCTGGATAATGCCGCCGAGCTGGCCAGAACTGCCGCCGACCGCCTGCGCTGGATACCGAGCTGGCTGGACATAAAAGATCAGGCGGAGGACCCTGAAAACTATGTGTCCGGCAAGGGTGTAGACCACTGGAACAGGTACAAAGAAGATTTTAAGATTATCAAAAAGCTTAATCTCAATGCCTTTCGATTCGGCGTAGAATGGAGCCGAATCGAGCCAGAGCAGGGCGTGTGGGACAAGAAGGCGGTTGACCACTATCACAACTACATTGCCGCCATGAAGGCAGAGGGCATCGTGCCAGTGCTCAATCTATGGCACTGGACCCAGCCCGTGTGGTTTGAAGAGATGGGCGGTTTTAGCAAGGCCGGCAATATCAAGCATTTTATCCGTTTTGTCGAGAAGGTCGGCCAGGAATTTGGCCCGGAGATCAAGTTTGTCCTGACCATTAACGAGCCGAATGTGTACAGCACCTTTGGGTTTATGACAGGCGAATGGCCGCCAAACAGGCGTAATCCTCTAAAGGGAATCTGGGTGTTTTATAATCTTGCGCGGGCGCACAACCGGGCTTACGAGGTGCTGAAAGGCATGCATCCGCACCTGCAAGTTGGTCCGGCTAGCCAATACGGTAACTCTGTGGCAAAACGTCCGGACCATTGGCTGGATACAAGAATGGCAAAAGCCGCCGACTATTTCTGGAACTGGTGGTGGACAAACCGTATAAAAAACCACGCTGACTTTATTGGTATGAACCACTATTTCACGAATTACTACCAGGGTTTCAAGACAGTAAACCCATCGACCCCGGTCAATGATATGGGATGGTACATGGAGCCAGCTGCTATAGCTGAGGTTATTACCAGAACATGGCTGAAATACCGCAAACCCATTATGATTACTGAAAACGGCCTGGCAGACGCAGACGATAAGCACCGGCAGTGGTGGCTAGAGGAAACCATGCACGCGCTGATGGTATCGCGCAAGGCAGGGGTCGAGCTGATTGGCTATATGCACTGGAGTTTGCTGGATAATTTTGAATGGAAGTATGGCTGGTGGCCGAAGTTCGGTCTGATAAAAGTAGACCGCGAGCGCGATATGAAACGCCTCGTACGCCCGAGCGCCGTCTGGTGGAGCAAGGAGCTCGCCCGATTACGTAAGAATTCCGACTAGTTGTAAAAATCACCTAGACATTATCCGAGCGGCCGGTAGGATGAAGTGCATGAGCGAACTATCTACCCTTGAAGTCATCCGTGCGGATGAGTATCTACACAACCCTCCCGGCAAACTTGCTGTTGTAAGGGCGGCAACTGACTTGGCTCCAACTGTCGAAGGCAGAAGGCCAGACTGTATCAACACGCTAGCAGCTCCGCTGGTGCAGCAGCTGGTCGAGTGTTCATACCAAAGCCATATTGTTGATTCGGTCAATGATGCCGAGCGTCGATTTGGTACTGAGGAGATGGTAGAAGAGAGACTCGCAGATCCAACGGCAGAATATTATTTTTTGGTTGAAGGGCAGCGTTTGGGCGGTCCTATCTGGTACCGGAGGAAAGAACCCCCGCTAGAGGGTGGACGTGCCATGAAAGACGCTCCATACACATTTGCCGTTCGGCTGTTTGAGGGATTTCTTGGCCGTCATTTGGCCGCACCCTTTATGGAGGCAACACTTACTGATTTTAAGATGAGGCACGACGAGGTGAAAAAGGTATGGCTCTCGACAGATTACGATAACGTATTGGCCAAGAACTTATATGCCAGAACAGGGTGGGAGCGTACAATGGTAGATGATGACAAACGAGAGTATTGGACCCGATGCCTGACGCGAACGCCCCGAAGATAGTTGTTATTGGCGGCGGTACCGGCAGTTTTACTGTATTATCCGGGCTCAAACACTATACGGATAGTATTACCGCGGTGGTAAACATGTCCGACAACGGCGGCTCGTCGGGTGATCTGCGTGACGAGCTTGGCGTATTACCGCCGGGGGATGTCCGGCAATGTCTGATTGCGCTCAGCAACAACGATGTGCTGCGCCAGATATTCGATTATCGCTTGAAAGGTGTCAAAGGCAAGCTCGAGAACCACCCGCTTGGCAACATTCTGCTTAGCGGTATAGAACAGATGACTGGTGATTTTGAAGAGGCGATCACCCAAGTTGGCCAGCTGCTTAATATCACAGGCCAAGTTGTACCGGTGACCACCGAACACACGCAGCTTCGGGCTCGTATCGGCGATGGAGCTGTGCTGCGCGGCGAAGAGGCTATTAGCCAGATGAGCACCGGCAACCACCGGCCGGAAATCTGGCTGGAACCGGAACCTCGCATGGCAGAAAGCGCACGGAAGGCAATTATGGATGCCGATATAGTTGTTATTGCCCCGGGGAACCTCTATGGCAGCCTGGCGCCTGCATTGGTGGTAGGCGGCATGAAAGAAGCTCTGCAGACTACCGCTGCCCGCAAGGTGTATGTGTCGAACCTGGTTACCAAGCCGGGCCAGACAGAGGCCTTTCAGGCGCACGATTTTGCCGCCGAGATCGAGCGCTTTGTTGGCGCGCCAGTGCTGGATTATCTGATTTATAACACCGACCCGCCGACCGATGCGATGCTGCGCAAATATACGCACGACGGCGAATACCCGCTCGAGTACGACCTGGAAGCCATGGCAGGGCAGCACTATCAAGCCATCGGGCTGCCGCTTATCGCCAAAGATCCTGTCAAGCACGCCGATAATGACCGTCTGAAGAGCCGCCGTACCCTGATTCGCCACGATGCAGACGCGCTTGCCAAAGAAGTTGTTAAGTTGTTAGGCAGAAAATAGTATTGACATAAAGCATAAGCTTTGCTATAATTTGAAGCATGATAAATAAAAACAAAACCACTACATCAAAACCAGAATATTATCCCATGCCTTATCTCCCTGTAGACAAGCAAGATGATCTTAAGGCATTAAAGGCCCATACTCGAGCCATAAAAACGACCTATGCAGCCAATAAGGCCCTCGACCGCGGGGACTCCGGAAGGGCTGCGGCTATCTATAACGCAGGCGCAAAGCACCGCGGTGAGGACTATAAGAGAGACCGCCGTCATGCCAATGCCGGCCTAGACCTTCGTGAAAAACGTGAAATCAAGCCTCGGAAGCCGATCAACCTCAAAAAGCTTGGCAAGGGGATCGCTGCAACGGCTGTTACTATTGCGCTTGCTCCAACAGCTGCAAATAGTCTTGGAAAAATTGGTACCAATCAAGAACCCGCAGCAGTAGCGGTTCAGAATCATCTGAGAGAAACTGGAACCCAGCCTCTGTATGATGAGTGGCGCCAGAGAAACGATGATAGCAAAGAAGCTCGAGCCTTAAGCGGCGAATTGCAAGTTTCTGCCGGGATCCTTACAATTCCGAGCGGAACCGAGATCTACTCCTCTCCAAAGGGCGAGGGTGTCATCGCTTTGCATGTGCTTGAAGGTACTAGCCTTGAGGTTGCGAACCCTATTACAGTTACGGGTGACAACGGCGAGATTTCGTATGCTTTTACGATAAACGGCAGTGTTGGGGCTGAGGGTACAGAAGAGTATCAGCCAATGCTTGACGCAGAAGGCAACCCCGAGTGGGCGGTGTACTGGCTCAGGGATGCAGAGTTCGGACAGTTTACTCCTGGCGGAGAGGTTGCAGGGAATATTAGTTTTGACCCTGCCTTTGGGTTTCAGGAGACTATCCAGGGCGACAAAGGCGGCCCAGTGGCCCAAGGCTATTTCTTAGAAGGGTAAATTATAAAATTCCACAGGAAGGTCCCATGAATATGGGACCTTCCTAGTGCTAAAAAAAATAAAACGACGCTACATATAGCGTTGTTATGCACAGGGTAGTGTGCGTTGTGGATAACCTGGATGGTTCAGAGGCTTAAAGTAGTGAAAAGGCTTGCATGTGGGTAGTTGTGGGTAGTATGCTCTTGGTAGTGGGTAAATGT
>CAZXOA010000003.1:70141-100666 GCA_964642275.1 uncultured Candidatus Saccharibacteria bacterium | reverse complement strand
GGTGAGGCTTCCATTCTGGAAACGTATGTGAGTATACGGTGGAAGAATGTCCTCACTTTAGAGCAAAATACCACTCCAAAAATGCTTGCGCACAAAGGGCAGGTTCTAGAAAGAACCTGCCCCTATTATTGTCCAAGTGTCGGTATAGTCGATACCCGCCGGAGTCATAGTGTTGATAGAAGCCTTACCCCGCAGGGTCAAAACATCACCGTTGGCCGTACCATTAGCCGAGGCAATCTGCCGGAAAGTCGTATCAAGTCCCGAACCGTTGTTATCAGCAGCACCGCCGGCATAGGCTGTGGCGACTGTCACCGCGCCGCCGCCGCCCGCATCAGTTGCTACCACACCCAGCAGATAACCTTCCGAGTTGGGTACCAGTGTCGCGGCCGTACCTGGCGTGGTCGAGTTGATTGTCTTACCAGCGGCGGCAGATGTCAGGCCAACATTACTATCGCGAGCCCATGCAACCCAGCCTTGAGTAGCGTTGGTAGTGATCGTGACGGTACGCGGAGTTGTCTGAATAACCGCTCCTGAATCCAATGCGCTTACAAAGCTGGTCGTATTATCGTCGAGTACAAAGTTGAAGCTTGGCGGTACGACAGCGCTCACGACAATCTGATCGTCTGCAATTGTCCTAACGCCGATGACCGTGTGGTCAATCTGTGCGCTGCCTGCGGTCTGCGTCTCTACGATTAGTGCATAAAGACCTGCAGTCGGGTTGGTCACCGGGTCGTTGGTGCTGGTACGGTCGATATCGACACAATAGGTAGTAGTAGCAGACAAGTTCGTGACACCAGAGATTGTAATATTTTTTGATCCGTCTGTATTGCTACCCGCTGCCGACAGAGTACCCGGCAAGCTTGTTGCACCACAGCTCACAGCAGTAGCAACCAAGCCAGAGGTAGCGATGGTATAGGCATCAGGAAATCCGATACGTACAGAGGCTTCGTCCCCCACATTTCCTGCAGGAACAGTAAAGGCGAGTCGGAATGTCGAAGGCGAGGTCGCACGCATGCGGTTAAATCTGATAGATGTTCCGGTCAAACCGGCGGCGTCAATCTGAATACCGCTCGTAATGAGAAGTGTAACAAGCGTAAATAGGCCAGCTATTGCCAGCTTGGCTCTCTGTAAATTGTTCGTTTTTGTTATCACGTTCGTGTATCGAACCTTTTTGTTTTAGAGATTTGGTCTAAGCATAAGTAAAAATACAACGACTGTCAATAGAGGTAGTACAGATACCGCGGAAAACTGTGGATAAGTTTGTTTGGTTTAGAATTACAAACTACTTTTAGAAGCTCCCTGCACCAATTACCGTCCAAGTGTCCGTATAGTCAACTCCCGCTGGAGTTAGTGGCGCAACACCAGCTTTCCCGCGCAGCGTCAATATATCGCCGTTCGCAGTACCGTCAGATGAAGCGATTTGCCGAAAGGTACCATCAAGCCCTGAGCCATTGTCATCGCCCGCACCGCCAGCGTATGCAGACACTATCGAGACGCTGCCCCCGCCGCCCGCATCAGTTGCCGTCACACCCAATATGTAGCCTTCCGAACCACTACTGAGAGTCGCCCCTGTACCAGGGGTTGTTGAGGCAATAGTATGGCCGGCCGCGGCAGAGCTCAGGCCGCTATTTGAACTGAGCGCCCAAGCAATCCAGCCCTGTGTGGCGTTGGTAGTAATCGTGACGGTACGCGGAGTCGTCTGCACGATATCTGCTGTATCAAGCGCACTTACAAAGCTGGTCGTATTGCCGTCGAGTACAAAGTTAAAGCTTGGTGGAACCACTGCACTGACCACAATTTGATCATCTGCGATGACCCTTGCGCCGATTGTGGCAGTATCAATATCTGCCGGTCCTGACGTCCTCGTCGTTACCGTCACTGCATAGATCCCAGCAGTCGGGTTAGTCACCGGGTCGTTGGTTGCCCGCCCGATATCGACACAGTAGGTACTGGTTGCCGACAGGTTGGTGAGACCAGAAATAATGATGCTCTTTTGCCCGTTGGTATTATTGCCAGCTGCCGTCAATGTACCGGGCAGCGCCGTAGCACCGCAGGATGCGGTGTTGGTAGTCAGGCCAGTCGTTGCAACAGTAAACGCATCGGGGAATCCAATCATAACAGATGCTTCCGTTGCTGCATTGCCTGCAGGCACGGTAAAGGTCAGTCGAAAGGTGCTGGCTGTGCTTGCACGCATACGATTAAAACGAATAGAGGTGCCGCTCAAACTGGCAGCTTCAATATGAACACCGCTGGTCACTATAATCACCAGAAGGGTAAATACCAACGTAATTGAGACTCGCAATTTCTCTACTCGCAAAAAATAAATCCCCCGGATACAAAAACCACTTAAGAACAGTATGCCGTAACTATAAGCATAAGTGCTAGACAGGGGTCACGTCAAGCACAACAAGAACAGGAAGAGGGCAGAAGCTAAAAAGCAGCTGTAGCGATGAGAGTATATACATCGGTGTAGTCGGCAGCGGCCGGTGTCACTGATGTTGTCCTAAGCTTCAACAAGAACGAAGCCCGCCCGCCCGTCAGAGGTCCAGACGCCTGCAAAAACTGCCTGAACTGGGCATCGACTGCACCGATCACATGACTGGCACCGTTGTACGGACTCGGGATTGTCAGCGGACTTCCCGAGGCAACTGATGCAGTCGCATTCTGTGCCCCGATACCCTCGCTCAAAGCATCCAAGTCCCCTGTTACAGCCGAGATTGTATGTCCCGCCGCCGGACTCACCAGCCCGCCATTATCAGACACAATATACACGAGTGCCCCCGATTCGGCATTGCTGGCAATATCGAGCCATATGTGCTCCGGGCTATCCATAACTGCATCGGGATTAACGCTGCCAAAGGCCAGTACATATGGTGCAGCTGTCTCTGTATCCGTAGAGGCAATATCAATATCGAACGTCAGCGATGCCTGGGAGGTTGCCGCAGAAGCAACCGGCCCAAACCCTGTTTCAGAGAATTCACCGTGCCGTGCCTTGACCCGCACCTCGTACGTAGTGCTCGGACGCAGGCCAATCACATTCATGCCGCTGCCGCCGCCCCACGCCGCATAATCCCGGAAATCCTCGATTCCCAGCGCAGGCCCCACCGTGCTGTCGGATTGCACATACTGCGTGGTTGCAAAGCCGTCGCTGCTGATTGCTACCGCATAGGTCGTGTCGGCTGGATTGCCGCTCGTATTTATAATCAGCTGCAGCTTGTTATACCAATCATCCGGATTCTGCCACACTGGTGCGTCGGGCAGATTCGCCAGCTGTACGCCGAGCAAACCCGGTTTCAGACCATAGGTATCGGTGCCGGTGAACTGCCCGCTGATTTCACCCGCCAGCCCCTCGAGGCTGTAATTGCTGGTTCCGGTCGTACCGCCGCCGCTGCCAAAGCCATAGTCGCGCAGCTGGTAATTCCCCGTCCCCGGGAGCTGAGCAAACAGCAAAACTCCCGCACCCAGAAGTAACCCTTTTAACATAAGTACAGTTTAGCAGATGAGCGATTTGCGATGAGCAATGGGCCAAATATGCGCCATTGGCAATGTGCCATGCAACCCCATCGTCCCTTGTCCATCGCCAATTTTTTGTCCATTGCCAATTGCTCATTGCAAATGTTCCTAAAGTTGCCAGCGGAAATCATCAAATAGTTCGCGCGCCTCAGCTTCCAAATCACCATCCGGCGCCTGCAATGTGTAAGCCAGCATAGCCAGCTTGTCGCCGCGGACCACAAAAGCTGTCAGTTCAGTATTGTCCGCCTTTTGAAAAGTTGCAAAAGCCAGATCGCCAACCGTCATGCCGCCCTCTCTGTAAACATCAGGGTTAATGCGTCGCAACTTGTACGAAGATTCTTCGCCCATACCGCCCGCCGGCAGCTGTTTGATAGTAACCACAAAAATCCGCCGCCCGTTAATATCGCTGCGGGCAATACGGTACACCTCCAGCGCGGTTGTGTCGCCGGCGCTGATATTGCTCACCGTATCCAGTGCCGCGTCATAATCAAGGCTGAAATGCTTGCCGGTGATAGTATTTATTCGGCGGGCCTCAGTTTGGTTTGGATTGTCTTCCAGCGAGTGTTTTATAACCGTACCGGTACTGGGTCGATTCATAAAAATCAGCGCGATACTAAACAAGATCATCAGTATAAGGCTCCAAAAAATGAGCTTGTACCGCCGCTTATACCGATAAGGCTTACGTTTATACGCCATACGAAGTCTATTTTACCCTGAAGTCATGGTTCTCGAACACAGAATCCCGTATAGTATCAGATTATACCAAAAAACTTACGCCTTGTCAATATACTACAACACATTTCTCAAATTTCGAGGGTCCGACCCTTGCATACCGACCCTTGCATATATCCACATAAGCACCACATAAGAGATTTAACCTCTAACAGATGGGGATCTTGCCAGTTTTGCTGTTTACCTCTGTAATTTGTAGATATACCTCTTGCGGATTATTGTAACCTCGGCAGATGGGGATTTCTGGGTTAGGCGGCGGGAGCTTTGCGGCGGCGCAGGCGGCGGCGGTACCAGGCGGTTGCGACTGACTCGCCCCGCCTTTCGCCCAGCCAGAAACAAACACCCATAAGCAGCACGATACCGTAGGCCGACCAGATAAATTTGAGCAGACCGGAAAATAGACTGCCCGGTACGAACGGACTGGGGTCGTTTGGCCGCACGAGTGCTCCGCTGATAATATTCGGGTCATTCATAATGGCAATCAGCTGCAGCGAAGCGCTCCGGCCCTTGCTATCTACCACCCGGATGGTTACGGTGTAGTATTCACGCCTGTCTTTGAGAGTATTATAGATGTGCTCGATGGTGAAATTCTCGTTATCTGACGCTGGCAGGCGGTCGCTGTAGCCATCGCCCCAGGCAACATAGGCGGTAAACGGCCCAGTACCGCCAAGGATCTTAAAGTCCCAGGTAGTTTTTTGGCCGGTATAGGCCGCCTTGAAGAAATATTCTGTCGAGAGGTAAAACGGATTTTCGTCTGTCGGGAGACCGCCCGGCCGCGTTGGAGCGGGCACGCTTGGGTCACTGGGACCGCCTGGACCAGGCGGCACAACCGGCTTGTAGTAGACGGTGACTACCTGCGAAGCCGGGCCCTCTTGGTCGGCGATATTGAATGTCCGGGCCTGCAGGTCGTTTCGACCCAAGAAAAGATCCGTCACGATAGAAAAAGTGCCGCCGGGCGTACAAAGAGCTGCACCCGAGAAAATATTATTACGGTACAGTTTGACATAATATCCCGGCTCGCAGGTACCGCTGACGGGAGTCGAAGAATCAGTCAGCTCGCTGTTATGCGCCGGACTTAGTATGACCGCTGCCTGGATCGGCGCCGGGCCGTTGGCAGTGGCCGTCACTATCACATCGGCAGCCCTGACCTGCATGGTCATAGCGGTGAGCAGCACGCCAACCATCAACAGCAAGGCCGCCACAAGCGGATATGACGTATGGCTCCGGTGCAGTTTATGTCCGGTATGCGAACGATGCGTCAGCTTGAGACGCGCTGATTTGTTGATTGGTTCTGGCATTTTTTGTTTTTGATATGGACAGGTCTATTTAACCATGAGTGCTTTTAGCGTGCAAGCTTGCGGACGTAGAAACCCTGAAGTGATGCTGTTGCAACACTGAGCGGCACAATGAGCAGCCCCCACAGCAGGCCAAAGGCCCAACCAACGAGTGCAGCAACCAGAACAGTTGCAGCTAACCAGAACAGGAAATGGCCTCGCTTGACATGCAGCCGCAGATATTCGGCACCCAGATAATAGTACGGAAAGACTGTGACCACTAGGAAGGTGCTTGAGATGAGGCCAAAGATCAGTACTACCATCAGACCCTCCCAGAACGGGCTGGTGATTGCCAGCGGGATGAGCGACACCACTGCCGTGACTGAGGTTGCAAACAGCGGGCGGAAGCGTTCGCGCAGCGCTTCGACTGCCGAATCGACCGCGCCCATGCCGGACTTGTGTGCTTGATTAGCGTAATCTGTAAGTAAAATCGTGTTTTTGACCGACAATCCAAGCAGTGCAAAGAAGCCGAGCATGGCGAAGAAACTGAAAACATTGTCGGTGATGCTCAGACCCAAGGCAATACCGAACAGGCTGAACGGAATCGCCATAAATATCAGCAGCGGCTGCAGCAGGCTGCGGAATTGGATGGCCAAAAGAATGTACATCACTACAAGCAGCAGCGGAAAGGCGATGGCCAGAGCGGCAAACGACTCCTGGTTTTCTGACTCTTGGCCGAGATCAAACTGTACGGCATCGGCTGACAGGCCAAGGCCTGCAAGCTTATCAGCGGTAAACTCGTTTTTGACGGCCTGTTCGCCTAAAGTCACGAGCGTCGAGGTGTCATCGGCATCAAAGCTGGCCGAGACACTGACGATTGGCTTGCCGTCGGCTCGGATGACTTGGTTATCGCCAGAGACAGTGACGTTCTCAAAAGAGGCCGTGGTGCTATTGGGACGCGACAGCTGCGTGCTCTTTAAAAACTCGCTCATGGCAGCGGCTGCCTCAAGGGCAGCTTCGCGGTTTCCGGCTGCAATTTGTACCACGAAACCAGAAGCCGGCGGGCCAATGTCTACCTGGCTGACCTGCACCGCCGCCGTTTGGATTTTTTCGTCCAAGGCTGCCTGCAGCTTATCGACAAGCTGCCGCGAGGTTTCGCTGCGCTTGCTATAGGAAATGATTTCTATTTGGTTGCTGGCGTTTTGTTCGGAACCGCTGCCGTAGTAAGACGATTGTTCAAAATTTTCGCCCAGCGTGTCGCTGGTAATCTGATCGGCTTCGGCCGCGATAGATTCGGCTTGCTCAATTGTGGTGCCCGGAGCAAAGCTCATCCGGACCGACAGGCCGTTGGTATCTTTGGTGGGCGGGAAGATGTTGAACGGTACATCACGGGCAATAATCAGCGCCGCGACAACAAAGCCCAACCCTATAAAGACGGCTGTCGAGCCAACCAGAAACAGCTTTTTGGTTGAATGCCGGGCCCATATCATCGGGCGGGTCACAAAACGGGCCAGGGCTGCTTCGAACCCGGCGGCAACTTCTGATTTATCAACCTTTTTGCCCATCTGCTTGGGTCCCAGCAGTAGCCAGCGGGCAAACAGCGGAATAAACACTAGGGCCACAATCAAGCTGATAACCAGCGCCGATATGACTGTGACAGGAATAGCGCGGATAAAGCTGCCCAGTATACCGCCCACGAACAGCAGCGGCGCAAAACTAAGCGCTGCGGTAAAGGTGGCGGCTACCATGGCGCGGCTGACTTTGCGGGCGGCCTCTTGCACGGCTTTGCGCCTGTCTTTGTGGCGGTGCCGGGCCGCATCCAGGGCCTCGACCATAATGATGGTGTCGTCGACTATCAGCGCCAGCGCCAGAATCAGCGAGAACAGTGTGATGACATTGAGCGTGTAGCCAATGGCGTACAGAAAGCCAAGCGTCATAGCCACCACAGTAATCATAGAGATCACGGTGATAATTGAGGCGCGAATAGTGATTATGATCGAGCCGACTATCAGCACCGCCAGCAGGCCCTCTAGCAGGGATTTCTGGAGTTCTGAGATATTTTCTTTGATATTTGGGGCAAAACTGGCGCTGACGGCGGCATGGAACCCGTCCAGCACTTCACCGCCGTGCATACTGTCTGCCGCCTCCTGCACAGCTCTGTCGAGGGCAATGACATCAAAGCCGTCCTTGGCTGAGATACCGATAATAACCGAATCGCGGGAAGAGGTAGTATCGTCTTCACGGATACCAAAACGGTCGAAACTGCGCTGTACGGTAACTAATTGGCCAGTAGCCGGATTGATGGTTTCTTCGTATGGGTTCAGGACAAACACATCCTGAACGTCATCTACTTGCTTGTCGCGCAAAGCTGAGGCAAAATCTTCTGCGGCAGCAACCAGTTCGGATGTCGGCAGATCATTGCCGTCTGCATAAAAAGACAGCGTCATGTCGAGCTTCTGTTCGGATCCGCCAGTGGCGCCAAAGTACGGCACGCTGTACTGGACCATAGCCTCGTTTGGCAGACTGCCCCGTTCGGCAACTGCCTCTTCAAGTTGGCTGGTTGCCTGTTTGGCATCAACACCCTCGTCATAAAATATTTGTACGCTAAAGAAATTGCCGCCGCTGCTTGTCTGCACCGAAGCCACCCCCTCTTGCTCAAGCGCGATCCGTGTAATCGGCTCGGCAACCGAGGCATCAACTTGAGCAGGATCGTTGACAAAATAGGTGCCGGCCACGAAGGCCAATGGGAAGTTAATAGCCGGAAAACCCTCGCGTCTGAGCAGCGTCGTATAGCTCAGCGCGCCAAACAACGTCAGCGCAATCCACAAAAAAGCCGTCAACAGCGGCCGGTCAAAAAAACCGACTGATAGTTTTGACAAGAACTTATCTTTTGGAACTATCACCGTTTCAGGCATCAGCTTTTTCTTTGGACGCGCCATGTTGTCTCCCTTTTTTTCACCACTCAGCATAGCAGATGAGGTAGCTGTCAACTAGAGTGAAAGCGTCCCTGCCGGATACTTGCCGTAGGTCCGGCCGTCGTTGCTATAGTAGCCAAATTCATAGCGCCATCTCTTAGAATCAGACAGCTTGCCTGTCGGTACATAAATTTCGCATGTCCTTGTGCCCCGAAGCGGTTCGACAAAACGCTTTTTTTCTGTACCTCCTTCGTAACGCAGCTCGACAGCGCAAGTGCCTTGGTATGAGCCTGGTATAGTTGCCGTAAATATAACAGTAATAGGCTCTTTCTTTACGTCGAGTACACGAATGGGGTTTTCCCACAGCTGCGACTGGTCGGTGTATGACCTATTGTCTTCTCCGGTATCTTCGCCCTGCTCGGCGTCTTCTTCGCCCGAGAGTGCATTCTGGATCTTTTTGGCTTGCTCCTGGTTATCCTGCTGCGCCCCTTGGACATAGCGAAAAACAAACACCAAAGCGGCCGCCAAAAGAAGGATAAGTATAAACGAGCCGATAGTCATGCCGTCTTGGCGCGGGTGTACAGAACGCATATGCATATTGTAGCAAGCAATGCGGCCCTAATACGACCGGAATCAAGAGGGTCCATCGCACGCAGCTCAAGAAACAAGTACGTCATATCCGCCTCAATAGTGTCAATCTGAAAGAGGCGGAAAAACTCCACGCACTAAGCAAAAAAGGCCTATGCCCTGTCAAATGCTTCAGGCTGGAAGCTGTAGTGTCCGCCGTCTGCGCAAGAACACTCGACCAGTTCATGATTGTGGCTGCTGCAGTCCGGCGCCTGGCACACGCCCGGATATTCTGATACCCCCTTGCAGCCGCCCAGACAAATATAATGTTTATTCATAAGCTCTATTATACCTCCCTGCTCTTGTATCCGTCCCGGCTATTTTTTCGGGGCTGGCGGACCTCTTGATGTTCTTGCAGAAAAGCTCTGAGGACAACTGCGTGGTTGATAGCCGGATCCCTAGCAGCATACAGCAACGTGAGCGGACCTTTACTTGCCAGCTCAAGGAGCCGGCCGGCGGCCGTGCTGCCAGACAGCTCTTCCGTATATTTAAGGCTAAACTCCTTGAACCGTTCCGGTCTGTGGTTAAACCAGACACGAAGGTCCGGCGATGGCGCAACTTCTTTGAGCCACAGATCGACAGCTGCCCGCTGCTTGCTGACTCCTCGCGGCCACAGCCTATCCACCAGTACTCGGGTGCCATCACCGGCAGCAGGCTCGTCGTATATACGCTTCATCCGGATCATACTTACTACTATACGCCGGCGGCACTCTCTTTTTTCCGCCTTATCTGTCCGTTTCGCGAACTTGTTCGATATAATAGAGAGTACTATGCTCCAAAACACTATCTCAGAAGGTACCATACACAAGCTGCCAGCCGATCTCAAAAAGTCGCTGCTGTCTGACAAAAAAGTTGTGGCGCTGTGGGAAGATATTACCCCGCTGGCGCGCAATGAGTTTATCTGCTGGGTTGAGAACGCCAAGGGCGTCGACACGCGTAAGCGTCGTATCCAGAGAACATGCGAGGAGCTGCTCGAAGGCAAGCGCCGCCCGTGTTGCTGGGTCGGCTGTATCCATCGGGCCGACAAACCGATGAGCGCTTCACAGAAGTGGGTGCTCGGCCGGAAATCCAAAAGCCTTACCTAAGGTCCAGTGTGCTGCTTGTTTTTTTGACCCCAGAGGGGCAGTGCATTAAGTCAAGTATATCAAAAAGCTTATGTTTTGTCAAGCAACCGGCCGCCGACTTGTGTACTACTTGACGTTTATTTCGCGCCGCCGGAAGCCGGCCATGCCGCCAAGGATTAGGATGAAAGCCAGTGCCAGCAGGAGCAGTGTTGGACGTAATGCAAATGATTCGAGCGGTAAAGCGGCGGGATGACTAAAAGGTACGAGATACAGCACAGCCGATATATCCGTAAGCCGGCCGAAGGCTCCCATGAATACCGAAAAGCCTAAAGGTACCCATACCGCTGTAACAAACTTTGGTGCTGTACCGAACAAGAATACCGCGAGGCCAAGCAGTACTAAAGCGGCAGGAACTTGATTAAGATGAGCAGCTGCCAACTGCACAATATAGCTGCTATCACTAGTAACCAGGGCTGCGCCCATACCCGTTCCTACCCCGGCAACAACCGTGAGCAGCACAACTCCGCAGACAGCGACAAGAATGTGGCTCCCCAGCCAGCGCCAGCGCCCAAGTCCAGTCGTGATGACGGACTCAGCCCGGCTGGAAGATTCTTCATTCCGGACACTCTGCACGGCCAGGATAGCAAAGGTACTGGCCAAATACGCCATAAATAGCGCCATATAGGCAAAGTAGCCCGCCAGGAACCCTTCGCCGCCACCGAAAAGTTCCAGAAACACTTCAGGCATATCATCTGCCGCAGAGAGCAATCCGTTTGCAAAAGCGCCAAATACGATACCGGAGATCAAGAGCGCAATGCTCCAGCCGATAATAGCCGGCCGGTGCAATCTTAGCGCAAGCCCGAGGGGCGTACCAAGCGAAGGAGCTGCCCGGGCTGGTCCTGGACGAACAGCCAGCAGACTGGCACCCAGATCACGGCGTGCCAACAGCCGATAGCCTGCAATTGTTGTGCCGAGAGCAAGAACAAACAGAAGTATCAGCGGCCACCATCTGTCCAAAACAAACGGTGCTGTTTGCTGCCCCCACGCCAGTGGTGACAGCCACGATAGGCCGCTTCCACCCTCGGCAGCCATGTCGCCGCCAGCTCGCAGTACGAAGGCAGCCCCCAAAATGCCCCCGGCCATAGCGGCGGCAATTTTGGAGTACTCGCTCAGTTGCACAGTAATTGTGGTAATCCCGGCAAAGGCCAAGCCAACCGCTCCGATGCTTACGGCAAACAGCAGGGAGCCGGCTGTATCAAACCCGCCCATCCCAATCATCAGCAGGAATACGACAATTGACACAAGTACATTAGTAATAATCGCAACTAAGACAGCCGCTGTCAGCGAAGCATAGCGGCCAACAATACTTGCCCGCACCAGCTCCGCCCGCCCGGTCTGCTCCTCGACCCGGGTGTGCCTGACTATTAAGAAAATCGACATCAGTGCAGCCAGAATCATAAAATAAAGACCGTAGCCGTTTGCGACAAACTGCTGCAAAGTGGGACTGTCAAACCCATAGCCGGGACCAATGAGCATCCGGCCAATCGGATCGGCATAGAGTGAGACAGCCGCTTCAAGTTCTTGCTGCGTCTTGTAGGCCGCTGGCAGCGCATTGACAACATATATGACAAACAGGCCCAGGCCCAAAGTCCATGCAGGCAGTTTTATACGGTCACGTCTGAGCATAAAACCCAGCAATGTCCCCGTGCCCCGGAACGAATCCCGCAGCTGGGTGCTGTGAGCTGGCTTGGCAGCACGTGCCATTACCGGCCCTCCCCTCCCTTTTGCAAAGGTATCTGTACATCCGTATCATAATGCCGCATAAGCAGCTGTTCGAGCGTAGGCGGATGAGCTGTAAGCGCGCGTATTTTGAGCGGCCCTAAAGCTTGCATGACTTGGGGCATGTGGTCGCTGTCGACCTCAAATATCACCTGGCCGTCTTTATGCTCGAAATTATGCACGCCCTGCAGCTGCCGTATGCCGTCCAAAGATTTTTCGGCCTCGGCTGTAAAGGTGGTCCGGGTAAGATGCCGAAGGTCGCGCAGCGTTCCTGTCTCTACCACGGCGCCCTTTCGGATAATTGATACGCGGTCTGCCAGCACTTCGACCTGCGCGAGGATATGGCTCGATAGCAGCACAGTGCAGCCCTTGGCCTTGAGATCGCGGATAATCTCTTGGAACACTGCCTCCATAAGCGGGTCGAGTCCTGCTGTTGGCTCGTCAAGCAAAAGGAGCTCGACGTCGCTTGCTAGAGCAGCGATTAAAGCGACCTTTTGCCGGTTGCCTTTGGAGTAGGTACGCCCTTTCTTGGTTGGGTCAAGATCAAAGCGGCGGCAAAGTTCGTCCCGCCTCTTTTGATCAAAGCCGCCGCGCAGCCGCGCAAACAAATCAATCGCCTCGCCGCCAGTCAGATTTGGCCACAGCTCCACATCACCGGGCACGTAGGCTAAACGCCCGTGCAGCCCGACAGCAGCTGCCCACGGATCGCCGCCCAGCAGTCTCACACTGCCCTTATCAGCCTTGAGCAGCCCAAGCAGGACTCTGATAGTCGTGGACTTGCCTGCGCCATTCGGGCCCAAAAACCCGTGGACCTCCCCTTTTTTGACTACCAAATCCAGATTCTGCAGCGCTTTAACTTTGCCAAAGCTTTTTGTAAGTCCTCTTATCTCTATCGGGTTTTGGCTGGTATCGTTCGGCTGGTTCATAAAAATACGGCTCCTGGCACTTAGACTGTTTACCACCTATTGTGACAAAGTTTGCCTGAACCCACAATGACCCTTGCGCTTATCCAGTACGTAGCCACTCAAAGCCAGAGAGCGGCCAGTTGGATAGCAGCTTGCCAGCCAGATACCTTCTGATCGGAAGAAATATACCATGGTATAATAGGTGCACTGATTAAGTTGAGCTAGCTCATCCTGATCCACACTACTATCAATCTCTAAACTACAAAGGAGACTTCTATGCCTACGAATAGAAGAAAGGTTACGAGTGAGGATCAAAAAAATGAGGTTCTTGCAAAAATTACAAACTACACTCAAAAAGGCTTCCCTGAAGCCAGCCGCATACATGAGCTCTTCATGCAGGCGAATCCAGAGCTTTGCCCCCGGCTCTGGTACGGAATGCCCGGCTATGCAAAGTCAAAAGACAGCGCCGTATTGTGCTTCTTTAGAAAGGATGCCTTCATAACTTTTGGTATTACCGAGTCTGTCGATATAAAATCGCTTGCCGATGAAAAAGGTAGCTCCACGGTGCCAAGCGCTTGGTACATAACAGAATTAGATAAAGATGCCGAGCAAAAAATCAGTGACATCGTAACAAGAGCTACGAGGTAGTTACTCCTAGCTCACGCGACAAGGGATCCAGCAGCATATATCCTGTTGGATCCCTTGTGTGAATTGCAGCTCTGTAGCGAGCCGGTCAGACAGCCTTAACCGCCGCTTTTTTCGGACAATAGCTTAACCTGCTCCAAAGCTTTGGGATAATTTGCTTTAAAATAGTCTTCCATTTTCTCTGGAACATCACATACAAAAGTGAGAGTCGTAGTGCCGTTTTTCTCTGTGAGTACGTAGCTTTCCTTGCCGCCAGTCCATTCCTGTGCACGCTCCTGTTTCCCTTCATTCTGCGTATCTGCTTGGTGCCTGAGCAATAAAAATTCGTTTGTAGTCAGCTTCTCGACCAAACTTGTGACGCCGTACCCGTTTTCAGAAGAGACGAACTGTACCTCATTACCCTCTTCCAGCTCACCAACCATGTACGTTCCTGGGTCGATGATGCCTGCCCAACTACGGAATGTTTCGTCTTGCCATAGTGTGCCCCATACCTTTTCTTTTGCGGCATGTATCTCAACCGTAAACTGCAGTTCTTTCATGGATTTATTATCTCACAAACAAAAACCGCCCTCTCAGACGGTCTTTGTTTGGCTCAGCATGTCGGTCTTGAACCTTTTAATACATACAAAAGGAGACTTACGCTAGTCTCCTTTTGTACTATCGCTACACCCCTACTTCTTTTTCGATGCAATTGTAATTTTCTTTGGTTCTGGTAGTGGAGTAAGTGGCACGCTAATTTTTAGCACGCCATCATCTAAGTGTGCTTCAATTTTGTCAGCGTCAGCTCGTTTTGGTAAAGCAATACGTCGATAGAAGCTGCTCGAACTTTCACGCACTACATATTTTTTATCTTTGTCCTCTTCCTTTTCGTGACGCTCCGCACTTACGACCAGTGCTCCATTTTCTACCTCGATGTTAACGTCTTTCTGCTCAAAGTTAGGCAAATGCGCCTCAACAACCAGGTTATCGTTTCTTGTATAAACGTCTGTTGTCGGAATGTTCACACCTTTTAGCGGTGACATCCAGTCATCGCCAAAGAATTGCTTTTGTAATGCAGACAGTTCTGCAAACGGATCCCATTTTACAAGATTGCTCATACTATTCTCCTTTCATCATTGTTATTAATGGTTTCCAGAGAAGCATAGAAGCTTCTGTATTTAATATAGAAAATTAGCACTCTCATGTCAAGAGTGCTAATCAGGAAGCTTTATTGAGTGGTACAAAAATATCCAGTAGCATGAATGCGTACTGGATACTCTGTAAAATACATGCTCTTGGCTCACAACGATAGAAGAAGTTATAACCACAATAAAGAGAGAATATACTTACGAGTGAAGTGTTAAGATACATACTAAGTAATCTACGCCATGAAAAATACACCTGAACCATCTGATACATTAAGCAATATATTTCACCTTGTAGAGATGCATAAGGAAGGCCTGCTCGGCGGAGAAATTATGCCGGAAGATGCCCTTGTGGGTGTTGTTCCTGAAGAAAAGCTACCAGATGTCATCACCCTCGGTATGGCACTCAACTACCAGCGGAACTCATACACCCTATGGGAGAATGTAGCCAAAGCATATCTCGATGCAAATCATTCCTGGGTCTTTAATCTCGATACTGTTGAGGCTGCAACTTTAGAAGATCTACGTATATCACTGACAGCGCACAAAGTTGCCCTTCAGCCCAACAAACATGTTGATATTTGGAGTAAGATTGCGAGGTCACTTCGTGAAAATGGAGGAGCCATAGGCTTGATCGAATCTCACGGTAATTCAATTGTAAGTCTGAGAAACCATGTACAAGTTGAACATAAAAAGGACTTCCCTTACCTCGCTGGACCAAAAATATTCAACTACTGGCTCTACGTCATGAGCTCATACTGTAATGTTGCCTGGAAAGACCGTGAAGAAATCAGCATAGCTCCAGATACCCACGTACTGCAAGCTTCGGTAAAACTTGGCATCGTTCCGGACTCAGTACTAGATGGATCTCAGGGCTCAAGAGAGTACGTTTCTTCCGTATGGCGAGAAATCCTCGCAGGGACACATCTCACCCCGATTGATGTTCACACTCCACTCTGGCTCTGGAGTCGAAGCGGCTTTATAGCCGATGAAAGAATTAGATTACAAGTATAACAACCACCACCTTACCTACCCATAGTAAATAACAGAGACTTTCATATCTGTTATTTTGGTTCTAACCTTGGCTCAGCAGGCTGGTCACGGACGAAGCGTGCCAACCTGTCTATTCGGTGGTCGCACCGTCAAAATCCTCAGGCTGGGCGTTGGCGTCTTCTTTGGTTGTGCGAACAATGCCGTCCTTATGATGAGGCGGCGAATAGAGTGTGTACAGTTTCAGGTTGTCGGTTGCCGATAGGTTTACGACGTTGTGTTTTGCGCCTGCGGGTACGATTACGGCGTCGCCATCACCTACCTCGTAGGTAGTATCATCGATAATAACTCTACCCTTGCCCGCTTCGAAGCGAAAAAATTGATCGTTATCTTCGTGTACTTCCGTGCCAATCTCTTCATTTGGTGCAAGGCTCATTAGTACAAGCTGCGCGTGTTTGCCGGTGTAGAGTACACGCCGAAAATCGTTGTTGTCTAAAGTTGCTTGTTCGATGTTTGTGAAGAACCCTTTCATAATACCCCCTATCTGTACTCATACTATACACCATTCAAACAATGCCCTGGTGCGTCGCATCGATTCCGAGGGAATAGAAAAGTCCAGATAGCGTAAGTGCTTTCTGCGCTCTCTGTCGAATGTATGACATTGGCTTCCAGGACTGGATTACTTGGGTATGTTTTGGTGAGCTTTCGCACATGTAAGCATTGCACGCTCTCACTCAAAATATCGAACCAGCTCTTGCAGAGCAATCTGGTTCGGCTCCGATTCATTCCATGAATCTAAAAGAAAAGAGCCAGACACATGCCTGACTCGTTTCTTTTGGCTCGGGAGGCCGGACTCGAACCGGCAACCTCGAAGTTAACAGCTTCTTGCTCCACCATTGAGCTACTCCCGAATACTCTTTTTGAGAAAACTTGGGTTTCTCATCGCGCCGGCAAAATGGAATACATTTTGCACAAGCTGCTCTTTCCTTCTCAGAACTAAGGTTCGACTCACTTAATATTAAGCTGAGTTACAGGTGTGAATTATATATTCTTCCCTGTTAATCGTCAATGTTTGTTGGCAAACATTATGCTATGAGCAAAAATCTGTGAAGTTGCAGGAGGTTTTTGAGCTCATACCGAGCAAGGGATTAAGTCAAATTATAGCAAAAAGCTTATGTTTTGTCAACATATTACACCACGTAATCCCCGTTTCCAAGAACCGTCCTTGGAAACTAGGAGACCCAGAGGCAGTGGGTTACCCGCGCAGCTTGTTTATGATTTTACCGGGAGCCCTCTTCAGATAATCACCCACCATCTCCCTCCTGTCAGATAGCCTAATATCAAGCTCGTCCTCCCTCTCAGCAAAATATCTTGTGCCGTCAAAAGTGGGATCTATAAGCATAGCCTGCACAATGTTTGCGTCTGTGAGCACGCTTCTTGATACTTCGCGTATACGAGGGTGAAAATATATCTGCACAGGACTGCTTATATCTCTGCCCTCCAGCAAGGTGTCATAGACAGACGCATTCACCATCCAGACGTTCGGCCGGTCAAAGAGTTCAAGCCCGCCCTCTGGCAGATGTATTTTGCGTGCATTCGCGTCAAATTTGGTATAAGGTACATCTGTCTGGCCGTTCAGTATAACTACGACTATATTACCCGGCCGCGATAAAGCATCGGCTATATTACCCTTGAATAAGTTTCTGAATCTCTCCTGCGGCTTTTTGAGTTCCGGTTGCGTATTACTATCAGATACAGCAGCTGTAATAGCTACGTTACCTACCGCCGAGACCATCCCTACGGGCGAGGCAGAGCCAAACTCTCCAAAGTCATATTTGAACACCGTAGGCTTCATACCAAGCGCAATGTACATGCGCTCTTGTATATCCGGAATGCCCGGACGTAGTGCCTCCACGGCAGCACGCCCCAAGATAATTGGTGTTGCGATTGTGGGATGATTGGCAACGAGCAGGATGGAACCGTGTTCAAGCTTATCAGCCATCTCCCCGGCCAAATATTTTGCGCTGTCCAAGACCGCAGGCAGGCCCTCTGCAGGCTTGCGGTAATTTGGGACAAGCAGATCAGCCAGACCGTCCAGCTTACCTATATCGTATTGATCCGAGCCTTTGGCTGCCGCATAGCCGTTAAACGGCACGATACCTCTATCAAAAGCATTCCATGTCCACTCGGGTACAGATGCAGCTGGAGCCTGCAGGCTGTAGTAAGCGAACATGTACTGATCGGCCGTTGGCACCTCGTGTTCATCAAAGAAAGTTTCTAACTCGCTCGCACGGACATTAATATCTTCTGGCGAAACTAAACCTTTATGACTTTGCATTGGCTTTCTTTTTTACCTCTGTCAGACGCGGGACGAAGCTGCGGACGGCGTCGTCTAGGCCGAGAACGTGCAGTGCGCCGATAAGCACGTAGATGTCGTCTATGACCTTCTCTTCGGGCTGAGCGGTCTCCTCGAGAATCTTCAGCATGGAATCAACGCGCTCTACAAACCATTTCTCCTCTGTTTCAGATATAGCGTTTAGCTTGCCAACACGCTGGGCATCAGAACCGACTACTTCGAGACTACGCGCCGAGTTATCACGCTTGCGCAGGTGCCCGCGCTTGATGAGATTATTGACATGTAAGGCCACGGTAGCAACCGAATTATAGTTAAGCCCATTCATAATCTCGCGGTAGCTGGGGCTGTAGCCGTGTTCCTTGATGAACCCTTCGATATAAGTGAGGAGGATTTTTTGCTTTTTGGTAGGGCGTACGACTTCTGACATATCTTCTCCTTATCCTTTATGTATGGCTTACGATGTGGCGGGGAGCCTTGCGGACCTTGGGCTTGGCATGCTGGCGCGTGGGGTGTTCTGGCTCCGGGAATACCCAGACCTTGTACCAAAAGTAGTTCCAGAACGTAAAGAACCCGCTGGCGATAAACTGCCCGATCTCCGGCTTGAGCCCGGCGTATTCGCGCAGGCCGAACAGTATCAGGTAGTTGAGCAGGAACGCGTTGAGTGCAGTGTATACAATGTAGCGGCCAGCCGTGAAGGCAATCTTACCAGGACGCTTAGTGCGAAAAACCCAGAAGCGCTGGATAAGGAAATTCAGCGTAATACCAACTGCGTTACCTATGAGATTGGCCGCAAACAGGCCAATATGATCATCGAGCAGCACAATCAGGATATAACCGCTCCAGAACCACACGCCGCCGCCAACAAGATACTCGCCGAATTGAATGATGAGCTTCTTCATTCGTCTCTTCTCTGCTTTGGTTTGTTTTTTCATCCCGTTAGAACCTCACTCAACTTATACCCATAGCGAACCGTCGAACACGTGTGCATGGTTCGGTCGTGCAGTGCATGCTGGCTGTCTTTTGGGTTCTAACGGGATTCATCTTATGCCTTGATAGACTTTACGAACTCTATAAACTTTTGACTTAATACCCATTGTAGCGAATTTATTCGTATTTTGTACATAATATTTCGTGCTGCCCGGCCCTTTTCCCTGTTAGTTTGTCATTTTTGAGGTAAAATAGGAGCAATGCGTCCCGTTACCTCTAGCTTTACATACGTTTACATACTGCGCAGTGAAAAAAGCGGAATGTTATATACGGGTTGTACGTCTGACTTACGGAAGCGCCTAGATGGACACAATGCAGGCAAAAGCACTTATACCAAGGGGCGGGGCCCGTTTGAATTAATATATTATGAAGCATATAAGGATAGTGATGATGCTTTTGCCAGGGAGAAACACTTGAAAACAGGACCAGGAAAGAATCATCTCAAGCAGCGTATCAGGCGCTTCCTGGAGGTAACGGGATGAGGAACAACGCTTCACTTATATACGGCTTTTTCTTGGTGGTGGGCGATTTTTTGGCGCTCGCCGCAGCCTTCGCCGGTGCGTACTTTCTCCGGGTCAAACTCGATGACCGCCCGCTGCACATCAGCGGCCTCAGCGGCGAAGATTATATTGTTACTCTGCTATTTCTTATCCCGTTTTGGCTGGTTCTTTTCGGGTTTCTTGGCCTGTATAACAAAAACACGTACGAAAATCGCTTTTCTGAATTTGGCAGATTAGCGGTTGGGTCGTTTGTCGGCATCCTGTTTCTGATCAGCTATGGCTATATTACCGAGACAGAAGTCTTCCCAACCCGGCTTATAACCCTGTACGCGCTTATTATGGCGTTTCTGTTTGTGCTGCTGCTGCGTACCATTGCCCGGGGAGCGCGCCGAAGCCTCTTCAGCTTCGGGGTGGGAGTAAGCAATGTGCTGATTGTGGGCGACACCTCTATTACCAAGCAGTTTATTGCAACATTGTCGCAAACTAAGCGCAGTGGCTACCGGATCGTCGGCATTGTGGGCACGAAAAGCTTTGGCCAGGAGTACCAGCGCTTTAGCTCATTCCGTTCTGCCCTAAAAGCCTTGGACAAAATCGGCGTCCATAGCATTATGCAGACCGAGCTGTATGCAGACCCTGTCAAAAATAGCGAGATCTTGGCCCATGCGCAGGAGAATCATATCGCCTACCGCTTCATCCCAGGTAATAGCGAACTGCTGTCGGGCAATATCGACGTTGATTTGTTTGACTCGATTCCTGTTATCGCCGTGCATCAGACTGCCCTGACCGGCTGGGGCCGTATTGTCAAACGGTTGTTTGATTTGATTATCGGCAGCCTGTTGCTGGTTTTGGTCCTGCCGTTCATGTTCATCATTGCTGTGCTGATTCTGGTGTTCGATCCAGGCCCCATATTTTACCGCCAGGAACGGCTGAGCCGGTTTAATTCAAGGATAAAGATTTTTAAATTCCGTACAATGAAGAAGAGGTACAGCGGACCGCTGCCGGAAGAAGCGTTCAGAATGATGGGGCGGCCAGAGCTCATAAAACAGTATCGTGATAACGGCGACAAGCTTGACAACGATCCCCGTGTCAGCCGTCTTGGTAAGTTCCTGCGGGCCTCCAGCTTGGATGAGCTGCCGCAGCTTATCAATGTGGTTAAGGGTGATATCAGCCTAGTCGGCCCGCGCGCGCTGGTTGAACGCGACCTGGACAAGTCCGACAAGAAGAACCTGATCCTAAGTGTCAAATCCGGCATGACAGGCCTGGCACAGATTTCCGGTCGCAGAGACCTGTCGTTTGAAGAGCGCCGTAAGCTCGACCTCTACTACGTGCAGAACTGGAGCTTCTGGAGCGATATCGTCATCCTGGTCAAGACGGTAGCAGTCGTGTTATTCCACCGCGGAGCAAAATGATGCTGCGCATCATATACTTGATACTTAATAGGTAATACTTGAGGGGGTCTTATGAAAAAATTGACACGATTTGAAGATATGGCTGTCTGGCAGGAATCCCAAGAGCTTGCTGTTCTTATATACTCTGTGACAAAAACCTTCCCTAAAGAAGAAGTGTACGGGCTGACAAGTCAGTTACGCAGAGCCTCGAGCTCTGTATCTGCAAATATTGCCGAGGGATTTGGCCGGGGCACCAACAAGGACAAGGCGCAGTTCTACCGTATTGCACTCGGCTCACTGCTCGAAACCAAGAACTTTTTGTATCTTGCCGCAAGACTAGACTATGTTGGGCAGCCCAAGGTTGACGAGGTGCTTCAGAACATCGAGTCAGTCCATAACCAGATAAATGCAATCCTAAAATACTTCAAGAGCAATGCCTGACTCAAGTATCAAGTATCAAGTATCAAGTATTCCAAAGCCGCGAGTGGCTTTGGTACATGATTGGCTGTACGGCGGCGGAGCCGAAAAAGTCGTGTTGGAGCTGCACAAGATGTATCCGGACGCGCCGATTTATACCTCTTATTGTTCTGACGAGTGGCGCAAGCGGTTAGACGGTAAAGTGGTGACCGGCTACTTGCAACTCTGGCCGTTCAGCGGGCTGCGCAAGTTTCTGCCTCTGCTGCGCCAGAGATGGTTCCGGCGGCTTGATCTTAGTGAGTTCGATCTGGTTATCAGCAGCTCAGGCAACGGCGAGGCAAAGTTTGCCACTGCACCGAACGGCAAGCATATCAGCTACTGCCACACGCCTGTTCATTTTTACTGGCGTCACTACGATGAATATATAAAGAATCCGGGCTTCAGGCCAAAATGGCTCGTGCGCCTTGGCTTAAGGTTGTTCGTCAGGCCGCTGCGCAAGCGGGACTACGCTGCCGCCCAAGCGGTTGATCATTTTATCGCAAATTCGTCGCAAATTCAGAAAGACATCAAGGAATTTTATAATCGCGACAGTGTCGTCATTTTTCCCCCTGTTGAGGTAGAGCGGTTTATGAAAGCTCGGCAGTCAAAAAATCGAAGCGGGTTTGTCACTCTGGGCCGGCAGGTACCGATGAAGCGCTTTGATCTTGTGATCCAAGCCTGCACTAATCTAAATCTGCCGCTCGCCATCATCGGCTCGGGCCCGGAACATGCCCGGCTCAAGACTTTGGCGGGTCCGAATGTGAGGTTTCTGGAGGGGATGAGCGATGACGAGGTAGCCCAAGAGCTCATAAACGCCCAGGCTTTTCTATTTGCCAGCTTTGAAGATTTTGGTATTGCTCCAGTAGAAGCGCTGGCCGCCGGTACGCCGGCGCTGGCCTACAAGGCGGGCGGTGCGCTGGACTACGTGGTGCCAGGCAAGACGGGCGAATTTTTCGAAGAACAAACCGTGGAATCACTAGTGGCGGTACTGCAAAAGTTTGACCCTAAGAAGTACAAAACCAAATCAATACAAAACCACGCGCAACAGTTCTCGGCCGTAAACTTTCAAGCAAAACTGCGCGAATTCCTAAAATCTAACATCTAGAATCTAGTAACTAGTAGGCTCTAATGCTGGCCAGCAGCTTGTCCAGCTGATCCCGCTCAGTCTCGCGGAACAGTACGTAGGGATCCGCCATGTGATCGGCAACCGATGCCACACCAGCTGTAAATCCACTGAAGTAACTTGCCGAAATCACGCGATAGCGCGACCCATCGATTACCTTATGCCCGGTGGCGCAAACGCCACTGAGAAAATTACCGACCGTCTCCACCATATCGTAGCCGCCCGCACTAGACTCTAGACTGCGCTGAGCAAAATCCTCCGATATGTCATGCCATTCGACATTGTAGCTGCTCAGCTCGGCTGGCATGTTGCTTGGCTCCAAGCAGCCGCCGCCCCGGCCAACGTTTGTCGCCCAGTCATCACTGACACCACCCACGACAAACTGCGGATTGCGTGAAAAAGCTATAGTCTGGCGGTGCCCTGTATCATCTGCGCCAATCCTTGCATCCTCGGCCGCAGCTGTGCCCCACTCGCTCGGATAGCAGAATACCGCACCGAATTCTCTATCGGCAAAAGCAGTATAGGAATCGCCGCAGTCAATACCTGCCGCGCCTTTTTGCTCGCCTTGATTATTCTGCTCGTTCTCTGCTTGCTGCAACTGGTTCGAGTCCGCGGTGCTGCCCGAATCCTTCTTGCCAAACAAAAAATATGCAGCTACCCCGCCGGCAATCAGCAACAAGATGATGATTCCAATAATAAGCGGCCTCTTTGACGAACCGCCTTCGGGTTTCTGCGGTTGTGCCGGCTCTACTGGGGGTTGCTCAGTTACAAGTGTTTCTGTGCGAGGCGTTGGTGTGTTTTGTTCTTCCATAACAAGAATGCTCCTTATGCTTACCAGTATACCTGAAAGTCCGTTGCATTTTTTACGTTTACTTTGCAACTCGCTGTCCATATAGTCACAGTCACTAAACAAGGTCTCTTATTTATGTGCGGAATCGTCGGTTATATAGGTCCAAAGCAAGCAAGCGAATACCTGTTGAGTGGTCTTGAGACATTAGAATACCGCGGCTACGACTCAGCTGGTGTCGCGCTGATGGACAAAGGCAAGATTAAAACTACCAAGGTTGTCGGTCGAGTAGAAACCCTCAGAAAAGCCCTAGCAAAGACCTTGTCTCCCGAAGCCACGCCCTCAGAGCTCGAGCTAGTTTCGAGTCCGAGCCGCGAAACGCAAGCGAGGCGTACATCAAGTACGGTGAAGCGCGGCTCGCAAGGATCTGGCTCGGAAATAGCCGAGAATGCTGGACAAAGTCGGGCTTTGCCCGAACTGGGCCAGCACGTCTCTGTGGGTGTGGGGCATACCCGGTGGGCAACGCATGGAAAACCACTTGAACGCAACGCCCATCCGCATACTAGCGAGAACGGGCAATTTAGCGTGGTACACAACGGTATTATTGAAAATTTCGCCGAGATTAAGGAATTCCTGCAGAAAAAGGGCTGCACCTTCAAATCAGATACCGACACCGAGGTCATACCAAATCTTGTAGCCTATCACTTTTCTCAGGCAGAGGATGTCGAGCAGGCCTTCCTGGCCGCAACGAAACTGCTGCGCGGCGCCTATGCCGTTGTGCTCATGAGTTCGCACGCGCCAGATACACTGTTTGCCGCCAAACTTTCCAGCCCGCTCGCAATCGGTATCGGCGAACAAAATGAGATGTATATCGGTTCAGATGGCCTCCCCATGGCCGGACGCGCCGACAAGATCGTCTTCCTGGAGGACGGCGAAGCGGCTGTTGTCACTGCCGAATCCTACCGTCTCATAAGCCTTGCCGACGACAGCAAAATCGAGCGTGCTGCTGAAGCGCTTGAACTCGAAGCAGACGCCACCAGCAAAGGCGGCTACCCCGATTTTATGCTCAAGGAAATCCACGAGGCACCCCAGACTGTACGTTCAGCCATGCTCGGCCGCGTCAGGCCTTCTGAGGGCATAATCAAGCTTGGCGGGCTTGAATCGGTATCCAACCAGCTGGATTATATCGACCGCCTCATCATCCTTGCCTGCGGCACCTCGTACTACGCAGGTATGGTCGGCGAGTACCTGATCGAGGAAATTGCTGGTATCCCGGTAGAGGTGCAGCAGGCCAGCGAGTTCCGCTATCGCAACGAGCCGCTCAGCCGTAGTACCGCCGTGCTTGTGGTATCCCAGTCCGGCGAGACTGCCGACGCCATCGCTGCCCTTAAGAAGCTCGAAGGTACGGGCATGCTGCTGCTTGGCGTTGTGAATGCACCCGGCAGCACGCTCTCGCGCCTCACCGACGCCGGCGTCTATTGTCATGCCGGCCCAGAAAAGGCCGTTGCCAGCACCAAAGCGTTCATTGCCCAAGTGACGGTGCTCACCCTCATCGCCCTCCATTTGTCCAAGAATTACCCACAGTTCAAGCAAATGCTTGAAGCCCTGGATGAGCTACCGTCCCAACTTGAGACTATCCTGGCATCACAAAAGGACATAAAAAAGCTTGCCAAAAAGTACGCCCATCATCGTGACTTTCTCTATCTTGGCCGGCGCTACCTGTTCCCCGTCGCGCTTGAAGGTGCACTCAAGCTCAAGGAGATCAGCTACATCCACGCCGAGGGCTTCGCTAGTGGCGAAATGAAGCATGGGCCATTGGCGCTGATTGATGAGAACTTCCCCACCTTTGCGCTCGCACTCAGTAGCGACATCACCGAAAAAACTGCCAGCAACATGCAAGAAATCCGCAGCAGGAGCGGCCCGATTATTGCGGTTGTCGATGACGTAGAGAGCGAAGCCGCACAGCTCGCCAATGACGTTATCGTTATCCCAAAGACGCTTGAACAACTACAGCCCATCCTGGCCGCAACTGTCACCCACCTCTTTGCCTACTATGCCGCCCGCGAGCTTGACCGCGATATCGACAAACCGCGCAACCTCGCCAAATCTGTTACAGTTGAATGATTCGTTTTCTTTAATCTAAATGGTCGGTAAACCACTGGGCAATATCGTTTATGCCTGGCTTTGTGTTTACTACGTGTAGCATAAAATCTTCATACTCTTGGTTTGTGAACAGGACATCCTTACCCTTAAGTTTTAGAAAAATAACAGCTGCAGCCATCGCAGTACGCTTATTCCCATCCCTAAACCCGTGATTAATCGCAATAGAATGCAGTAAGGCAGCAGCTTTCGCCACGTCTGTTGTATGCATATCTTTCCCGAATGCACTCTGATTAGGTCTTCCTAGGGCTGACCTGATTAACCCTTCGCTCCTCACACCTTTAAGCCCGCCGCTCGAGTCAACGATCATATCATGAAGATGGACTAAAAACTCGTAGTCCATATCAAAATCTTCAAAAAACATGATCTATTTCTTAGATAAGTTCTTTAGTGCAACTTCATACTTTTTAACAAACTCCTTGGCGAGCTTGTTGGCTTTTTTCTTTTTCGCAAGAGCAGCTTGTGTCATGACACTAGTATATCAGAGCTGCTACCACAGACCAGCTCCAGACTTTCTGATACTGTCCACCGACTAGCTCTCACGCGTGACTGATACGGGTAATCTGATAGAATTAATATAAAATGATGAGCAAAATTTTAGTCACCGGCGGAACGGGATATATTGGCAGTCATACGGTTGTAGAGCTGGCCGATGCTGGTTATGAGGTGGTCATTGCGGATAACCTGAACAACAGCAAGCGTTCTGTTATCAACCGTCTCGAGAAAATTACCGGCAAAGCCGTGCTATTTGAAGAGGTAGATTTTTGCGATAAAGTTGCAGTTTATGCACTGTTTGAAAAGTATGCCTTCGACGCTGCCATCCACTTTGCGGGGCTCAAGGCCGTCGGTGAATCTGTCGCTCATCCGCTTGAGTATTACCAGAACAACCTCCTCTCAACCCTGAATCTGTGCGAAGCTATGCAAAACCGCGGCGTCAAAAATCTCATCTTCAGCTCCAGCGCCACCGTATATGGCACCCCCTCGGAAATCCCGCTCAAAGAAACAAGCTCTGTTGGCCTAGGCATCACCAACCCGTATGGCCAGACCAAATTTATGATCGAACAGATTCTCCGTGACCTGCACACGAGCGACAGCAGCTGGAACATCACCCTGCTCCGCTACTTTAACCCGCTTGGCGCGCACGAAAGCGGGCTGGTCGGCGAAGATCCGAACGGCATTCCCAATAACCTGCCGCCTTACATTCAACAAGTAGCCGCAGGCCAGCTTGATAAACTGCGTATTTTTGGTAACGACTACGACACTCCGGACGGCACGGGTGTCCGTGATTATATTCATGTCGTCGATCTGGCCAAAGGTCATGTAGCCGCTCTTAAGAAGCTTGAGGCACAAGACGAGGTAGGGGTATACAACCTTGGCACTGGCCAGGGCGTGTCCGTACTGGATCTCGTTAAAGCATTCGAAAAAGTAGTCGGCAAACCAATTCCTTACGAAGTTGTCGCCAGACGCCCGGGTGATATCGCAACCTGCTATGCAGATGCCTCAAAAGCCAAGTCCGAACTTGGCTGGCAAACAGAGAAGACACTGGAACAAGCCTGCCTGGACGCCTGGCGCTGGCAGCAATACGCTACAAAACTACCCGAATAACAGAGGTAGCTATTGACAAAGCGTAAGAACTTTGATATAGTGGTACTATGGGGTTTTTGTGGCCTCGTGACCCGTTTCTTGATTGATCCTGGTACTAGAGTCTCTCTTCACAACTTCGTCGCTGCCGACACCAAATGCCATCTCGATGCCCATTTCACGGCACACATCAGTTTCCGGTACTGCTCTCTCACCGTCCCTGTCGCCGCCATTCGCAAAGACAATCTGGTCACCTTGATACTTGAGTGCAATTTCTCGAAGTGTCTTGATAACGGGCGCTTCTGTATCGATAGAAAGTACCACTTCATCGACTACCCGTAGCGCTGACACAAGCCGCATACGATTCATTTCATCCAGTATGACCTTACCCTTTTTGAGCTCTTGCTGGATATCATTGTTCACTATTACCACCAGATAATCACCCATCGCCTTTGCGGCTTCAATGTAGTCAAGATGGCCGCCGTGCAGAGGGTTAAAATAGCCGCTAATAATCACTCGTTTCATCAAGTCTCCCTTAATTCCTTCGTGCTCATTCAAGTATACTGTAGTTACTAAGGAGGCCCATGAGTAATTTAGACAATATCTTTCTCGCATATGACGTTCGTGGCAAAGTAGGAACTGATCTCACAACTGACGTCGCATACAAAATCGGACGCGCCTTTGCTACTTGGCTACCAGATCAAGGCACCATTGCAGTCGGACGTGATATGCGCCCTGACTCTACAGAACTTGCAAACTCACTCATTGAGGGGCTCCGCGCTCAGGGAAGAGATGTGCTTGATATCGGTCAAGTGACCTCAGATATGATCTACTTTGCCGTTGGTAGTCTTCGGCTTGCGGGCGGCATGATGGTAACCGCCAGCCACAATCCAGGCGAATACAATGGCATCAAATTTTGCCGCGAAGGTGCCAAGCCAGTTGGGGTTGATACCGGGCTGCTTGATGTCAAATCCCTCGTAGCGACAAATGCTTTCGTAGACTCAGAAGCACCTGGTAGTATTGAGCAAAGCAACATCACAGAAAGCTGGATACAGCATGTTCTGTCCTTTATTGATAGCGATGAGCTGACACCACTTCGTATCGCGGTGGACGCGGGTAATGGCATGGCTGGTGCAGTTTTTCCCGAACTCGAACCTTATGTGCCTTTTGAAGTGACCGAGATGTACTTCGAACCAGACGGCACCTTCCCTAACCATATTGCTAACCCACTAGAACCAAAGAATCTGGTCGACCTCCAAGAGGAGCTAAAGAAGGGTGGCTATGCAGCCGGACTCGCCTTTGATGGCGATGGTGATCGTGCCGTACTGCTTGATGAAAATGGTGAAATTATCACTGGTACTGTTATGAGCGCGTTGCTTGCTGAATACTTCTTAGACAAAGAACCGGGTGCAACCATCCTACTTAATGCCATTTGCGGACAGGCAGCGCATGATGTCGTGAGTCAAAAAGGTGGCACTGCCATCCGTACAAAAGTTGGCCACAGTTACATCAAAGCAAAGATGCGCGAACACAACGCCCTGTTTGCCGGCGAGCACAGCGGCCACTACTATTTCCGCGACAATTTCTGTGCTGATTCAGGCCTGATCGCCGCGGTCATCGCGCTGTATGTGCTCTCTACCAGCAGCAAGCCGCTCAGCGAACTGGTGCACCCTTACCGCGAGGCATACGTGCAGATTACCGAGACGAACTTCGAGGTCAGCGATAAAGAGGCCGTGATCGACCGGCTACGCGAGGCGTTCACAGGTCATGACATCAGCGACCTGGACGGCATCACCGTGACCGTCGGCAACGGCTGGTTCAACGTCCGCCCCAGCAATACCGAGCCGCTGCTGCGCCTGAACGCCGAGGCCAAGTCCCAGCAGGAACTGGACGATATGATCGAGAAAGTAGCATCTCTGATAAAGAATTAGGGGCGTTGTAACTCTTACATTGAACCTGATTTTAGCAGAGTGGATGGGAGTCATGCGGTATAGCTAGCCGATGGGGACAGCTCGATTTGACTTGGCGATTCAGGTTCTACTATAATGTTGTTACTGGTTAAAAAAATAAAAATGAAAAGTAGACTCTCTAGGAAGAACAGCAGGCGAAAGGTACTGATTATACTGGTATGCACCTTGCTGCTTGCATCTATACTTTTCATGCTAGAAAAGACCGCAATCATAAATCTATATGAAAGACCAAGAGATACCGATACTTCAGCCAGTACTGGTAACCCTATCGGCTATGGCCCTCCGACCGCAGAAGACTTAGAGGCAGTTGAGAAGAACAAGGACCGGCTCATAGATGAACAGGAGCGAGCCCAAAATCAGAACAGCCAGACCCTGCAAACCGGCGACAGGATTAAAGTCACTCCAATGATCGGCTACATAGAGTCAGACACTAGAGGCGTTCGTGCAAACGGCTTTATCTCCACCATGATAGAAGAGGGTGGCACGTGTACGTTTACCCTTAGCAGACAAGGTACCGCAGTTGAGGCAAGTCATGAATCACTGGCTGATGCGCAGAGTACTGTCTGCGGACTTATGGAAATAGGCATGAGCCGACTCAGCCCCGGCAATTGGACAGCTACCATTTCTTATAGTTCTGACCGATATGCGGGTGTATCAGAGGAAAAGATGATTACGGTAAACTAGATATATGAAAGAGTTTCTCAAAAACCCCTTTATCCTAACACTATTCGCCTTAGGTATAGTTTCGATTCTTCCATCCGGTGTTGTCAATGCCCAACTATCTGGCAGTAATTTTAGGGCAGACCGTATCATTGATGATGCAATTTTTTATAACGGCAATGATATGACTGCCGTACAAATCCAGCAATTCTTAAACGCCCGCGTACCTACGTGTGACACAGATGGAGCAAAGTGGCACCCTCGAACTGGCAGAACCAGGGCGGAGCACGGGATCGCTAACGGGGTACATCCCCCCTACGTCTGTCTGAAAGATTTCAGGCAAGATACCCCTGCCAAATCAGACTCCGGCTTGTGCGCACCCATACCAGCAAAGTCAAACCGCACGGCCGCACAGATTATCGATGACGTTGCACGCGCTTGTAGCATCAGCCAGAGAGCTCTATTGGTAACACTTGAGAAAGAACAGAGCTTCATCACCGATGACTGGCCATGGCCAATACAATATCAGAAGGCCATGGGATACTTTTGTCCTGACGACCCGGATCGACCTGGCTGGTGCCACCCTGATTACGCAGGCTTCTTTAACCAGGTGTACAATGCTGCTCGTCAATTTCAACGGTACCGACAGTTCCCAGGAAGTTTTAATCATGCTGTAAATCGTACAAGCTATGTGGCATATCAGGCTAATAGGCCTAGTTGTGGTGGTACAAATCTGACGATGCAGACTGCGGCAACAGCCGGGTTATATAACTACACCCCTTATCAACCATCCCAGGCAGCGCTTGACTATCTATATGGAGCAGCCCCCGGTGATGGTAATACACCTGGAACTCCGGCATATTGCGCCGCGTACGGAAACCGTAATTTTTGGCGTCTATTCAACGACTGGTTTGGAGATCCCATAGGCCCCCGCACCGGCAAGATCGCCGACATTGGTCCTGGTGCAGTTGCATCCAGCGGGTATGTAA
>CAZXOA010000003.1:0-70041 GCA_964642275.1 uncultured Candidatus Saccharibacteria bacterium | reverse complement strand
TATACAGCACGTGATTTCACTGAAAGCTAATGGCGAGGTGTTTGAGACGTGGTGGGGGCATGTCGGTGGAACCCATCGTTTGGCTACCGGCAAGATCGCCGACATTGGTCCTGGTGCAGTTGCATCCAGCGGGTATGTAACCAGTGACGGTATACAGCACGTGATTTCACTGAAAGCTAATGGCGAGGTGTTTGAGACGTGGTGGAAGTAATAACGATCCAGAAATACTCAAGCGTTCTAGACTGCTAAAAATTCCTTCACACTTCGTGACGACTCTTTGTCATACTTCTTTTTCCATACCGCATAATGCCTGATGGCTTCGTCGCGATTTTTCAAAGCACTGACTATCTGTGCATAGATTGCCATAATATCATCCGGCCTGTCAATGATTAGAAGCTTCTCCAATGGAGTACCGGTCCAGTAGTGGTGGTTATTTGCGGTAATACAGGGTACGCCTAGTTCCATGCTCTCGAGTGGAAGCAGAGGAGACGCTTCCGCAAAGGACACATACAAGTTAATATCATTGTTTGCCATCCGCGACAAAAGTACGTCCCTCGGCAGCAGCCGATCGTCGCCCACCACCTTAATCCCCACCCTGTCTGCATAGCCAGCTACCATATGGTTGATAGGTACTACATCAAGCTCGGCACCTTCCACTAAACTCGCTGCTGCTACTTGGTTAAAAACATTTTTCCACTCGATGTCACCCGAGCTGTAAAGCCCGATTTTAACTGTGTTTTGGCCCTTTGTATTATCTGCTATTTTATACTTTTTCGGGTTATCTATCGTGATATTATTTGCTACAAATTTAGCCCTGAAACCCTTTTTCTTATAGAATTCTGCTTGCTGTTTCTTCACAAAACCAATTTCATCTATCAACCCCATGTTGTGCAGGCCTAGTATCTTCATGAAAGAAGCATAGTCTACATACCTAGCTAAACGCACATCTCCCCCATGATAGAGTATTTTTACCCTCATAGCTTTATCGAGCTTGCGCATGGACTCAATAACCCTATCCCACCCAGCTACTAAACCATTAAAGATCACCAGGGGTTTCTGCGAACTCACTATGATTTTGGCTATCTCTTCGATTTCCTGCTGCCTATATATGCTTACCTCCCCAATTGGAGCATAGCCACCAAACATGTCTTCAGCAACATGGGATACGCCAACCCAGTCCGGATTAGAAAGCACAAGAAAATCCTTATCTTTGAACTTATCAATACTTTTGGCCAAGCGATACAAGCGGCTCTTTGACTTTACGTATATCGAGGCTTTTGTGCGGAGCTTTCTGTTTAATGTCTGCACGCGCTCCTTGGAACTGTGCTTCATCCGGGCGCCAACAGCTAAAGAACGCAGAGCAACACTAGAGACCGGCTTCGGGAGCGCTTTGCGTATAGCAACATTCCGTTTATTAGAAGATCCCGTCCACGATGCGTCATAGTGGTGTATCATCACCGTATTTTCTGAGTAGAATTCCTTCGTCCAATCGAAGTTAACCGGATAAAAATAGTCTTTTGGATACACCCAGATGTAATCGTTAAATACTTCTGTCCCATCTGCGTTAACCCTCACTGGATACTTGTCTAGTATCCTAGTTATGACTTTTGGTATAGCGTACGAGTACATCAGACCTGTGTTAAATCGTTCTATACCGTTGTAAAAATCCAGCATTTCTTGAAGGAACGGGTCGTGCTTCTGCGCAAAATACATGACACCGGCACACACCATTTCCCTATCATCTCCCTCATACTCGCGCCCAAAGAAAGCCGGCTTTTTTAGAATCTTACTTACATCTCCCAACACCTCCATATCCGTATCAAAATACAAGCCGCCATGCTCATAGAGAGCCTTGGTGCGTATGTAATCGGCCACAAACGCCCATTTTTTTTGCTTATAGGCCTGTTGCACGAACGGCACTGAGTTCTCTATGTCAAAATTTTTTTCGTTCCACTCGATAATCTCCCAATCGGGCAAATGTTTCTTCCAGCTTTTGATACATTTTTTTGCAAGACGTGGCAGAGGCTTGCCGCCAACCCAAACGTAGTGAATGACTTTATTCATGCTTTCTGAACCTATCCTTTTTTCCTGGTTATCTTATGGTAATTTGTACCTAGCCTGTAGAAACGCGACATCTTTATAGTCTCTATCTCCTGATTCAGATTTTCGTTGTTCTGACGTAATTTTCCTATCTCCTGATTCAGATTTTCGTTGTTCTGGCGAAGCTCTTCAATCAGCCGCCTATCTGCAGTCCAGATCATAAAGATATTACCGCTGTCTGCATATTCAAAAGCTCGCTTCTCTTCGTAAAACAGCGGGTATTTATTCCTTATTTTTTTATAGGGCTTTATCTTTGGGTAGAAGTATCTACAGAACACATCATAGTCCTTATCCGAAAACGTCCCCCGTGCGATATCTTTATTTAAAAATAACAGGTTTAACATAACATTGTGATAGAGCAGCTCATCAGCGTACAACTTTCTGCCGAAATAGTTGTTCGAGATCTTATATAGTTCTTCAATCCATTCGAACCTTGAGAAATTCTTCCCCTGATAAAGGTTCGTGTAGGGTTTATTCATTATGGAAGTTGGATTATCCCTGTAATAGTAGAGCGCTTTCTTAAGTACAGTCACCCCGTTTCTTTGTAAGCTGTAGTACTGAATTGCTTCTAGCTCATCCTCATTTGTGCGAGAGTTAGAAAGGTCCCAGTCGATGGATTCTATGACAGAACGTCTGAACAGTTTACACCAGGCAGTTACCATAAAGACATTCTCATCTGGCGACCTTACTAGCACATAGCGCATAAGTTCGGCTCTATCTTTGATTACCTGCATACCCTCACTTGGCACACCCCGTCCGAGCACTATCTCTTCTTCATTCGTGAACTTCTTATTGCGGGCCGTAACAATGTCAGTCTTTGTTGCGACCGCTGCTTCCAGCAAGTCTTTGACCAGGTCCTGATGTGCTATATCATCACTGTCGATAAAGCTAACCCAATCTCCAGTTGACACCGCCAAACCATCTCGACGCGCATAATTCAGCCCTTCATTATCTTTATGTATTACTTTAATACGATCGTCCTTTCGAGACCACTCATCGCACTTCTCGCCAGACGAATCAGTTGAACCATCGTCCACTAAGACAACCTCTATGCTCTCATATGTCTGTCCGAGTACTGATTTAAGACATACATCTAGGTACTTCTCGACGTTATACACAGGAATTATAATAGAAACCAAGACTTTACTGCTCATCTACGATAGCCTCCTTAGGCCCTTTTTTATCCGCCGTTTTAGCGCCCCTATCAGTTTTCGAAATGATATTTTGATACCTGGCTGACTAATTTGTAAAATCTGACTTTCTAGGGTATGGATTTTTTCCTCAAGTTCAGTAATACGATCATCCCTCTCTCTCATTCGAATAATTCTTTCGTGGTAGATTTCCGGGCTCATAAAACTCAGCAATTTCTCTAGGTTTTTACCTATAGCTTTATTGCCCGCGATACTTTTCTTGATATACCCATCAAGCATTTGCGCGTCTATACGGTCGAGTATTCGTTTCGTGAGTGCTTTGTATCCGTGCTGTTTACATATCTCTAGAATCTCAATCTGTGTCTCCGAGTAGCTGAGTGCTTCGTCATCGTCATAAGCGCCAAAGACATTGGCACTACTACCCAGTGTGTTATAAACATACACTGGTATGTTCGTAACAATAAACTGATCCATCAGGGAAAGAGCCTTGACCAAAAATATGGGGTCTTCACCAACCCTTGTGTATGTTGGGAAAGTTATGGAGTTATCCACGATAAATTTTCTGTCGAAGAAAAACCGGGTAAAGTAGTAGTCGTTCTGCAACTCTCTGAATGATTGTGTTTTATTTGACTTTGAATTTACTTCCAGTAGGTCATAGTTTACTGGGGTATCCTTAGATGTTAGAACACCGATACTGCCGGCTATGGCAGTCGGTATATCCTTCAAGTAGATTTTTCCTACAGTTTCAAGGGTGGTGGTATCGGGGTAATAGTCGTCAGCATCCAAGAAGTGTAGTATTTTGCCTCGTGCTTCTTGGATTCCTCTGTTGCGCGCTATACTTGGCCCTAAGTTTTTCTGATTCACCAGTTTAAAGCGATGGTCCTCCTCCGCGAAGGATTCTGCAACTTTCTCCCCACCGTCAGTCGAGCCATCATTTATGACTACGCACTCCCAGCTAAGCTCAGTCTGCTCTTTGATTCGATCGAGACAGGCAGCAATGTACCCTGCCTTGTTGTACAAGGGCACAATGATAGAAAAAAGTGGTCCCCCGGCTACACCCCTAGCCTTCTTCATGTTTCTACCGAGCTTCTCATGTGTTTATTATACCTGTAAACGAACTAGGGACGCACAACATATGCGGCTATTTTACTTGTCTAGAAAAACTCTTTATATCCAGGGTGGCCAATGTCTTCAAGTCATCAATATTCTCAAATTTTGATCCGAAATGCGAAGTATGTCTATGGAAATCATTTGGAATACCCCAATAATCGCCATACTGAGATCGAAGGTATGCATCCGGGTTGTTTGGAATATTTACTTTGATGCCCATATATTTTTCGCGCTTCAACGGGAAAACCCAGTCATGCTTCCAACTGTACTGCCTAGCAGGAAATGCAGCCCGCTCATATCCTTTGACAAGATGGCCGTCTTTGGTTGGCGGTTTGCTATCCATCAAAGACTTATTCCATCTTGCTAAAGATTGCTCCTTTATCTTAATGATCTCCTCCGGAGTCTTCACATTGCCACCTTCCCAGATTGGTATAAAAAAGTCATCCCAATTTGGCCCATATCCGGCGGCCCCTAACCATTCGTCAGAAGAATAAAGACCGGCACTGACAATTTTTGCATGCAATGCGTCAAGCTCTTGGTCATTTTCAATTTTTTTATAGTACTGATCAATTGGAAAGATATCAAAGCTTATCGCAGTACCCTTATATCGTGCAAACTTTAGTGAAAACCCTCGATAGATTAATCCAAAGTCGCTACCTTTAAATAGTTTTGGCAATATTGCTACTGCCTTTTCAAAGTCTTCTCGGGGCATATAGACATCTACATCATCATCCCATGGAACCGCCCCGCCTCTATGCCTCACGATACCTATGAGGTTGCCTGCACCGAGCCAATAGACAAGATTGTTTTTGCGGCAGATTGCATCAAATATTTCCAACATCTTCGCGCCCGCTTCCTGCTGCAACAGCAAGTTGCCTCTCGCAGGTGGAGCGAGCGAAATGTCTGTAAACACCTGATTATGCTCATGCAGCCCATGTATCTGATTCCGTATAGCCGCTAGCTCAGTTTTGAGATTTTGATTTTGCGTTGTCAGATCTTCTAGACTTCGCTTGATATCCGAGTTAAACACCCAGTCACGAATTTTCTTAAGTATCCTGGCCACTTTTTTCCTCCTCAATTATGTTGAGGAACCACTCCAGACAGTAAATATACCACTTTTGGTCTCCGCTCAATTTTGACAAATCTATATCTTCGCGAAATTCTGGGCGAGTTGGACCCTCCCACTCAGCAAGATATTGATCCACCGCGCGAGGCATTGGCAGTTTTTTACGTGGCTGCTCATCAGGATAAAGCTCGGCAAACAGCTCACGAATGATATATTTGTTCTCGCCTCCGCGTACACGTTCTAGGTCAAGCGGCTTAGACATACGTGACACTGCATAAGGAGACACGAATTTAACGCCAGCTGTGTCGCAAGCACTTATGTAGCTATCGGCAGATTCTGGCAAAAAAACACTACCCATAAACTCGTGAACATCAACTATGCCACTTTCATCTGTGTATCGCGTGATAGGATATGTGATACGCTGAGCATCCTTCAGTATCTCCATTGGATCAACAAAAGAATATCTATCTATAAACTGCTCCTCAGTCCAATCCCTGCTCAGCAGATCAGACAGACCGCCGTAAATCGCATCTGCAAGCTCACCAAACACCAGGTTAAGATACCCTTGCTCCCTAGCCTTCCTGGCAGCAACATATACCTGCACGGTAATAGAATGTATCGGCGCACCTTTTCGCCTCATTAAATCGGGTGCATAGTCCAAAAAATCCTGCCAATCAATATCAATTATTTCATGCTCTAAATCATTCTGCCTAGCATACTCCGCAGCAAAGGGGCTTTCATCGGTAGTGCCGGGAGTATTTGAGCGAAAGGTAAAAGCCTTTGTGCCCTTGGGCACCAATGCCGCCAAGATTGCCGAATCCATCCCGCCCGAGAGCATTAAGGTCGTGTCACCAGCATTTTCATATAGGGGTTCTATGTAGTCTTTTATGGCGCTTTTTAGCTCTTCTTTATTACCGACTGGATATAACGGTCTGGTGGGCAGAAATCTTGTTGGTATGATGCCTTCTTTGAAAGTTTTTCGTGGATCAACAATATTGCGAAATTGCAGATAGCTCGCCATACAGAACTGTTTGTCGACTTCCACTATTTTTCTCCTCTGCCTGCTTTTAGGGCCAAGGTAACTTTTGTCGATGAAATTCCTTTGGTATATGGGAAGTAAACAACTTTTACACCAAGTGCCTTTAATTCTTCCTCAATTTTCTGCCACTTTGGTGTGTCGTACCAATCATCGCCCACAAACAATACATTGGCTTTGAGCTTCTTGCACATTGCTAGTTTATTCATGTCATATTGCGGCACTACCGCATCAACATATTTAACCGCTCGTACAATCTCAGCACGATCCTCAAAAGGCATCATGGCCTTCTTGCCTTTGTATGTTACTAACTCATCAACTGTTACACCAACAACAAGTTTGTCGCACATACCTTTAGCATTCCTCAATAGATTGAGATGACCGATATGAAATAAGTCAAATACCCCTGATGTATAGCCAATTACCTTTTTATCCTTAATCATGCCTTTTTCTCCCTGTGATCTTATTGATCTTACGTAGTGGCCGCGTAATTTTCCAGCTCTTAGAGTTTTCATACTCCACTATCTTCACGTGTAGTTGCTGAAGCTGTATCTCTAGTGCCTGGATTCTGTGATTCTTTTCGTTAAAGTCCTTTAATAACACATCATGCGACATAAGATAGACGTCATCTTCTCTATCCTTGTTGAGATATTCCCTGATGATTGACACAAACTCATTAGAGGAGCCTCCACCAACTACAGTAAAGTTCTGCAGTTTAACTCCCTTTTGCTTTGAAGATAGCTCCATCGCTCTGTCAAGGACCTTCATAACCTCCCCTGGTTTTGTAGCGCACGGAACTATGCCCTCCATGACCAGCTTATACTGGAGCGTGTTAATGCCACCAAGTTTCCGCTTGTTAAGCTTATCCGAGAAGACAGCCACTGGTGTCTCAGAATAAATTGCTTCAAATATAGCCCCTGAATTATCAGATAGCACCATATCAGCGCGTGCAAGGAGGCTTTCTAATGGGGTATCTGAATCATAGAACTCGTCCGCCATTTTCTTTATTAAGCTATAGCCGCCTTGCTCACCCGCAGAAAATTGAACTGCATGATGTGCTTTAACGATAAGGTTGTATTTTTTCTTGATGTCCAGAACTACTTTGTCATTGAATCTACTGATTGAGCTAATCTCACCAAAGGTAGGTAGATATAATAAATTGGGCTTACCTTTGTGTCTCTTTTTTTGGAATTTTTTGTATTTTGTATAGTTTACCAAGTGAGCTCTCCCGTAGACACTCCGAATCTCGGCATCCCTTTTTGAGTATGATATCGTTGCGTCATATGGTAAATTCCACCCCGGCAAGAATACCGGATCTGGCTTAGCCGAACTCGCACTATATGAGTATTTTATCCGGAACTCAAACCTTACTCCTTCACTGTATTGAAGAGGGTAGGGCTCAAGAAGAACCTTATACTCCCTACCGTAAACCGGCTTATTGATTACTGGATATCCAAGGCCCTCTATTTTACTTTGTGTGTCCAGTCTCATTGCCTCGCTATTATTTGGTGCTACATGGATGTCAACACTTACACCTTTTTTTATCAGAGCGTCAATGTCCCCGCGAATAGCAAAAAACTCGGTTAAGTCATCAAATATTACCGCGACGTCACAGTTCTCTTTGGCCGACACTATTGCCATTCTCCTCGGTTATGCAAGATAGCGTACGGGATTTTATTTTTCTGAAGAGGGCTCTTGTAGTCACTCCGGCGCACTATGAAAGCAGGGAGAGTGTTTTGCTGCGGGAAAGCTACGACCTCATTGTCTTCGTCACGAATAGTCATTGCTATCTTTAGATTTGTATTGTTTATCTCAGTAAGCGCCATTCTGAAGGTTTTTGTGACAGTATCTCCAGCGCGAGCGCTTATCAACTCAGTTGAACCGGCATATAGTGGCACCTGCCTATCCATATCAAGTAGGTTAAGCAAAATCCGTGTTTTTTGGTCTTTCAACATACGATACCCCACCCGCACCTCAACCATTTCTTTTTCGGATATTTTGCGTGGGGAAAGTAATTTTACCTTAATATTTTCAACAGTGCCTTTGGTAAACTCGCCATCATCGCTCTCAGCCGTGGAGACAGTATTCTCAAGACTATATTCGTTTGCTATGTCTTCCGGAGACCCATCAACAATAATCCTGCCATCACGAATCATGACCGCGCGATCACAGTATTTACGCACGCTATCCATACCGTGAGTTACTAAGATAATTGTCTTGGTGTCATCTTTTTTTATCTTGTCAAAATACTCATTGCACTTACGTTGAAATGCCTCATCTCCAACTGCGAGGACTTCATCCAATACAAGGATATCCCCTTGGGCACGTATGGCTATAGAAAATGCCAGACGCACCTGCATGCCAGAGCTATAGTTTTTGAGTTTTTGATCCATGAACTTTTCTAGCTCAGCAAACTCTACGATATCGTCGTACATTGAGTCCATTTCCTTGCGGCTAAAGCCAAGCAGAGCACCGTTAAGAAATATGTTCTCGCGTCCTGTAAGCTCTGGGTTAAAGCCTACCCCTAACTCAATAAACGGAACAAGCTTGCCATTTACTTCTATATTTCCGCTATCCTGAGTGTATATGCCGGCCAATAGTTTGAGTAGAGTGCTTTTACCGCTGCCATTACGTCCGACGATGCCGAAGAATTCGCCCTTTTTCACCTCAAGCGAGATATCTTTTAGAACCTGTTGTTTTTCATAAGTGCGCTTGCGGCGGAACATATTCACAAACAAACCTTTGATAGAGTTCTGCTTCTCGTGCGGCAGCTTGAATGTTTTACTAACATTGCTAACCCTAACCGCAACTTCACCAGATCTAGCCACTATAGATTCTCCGCAAAGTACTTAGACTCTTTCTTAAAATACAGCACCCCGATAATCAATACGACAAGGCTGATCGCCAGGGGAATAAGCCGGGCTGCCGGTGTACCCCAGACGTTTGCAATAGTAATTGTTTCTGTAGTCACCAATACATTACGAGCGTCTTGTATGGCTTGGGCAACTGGACTCAACAACAGAAGCTTTTGCACCTTTACGCTGGCAATGACTGTAAGTGGATAGATGATAGGTGTTAGATAAAAACCTGCCTGCATAACAACGTCCCAAATATAGCTGATATCACGATATTTCACATATGCAGCCGATAAGAATAATGCCAGACCGACACCGAATATATAGATTTCCAGTAATATGAGAGGAAGCCATAAAACCGATATGGTCACCGGTACTTGAATGATAGCCATAAGTATACCGAAAACGATCAGGTTCAGGCCTAGATTAATAACAGCAGATACGCTACTCGTAAGTACGATCATCCAGCGAGGAATGCGTATCTTACGAATAAGGTCACCACGACCCACTACCGAGCCTAGGCTTTGGTTAGTCATGTCGGCAAAGAACTGCCAAAGCACAATACCAAGCAACAAGTAGACAGGATAGTGTGGAACACTGTTTCCTAAGCGAATAAACCTAGTAAATACCAAATAGAGTATCAAGAACATGAATATCGGACGCAACAATGACCACGCATAACCCAAAACAGATCCCTGATAGCGCAGCTTAAAGTCTGTGCGTACTAGCTCAGACAGCAAAGCTCTGTTCTGCTTAGAGATAAAATGTTTTACCATACGTTGCCCATGTATTATAGAGGATGAAAGGCTATAATGACAGATGTGACCAAGAGAATCCTCATCATCAGGAATGCCTTCGCTTATGACTTTGGGGGCGGCGAGCGTTTTCCTGTTAATCTTGCCAAGGAACTCCGCGGGCAAAACTACGAACCAGTAATAATATCGCGCAACCCCAAGCTGCTCAAATTCGCTGCGTCTGAGAAGATCGAGGCAAAGCGCGGACCCTGGCTGAGCGAACAGGACTATAGCGGTAAACGCGTTGCTCTTCTCCCCTTGTATATTCTGTGGCAGGCAGTTCTGTTTATTTGGTACTTTGGTAAGATAGCTTACCACCGGCCCGCTGTTGTGCACCCGCAAAGCCGAGACGATTTCATAGCTGCGACCCTTGCTGGCAAGTTGTGGCTCAAGAAGGTGGTCTGGACTGATCATGCCGATCTCAAGTACGTCTGGCAGAACCACCGAATTTGGTACAAGAACCCGGTGGGTAAGCTTGTGTATCTTGCAAGCAAGCTCGCCGATCACATCACGCTTGTGAGCCTGAGTGAGAAACGGCTTATAGAAAATCATCTTGGACGTCCGCTCTCGGACAAATTCACTGTTGTTTACAATGGCGTACACGATAAAGCCATCGCACCCATGCCTCGCAGCAGTACGGACAAAGATGCCTTGGTATTTGCTGCGACCTCTCGGCTCGTTACCGCCAAGGGTATCGGGGAACTTATCGGAGCATTCCAATCCATAGACAAGAAAATAGATGCACGGCTGTGGCTTCTAGGGGAAGGGCCTGAAGAAGCTCGGTTCAGAGAAATGGCACAGAACAATAAGCACGTCTCTTTTCTCGGGTTTCCGGAAGATGCGCTTTCGTACGTTGCGGCTGCAGACATCTTCGTGCACCCGAGTTATCATGAGGGTTTCAGTATTTCGCTCGTTGAGGCCGCCATGCTTGGAAAACCTATTATTACCTGCAGCGTAGGCGGCAATCCCGAGATAATCAAGAATGGCAAAAATGGAGTTCTCATAAAAGAACGCGACACCGAATCACTCAGAAGCGCAATGGAGATGTTTGCCAATCAAAAAACATTGCGGCTAAAGTATGGAGAGGCAGCCCGCCGTACATTTGAAGCTGACTTTGATTTTGAGGCAATTGTAAGAGAAAGGTTTTTGCCCCTATATGAAAAATAAGCCGCTAAAGATTCTGTTTGACGCTGGACCGCTAGTAAATGGCAGCAAATCCGGCGTGGGCTACTACACCTACCGTGTATTGGATAACTTAGCTGCAAAGTACCCCGACGAACTAGAATTCAGAGTCCACTACTTTAATTTTCTTGGACGCCGTAAGAATCTCGAACTACCGAGACATCCCAATATAACCTATGTTGAGTCGAGAATTTTACCCGGAAAAATCCTGAATATGCTACGGCGTATTGGCCTCCAGCTTCCACTGGAACTCTTCTTCAAGTCCCGCGGTGATGTGGCAGTATTTCCCAATTTTGTATCCCTCCCGAGTATATTCCGAATTCCAACGTTCGTGGCCGTACACGATCTCTGCTACATTGACGTACCTGAGTTCGTTGCCGAGCAGAACAGGAGGTTTCTGACAAAGTTTGTACCGCGGTCTGTTAAAGCAGCCGCTCGAGTCATCACCATATCAGAAAGCACAAAAAGAGCCATCCAGAAGCACTACACTACGCCAGATTCTAAGTTTGTCCTCACGCCAATACCTCCTGCCGCCGCTCACCCTGTTAAGCCGCAAAGGCCTGAAGGCTTAGCGGGAAAGTTCATCTTGTTCGTGAGTACTCTCGAGCCAAGAAAGAATGTCATTGGACTCGTCAAGGGATACGAGGCTTTGCCTAAGAAAATTCGAGATACCTATGCGCTCGTCCTCGCGGGCGGCATGGGCTGGTACATGGAGCAGGACATTGCCTACATCCAGGCTTTGCAAGAGAAAGGCTACCGAATTATTTTGTCCGGTTATATTAGTGATGCAGAAAAAGAATGGCTATATAATAATGCGACCTTGTTTGTCATGCCTTCTCATTACGAAGGATTCGGCATGCCGATATTGGAGGCTATGCAGCATCAGCTGCCAACTGCCCTGAGCGACATTGATGTATTCCATGAGGTAGCCGGCGATGCCAGCCTATACTTTGATAAAGAAAGCCCTGCGTCTATTGCTAGGATACTAGAAATGGCGCTGAAAGATCCCGCTCTTAGGGAGTTACTCGTCAGCAAAGGTAACGCCCGCCTCAAAAACTACTCTTGGGACACAGTAGCTGCGACACTCAAAAGCGAGCTTGAGAACATCTGAAATTTTATCGAGAGAAACCTGTCTTACGTACAGCTAGCTCCCCGTAGAAGCCTCTTATCACTTGGGAGCGTTACGATGCCCGCTGGGTCGCCTCGGGAGTGCTAATCATGTGCAACTTTTCAGGCGTTACGCCCGCCAAGTCGGCCAGCCTAGCTCTGTGTGCGATAAGAGCTTGGGTGTACTCGTCTGTGGTCCCTTCAAAATCTTTAAATGAACCTACCTCAGCTGCCTGCTCCGACATCTTATATATCTCCTTTAACACTTCTATACCTTAGAGTATACCAATTTTGTAAATTGCTTCCATCAAATGTATCCAACACACTCATTCTGTGCCATTCGCCAACTCCGACAAGATGGGTGTCATGGCACGCAAGAATACTCCAGAACTCGAAATTAGTAATATTGGTACTCTTCGGATACTTATTTAAACTCAGTGAACAGCTTGACACCAGCCTGTTTCGCATAATCGGCAAAAGCATAGGTCAGCAACGCAATACCGAGCAGCTCCAACCCTTCTTCAACTGGGATGAAGAACAACGAATGTAGAGCAGGGCGGTCCACATACCCGCCGCCGACCATATCCATGAAGAACGCGCCTGTTACAAAGATGACGGCCGAGGCGGCAACAAGAACCTTCGTCCTACGCGGCAGGCGCATAAAGAACCTTATGAACAGCACCCCGACTACCGCCAGTACCAGCACCGCGTATACAACCCAGGGATTGATGGCCGTGCCTGTAATCCGATCGCTGTTTTGAATAATGCCTATAGACTGCTCGTGAATACCCCCGCCCTCATCAATAGATAGAAATACCATGAGTGCGGTCACAAGCAACCAAGCTCTCTTGTCTCGCTTCTTGTTGGTTACCGAAAAATGCAGGGCAATCATGCCGGCAAAGAGAGCACAAAGCAACAACTGCGTCTGAGAATACCAAGTCGGTATACTCACCTCAAGCTCTAGGTCAAACAGTTCGCGCAGGAAGATTACCTTCTCTATGCCAACGACTTGATACAGTGCCTGGAACATAACATGCAGCAATACCAATGACAGCGATATAGCCGAGACAACAGCGAGCACGTGCCTGGGGCTTATAGTAAATCTCTTTTGCTTCTCTGCCATTTAAGTACTAAGCATACCACCCCGGCGGCGCCAATCAAATGCGGCGCTTTGCTGGTTTGTTAGCAGCCACCATTGGTATGACCAGCCCGGCCAAGCCCCACCACGTATAGGCAACTGCTTCGTTTGCCCATATATGGACAAGAAAGTTTGTCAGCAAAAGGCCAATGAACGAAGCTATGAGTCCAGCAGTCAGCGGATCTGAATAATTGCGAATCAGTCGCAAAAATACCACTACCAAAATTGTAGCGAACAGCGCCAGACCGATAATACCAACCTCATGGAGTATCTGCAGGTAGTAGTTTTCATTCAATACGACACCCTGTTTTTCATTCCTGATAGAAGCCAGCCCGGCCGTTCCAGGGCCGTTGCCCAGAGGATTTTTAGCGGCAGATTCGATAGACTCGCGCCAAAACCGCAGCCTCAACTGGTTGGGATCCTCGAGCACTGTACTGCTGTCTGCATGAAAGATGACGTTCCTGACAAAGTACGTGTCGCGCGCCGCATAGAGACCGGCTATCGTTACGAACAGAACCAAGCCCAGTCCTATTACCCAACCGGGGTGAAACCGCAGCCTGCCGTCTGCCTTCAGCCGGAGCACTAAGATTGTCAGTATCATAGCAACAGCGCCAAGCCAGGCGCTCCTCGAGAAGGTAAACAGTAAACACATCCCACTAAGCACGGCCAGCCCGGCTAGCGCCTTTTTTAGGTCCCGATCCTTAGTGCGCATCAGGTAGGCAAGGGTGATTGCCAAGATAATAATGATATACGAACCAAATGAATTTGGATCCCGCAGAGTAGACATTACGCGCTCCAGATCCGGCTTGTCATCAATATGAAAGGCTGGCAGAACCCCGCTTTCTCTTGAATAGCCTACGTGCGCCAGCCCATTGTCGGGCAGCCACATGTATTGCACAAACCCGAACAGCATCACGATAGTTGCTATGCCGAGAACTATCTTGAGAGCGGTCCGCCGCAACCATCCTACTTGGTAGAAATAAGTAAGCAACCAAGCATACACAAAGAAGAGCAGAAATCGTATGTTATAGACAATGCCAAGCACCTCGGCATCGGCATCAGTCGGCTTGATGAGTGCCATGCAGAGTGTTAAGGCAGCATAGCCGCCAATAAGCCACACAAGCTTGTCGCGCAGAAATGTCTTGAACCACGGCTCGCGCACACTCGCGATAACAATCAGCAGGGCGCCGATAACTAACACTACGTCTTTGACGATCTTTGCAAAATCCAAAACCCCAAAACTCGTACCGATCCATGTCGACAGAAAGATATGCAGCGGCATATACGCCAGCAGGCTAAAAAATATCCAAAGGGATATCCTCGGCATACTTGATACTTGATACTTGATACTTGAAAGTGAAGCCATTCGGGTATAATTGTCTCACACGGTTCGCTCTAGGCCGGATTAATGAGATACATTTATGCATAAATCCTCAAATATCAAACCTCAGCTATCAAATATTGCCGCAAGGCATATCGTTATTGATGCGCGCATTCGGCGCTCCAGCACCGGCCGCTACACCGACAGGCTCGTGACCCACCTGCAAAACATCGACAAAACCAACCGCTACACCATTTTGGTCGAAGCTGACGACGACTGGAAAATGACCAGTTCCAACTTCACAACCATGCAAATTCCCTTTGCCCAGTTCTCCTTTAACCCTCTCCAGCAAATCAAGTTTGCCCGCCTGCTCTATAAACTCAAGCCGGATCTGGTGCATTTCACCATGACACAGCAACCGTTTCTGTACTTTGGCAAGATAGTCACTACCACGCACGACCTCACCATGTTCCGCCACACGCGGGCCAGCCGCTTTAACCCGATCATGCATCGTATTGGCATTTGGCTGCTCCGATTTATGTACTGGCAAAGCCACCGCAAGTCCAACCGTATCATCGTACCAACTCGTTTCGTCGGAAGGGACGTTTTTACTATGCACCCGTTTACGAGCGGGCGGCTGGTAGTCACCCATGAATCAAGCGAGCCGCCGCTAAAAGAGAAGTCTAAGCCGATAAAAGGGGTGAAAAGGCCATTCATCATGCATGTAGGAGCACCATTCCCGCATAAGAACCTCGACCGTCTCCTGCAAGCTTTTGAGCTCCTCAAAGCTGATCAGCCAGATCTGCAGCTGGTTTTGCCAGGCAAGATGAAGGGTCAGTTCAAGGCAGATTTCGACGCCAGTCTTGCCGCCAATGCATTCAGCAGCGATGTTGTCACGCCAGGTTTTGTCGACGACAGGGAACTCAAGTGGCTGTACGAAAATACCGCATGCTACGTGCTGCCAAGCCTGAGCGAAGGCTTTGGTTTGCCGGGCCTCGAAGCTATGGCGCACCGGGCGCCAGTTGCTGCCAGCAACAATACCTGTATGCCAGAGGTATACGGCGAGGCGGCGCTTTATTTCGACCCGTTTGACATTCACGCAATGGCTGTTGTAGTTAACCAAATTCTGACAGATTCAAAGCTAGCGGACAAATTACGAACACTAGGGGATAAGCGCCTGCTCTTGTTTTCTTGGGAAAAAATGGCAAAACAAACTTTCTTTGTCTACGAGTCGGTGCTCACTAAGTGATAGCCGCCATATCTTACCTTCTCGGGCTTTGTCCCCTGCCCTCTGTTCTAGGTTAGAAAATCGATCTGTGCATCGTATGTAAGAACACCTACAACGAGCATGACGATGAGCACCATTATCCAGGTGTCAACGCCTTCCCACTTACCAGATATCAACTTATAGAGGTAGAAGATGGTCATTGGAACAGTGATAAAACAAAGGCCGAAATAGATAATCATAGGCAGCATCGCTCCAAGTCCTGACATATAGGGAGCATTTGGCTTCATCGCATTGAGCAATATCCCAAACCATGCAAAATGCATAGCAAGCTGAAGTCAAAGAAGAAATCTCAGGAATTTGGTGTAGCTGTTCATATTGTTGAATGAAGCTTAACAAAAGTTACAAACGATTTCACTAAATTTCCGCTTATGTCGACACTCAATGGCTGAAAGAATACTATATTATACAATACATTTTTATTGCAGTTTAACAGATGATACCGCTGTTTATCCACTGCATGTGTACTGGGCTGAAAAAACACATGTTATAACAATGAAATGGGCAGCCTTGCTGGCTTCTTCATATTTGTATTTGTGGTTACGTTTATTACCATTTACCCTAGTAATATGTCTAGAAAGCCAGTTGTCATACTAAGTCTTGTGCTTGCCTTTTCCATTATGCTCTGCGCATTTTCCTTTATACACCGTAAAGGCCAGGCCGAACGTACATTTGAAGATATCTTTTACAGACTAGAAGAGACTGAATATGCACGGCTCCAGCATGGCTCGCGGACGAGCCATGCTATGAAAGAGATTGATTCTTTGCGAGCCTTAGACAAAAAGTATAGCCAGCATGAATACATGGAACGAGTCACGGATCTTGGCGTAGCACTAGATAAGCTGGAAGAGCTAGAGGAGATACACGAGAGCTACTGCGCCAATTACGTCGAAGATATGTTGGACGCCTCAGAGATACCTGTAGGTGGCCGTGTTTTCCTCCTTCCGACGGACAAGCAGACTCTTCTTGCCGGACTTAAAGCAGCACTTGATGAGCGAGATGAGACGAGCATCTCGTGCGAACCACGGTCCGCAAACTTCGGCCACAAAAGAGTTGTTATCCTCCTTGAGAAAGCTCAGCTCGACCTACTGAATACTATCGAGACACGAGCCACCTCCTGGGATGATGTCAACAGATTGGCACCTTATTCAAATGGGAGGTTTCAGATACCAGACGAGGATGGACTGAGGGAATTTTTTGGAGATTCATATATAGATACTGTTCGGCAGAAATTTAACTGGTATGGGAAATTTTATGATGCAATCGTAGCGCTTGATGCGGGATTTGGTCATTTGGCGCAGCAAAAGATTGACGACTTCGATGCCGAGTACGCATTGATCGTCGCCCGCCAAGACCAAGCCCAGGCCGAAATACTAAAACAATATGAACAACTAACTGCCAAAAGAACAAAGAATGCCGAAGTGCTTCTCCCTCTTATAGCCAGAGTGGAAACCCGTAAACCCATCGAGAAACACCTTTGGACTGTATCGTTCTTGATTGATGCCCTGGGTACTGTACACAATAGAACCACCCCAGACGTCCAGTACCCTGCTGTGGACTCTGTCACCGCCCTCTTTTCTGAGCTTGAGGGCGCAGGCTTACTTACCCATGCCTCAGCGGCGGTGCCCGACAATATTTCTTATAGGGTTATGGAGACCGGTGTTTACCAGTTGCGGTATTGGTACAGAGAGCAGCAGCACTTGCTTTAACCTTTAGAACTATCATATAATTTTATTGCTATATTTATAACTTTAGTGTATTTTGTGCATAATATCGTTAGTGTTTTCTCTGGGAGGCGAAAATGCGCAAGATACTCACTCATCTACCAAGATTGTTGATACTTCCCCTCTTTATCACGGCCCTGTTTCTTACGACAAACTCGACGATTACCTCTGCAGATGACCAGCCTGACCTCTGGACTGATTTCTTAAACCAGCCCGAGATAACCTATGCAGACTCCATGGAAGCACATGCGATGGCCGAGAGCACTAACCTAAAACAAGATATATATGGCACGTTAAAGTGTGAGGGCGAGGCGTCTGTCGAGATTGCTAGTGAATATAACTATACAGACCAATGCTGGTACAAGACCGGCGCGGGCTGGTTTCTGTATGGTGGCAGTGGCTATAAGGCAACTGATAGTGAATATGGTGGTTTTACCGATGGTTCGCAAACCCTTGTCTACCCAACCATGAATATGGGTACGCTCTTAGAATGGTCAAACGATGGCAGTAATTCAGCAAAACTGCGTCGAGACACAGCCCTTGAGTATACTTTTCAACGAGGCTACCCGAATGACTACAGTTGGAATAATCCTGCAAGCTTGGAATTTAGATATGAAGATGGTGGTGATTATGAATTTAGCCCTTCAGTTACTTATGCTCGGGTAAACTACTCCAACGACGGGCGTTGGATGGTCGTCTGGAACGATACTGGATGGATTATTCGTGTTGACCTTGTGCACATGAAATTCGCAACTTATCGCGTGTTATCCGAAGCCGATTCACATTATGCGGCCATTGGAATATCAGATAGTGGTCGATACATTGCCATAAACAATTACGGCACACACTTTATCGTCTTGGACACGCAGGGTTGTACAACTTCTCTAGATAGGATTCGAATTCCAGAAGAAGCGACGTGTGCCATGACAGTAAGACAGGACTTTGACAGCGAATATTGGTCCAAGATTTCGAACTCAATGCCTTATTTCTATGAAGATGGCATCCTTGGTCTGCGCTCCCCTGATGGAAGCGAAACTATCATGCAAGACCCCCAGGTTAAGCGCACCAGTCATTATGTTGCACTTGGTGATTCGTTTGCCTCAGGAGAAGGAGCTGGAAACTACCTGTACGGGACGGACACCGCGAATCAACACATCAATACTTGTCACACTTCTACTAAATCATACCCTTACTATGTTGCTAATCGAGCAAGTGTCGACTCCTTCTTTTCTGTCGCCTGCTCTGGTGCAAAGATCGAGAACTTCTGGCAATGGGCACAGAAACCCCTTACACCCACTCCTTACGGACCAATGTTCCCGGGCACAGTACCCCAAATAAATACATTATCAAATGCAGACATAGTCACTATCACCATGTCGGGTAATGACATAGGGTTTGTTGATAAACTTACGTACTGTCTAATGCTGTCGGTGCACTGCTATAACAGCTATGAAGAACGTCTTGAGATTGCCAACGAAGTAAAGGATCAATATCCTCGTTTAGTTTCTATGTATAAGGCAATTCTCGGCACTGGTATCAATAAAAGGCGACTATATGTCGTCGGATACCCTCAGATTGTTAATTTTAGTGAGAATGCGAAGTGTGATGCCAATGTAAATTTCAATCCATATCAAAGACAAATGATTACCGAGCTCATCACATATTTCAACGCTGTAATTCGTGAGGCAGCTAGAGAGGCCGGTGCGTTTTATGTTGGGGTTGAGAATGCTCTTGGTGACTATAAACTATGCGGGAGCCCATATAGGACCTCTGCAATGAATGGGCTAACCTTTGGTAATGAAGCGCCACTTATGGGAATTGGCCCCTTTAGTAACAGCTCCTACCACCCGAACAGCCTTGGTCAGAGGTTACTCGGTGAAAAAGTACTTGAGCAGACAAACAGCTTAAGAAAGGGGATGCCGAGAGCCAGCTCATATGCCGAGGTGCCTGAACCATACAATTATCCATTCCTTAATGTTCCGAAACGCAACGGAATTGTCCACCGTATCAGATACAACGTAATCGTCGATAATGCATTTGTACAACGTGGCATACCTTTTATTGTGAGGGTTGTAAAAGAAGCTATTGTACACGGTCCAAACTCAACAGTACGTTTTGTTCTTATGTCAGATCCGACCGATCTTGGCGAGGGCACGGTCCGCGAGGACGGAACTATTGAGGCAAGCCTCACCATTCCTGCCAATACACCCCCTGGCATGCACGAACTCCGTATTGACGGGGTGGACGAGAGCGGTGAGCCCGTTAGTCTACGACAGTTTGTTCTTGTATATGCAGAGAGTGATGATTACGACGGAGACGGCATAGGGATAGATGAAGAGGTTTGTGGAGAATTCATCACTCCGTTGCACGAAGATTTTGATCAAAATGGTGCCGATGATGCATGTAATGACAGGGTGAGAAATTCTTTTGTAAAAGATAGCTCCGCACAACATCACGCAACCGCGTCTCCAGCCACCGACTCCACAACAAAAGTCTTCGGTACAACAACCGATGATGTGATGGAGTCTGACACAAGAGATTTTATGCCAAACACCCAATCCTCCACCCACGATGAAACGACAAAAACTAACCACTCACAATCTTTTATAGTAGTGGTGCTGTGCGCAATTATCTTAGCACTAGCCCCGCTCGGATATCGAAAGTTCCACATCAAGGAAAACTAGCTCTACTTAAACATTGGCGGTGCAACAATAGTAAAAACTACGACATATACAACCAAGAGTACTATAGCTGGCCAAAGTATGTACTTTTTCTTAGTTAGAATACCAATGATTAGAAGTATTATGACCACTGGAAGGACAAAGATTATGAAGCCCAAAACTGCACGTTGGTTAGAGGTGAAATCCCAACCGGCGAAAAGTTGAAGATATTCTGTCATAAGCAGAATTATACACCCCAGAAGAAAAACCGCCAGGGGTGGCGGTTTTTGGGCACACAGCACCCTATATTTTCATTATGCCCGAGAGGGGATAATGAAACACGTTCGGTGCAGCGTAAGTAAACTTACTTTGCACGCTCTCTATCCTTCCATTATAGCATAATACTTGTGCTTTTGTCAAGTTGTGAGACTGGAGTCTACTCTTCTGAGGGCTCGGCTGGCTCTTCGCTGTTAGCAGCGGCTTCGCCCGGCTTCAGGACAATATGCCTGTCTCTGCCCTCGCCGACAGATTCGGTGGTGAGGCCCGCTTCTGAAGCAACCTTGTGCACGATACGCCTGTCGGCGGCACTCATGGGGCGCAGGGCAAATTCTTCGCCTGAGTCTTTAACCTTGTTAATCCAATCTTGGGCGGTTTCGGCAAGGCGCTCGGCACGCTGTTTTTTGTAGTCTGCTACATCGACATTGACGCGTACGTATTCGTACCCCTGGTTGCGGAGTGCCTGGCTGACCATAAATTGCAGGGCGCGCATGGTATCGCCACGCTGGCCGATAAGGAAGCCGTTGAGGTGGGTCGAGGGAATCGACAGCTCTATGACCTCTTCGTCTGCGGTGGCGTAGACATCGGTATTAAGCCCGAAGAACGACAGAATGTCTTCGAGATATCGCTTGGCGTATAAAATTGATTCTTCCATGATTATTTCCTCCTCGTCTCGACTATGAGACAAACCTTGCGGTTTTTCTCATCGCGCAAGGTTTGGAATGAATCCAAACTTTGGCTGCTCTTTTCCCTTGCTTCAACCATTACTTCCTCCTCTTTTTAGCTGATTTTGAGGATGACTTCTTGCTGGATTTTGGCTTTGGAGCCGCTGTTTTTGTATCAGTGTCTTTCTCTGTAGTAACCGAGACAACACGGGCCGTAGAAGCGACTTTTTTGCGGCCGGCTTTTGGCTTTTTGTCGTCTTTGTGTAGGGTTCTGGTTATCTCTACTTCATCGTCTTTGAGCACGCGGGCCTGCTGGATCATAGCAACGAGTCCGCTCACCAACCAGTAAAGACTCAGCGCCGAAGCGATATTGACGGTAAAAAAGAAGATGAGCACGGGGATAAAGTAGCGGGTACTGCGACCAACTGCGGCATTGACCTCTGATTGATCTGCCTCTGTGCCTTTGCTGGCGTCACGCAGGATATGGCGGAGCTTGCGGGCATCTTTGTCATTGGGCATGAGCTGCTTGCTCTGATAAAACTGCGTCACCGCACTGCCGAGCACCAGCACCATAGCCGGCCAGTAGATACCTTCTGGGTTGAGCGCCGACTGCTTGAGGTTTACCACGCCGAACAGTGTCGCATCGAGCTTGCTTATATCTGTGGCGAGCTCTTGCATCCAGGATAAATTCTGCAGAAAAGGATACGCAAAACTGACGATCTGGTTTGGATCCTGGATAATCTTCTGGAGGCCGGCGTACAAACCAATCAGGATCGGCAGCTGCAGCAGCAGAATACCGATGGAGCCGAACGGGCTGACACCGCGCTCTTTATAAAGCTCCATAACCAGGACCGACTCCCGCTGGCGATCACCCTTTGTCTCTTGCTTGATCCGCTTGAGTTCGGGCTGGAGGCTTCGCATCATCTTGGCGTTGCGCAGCTGTTTTTTGACCAACGGCCACATAAGCAGCCGTACCGTGATAGTAAAGAGGATAATTGCGATGCCAAAATTGTGCCCTGGCAAGATTGCGTAAATAGCAACCAAGAGGTTAAAGATTGGCTGGACAATAAACGTTGTGAACACGAGGCAGACCCCCTTTGGTAAATTATGCAGAAGTCACAAGCTCGGCGTGCTCTAGGCGGAACCCCGGGCTCCCAGTGCTGCCCACCGTATGAGCGAGCTTCGCTGTGGGGCCTGGCTTTAACCCCAGGCAATACCAGGACTGGTGACTACTAGTGGTTCAATTATATCTGTTTTACATCATGAGACCAAGCATGAGCGCTGGCCTCTGCTGGTCATTTTTGGGATATGTGTGCCCGGCGAAGCAGATCGTCGATTGTTTTTTCGAGCTCCGGGGACGGCATGTGGATAATGTCGGGCTGATAGATGGTTACGACTACCTCGCAGGGGGTCCGCCATGAGTCAATGCGGCGGCGCATAATTTCATAAATCCGGCGGCGGATCCGGTTGCGCTTGACGGCTGATTTGTGGATCTTTCGACTGACAACAACTGCAACGTGGGTTTTTTTGACGTGCTCGCCCTTTACGACATGCAGGCTCATTGCACCGCCGCGAACCGGTGTGCCCGTCCGATACGCCCGGCGGACGCTGCCGTGACCATGGAATCGATTGATCTGTGAGAGCATAGTTCTATGATACGTTACTTGCAGAGCTGTTCTGTCAAAAACTCATTCAACTGAACGGTTGAATGAGTTTTTGACACTCTGCAGGAGGTTTAAAGACTCTCTTAAGCAGAGATTTTCTTGCGGCCCTTGAGGCGGCGGCGTGCAAGTACGTTCTGCCCCGCCCGGGTCTTCATGCGTGCAAAAAAGCCGTGCTCGCGTGCTCGCTTGCGCTTCTTTGGCTGATAGGTTCGCTTTGGCATATAAATCCTTTGATTAGTAACTCGGAGATAGTGTAACAAGAAAGCAGATCTACGAAACCCTGTTAGGGCATTACCGCGGCCCCTTCCTGATTCCTAGCTTCTTGTTTTTGTCGCTGCCGTAGTTTTGACAATAATAACCCACAAATTTTATCAGGTTTTCCACTTTTTTGCTATACCTTTCCACAGAATTCAAGGTGTTGGGGAAATCTGTGCATAATTCCTACCCTGTTTTGGTAAATTTCTCTATAGTTTTTGTAATTTTTGCTCACAGCTTGTGGAAAAGTAGGTAACTTTGCTACAGTAATGAAAAGGTAACGCGAGGGATTTTGAGGTAACTGTGCACGACGAAAGACTTTGGCAGGCTGTTTTGGGCGAGATCGAGCTCAGTGTGTCGAGAGGCAATTACCTGACGTGGTTCAAAAACACGCGCCTGCTGCGTTATAAGGATGATGTCCTGACTGTGGGTGTAGCCAATGTATTCATAAAACAGCAGCTTGAGAAGAAATATGACGACCTCATCCGCGAAACACTGGCAAAAAATCAGATAAACCCCGAGCGGATCGAATACAAAATCCACACCGATATCAAGCCTGTGCGTGAAGCCGAGGAGCCCATGCAGCTCAACCCCGCGCCAGCACCCGCCAACTCCGGGAGTACAACTCCCCACCCGACCAGCAGCGGGCTGAGCCACTCATACCGGCAGGGTCTCAACGAAAAATATACCTTTGATAATTTTATCGTCGGGTCTGGCAACGAGCTGGCTCATGCGGCCTGCCAGGCAATCGCCACGAATCCTGGCACAAAGTACAACCCATTGTTTATTTATGGCGGTGTCGGGATTGGAAAAACCCACCTCATCCAGGCAGTCGGCAATGCAATTCTTACCAGAAATCCCGGAACGCGTGTGGTATACGTATCGACTGAGCAGTTTGTCCAGGAATTTATCGACGCGGTTCGCTACAAAAAAAATACTGACTTTGCCGGGTATTACCGCAATGCCGATGTGTTGATAATTGACGATATGCAGTTTATTGCCGGTAAAGATAAGACTCAGGAGGAGTTTTTTCATACCTTCAACGCCCTGCATCAGGCTAATAAACAGGTCATTATTAGCAGCGACAAGCCGCCGAAAGATATTCCTACTCTTGAGGAGAGGCTGCGCAGCCGCTTTGCCTGGGGCATGTCGATTGATATGCAAAACCCGGATTTTGAGACGCGCTGCGCGATTGTGCAGTCAAAGGCAGACGCTGTTGGGATCAAGCTACCGAGCGACGTAGTAGACTATCTGGCTAATCATATTCAGACGAATATCCGCGAGCTCGAGGGAGCACTTAACCAGCTGATCGCTTTTTGCGAAATGCGCAATCTTGAGCCAGACGTCGCTATTGTGACGAGTTTGCTAAACAGTAATAAGTCGCGACCAAAGCACATTAGCGCCCGGCAAGTGGTTGAACGCGTATCGAAACACTTCCAGGTGTCGCTCGAGGAAATCATGGGGCCGAAGCGAGACAAGGATATTGTCATGCCCCGGCAAATCGCTATGTATATACTGCGCAGCGAACTACACCTCAGCTTCCCTAAGATTGCCCGTGAGCTCGGCCGCAAAGACCACACCACCGCTATCCATTCCGTAGACAAGGTCGAGCAGGAGATGTCGTTTGACACCGTGCTTCGCCAGCACGTCAACGATATCAAGGAGCGTCTCTATGCATAAGTGTGGAGAGGCTGTGTACAACCAGTGGCTGAGGGTGTGGGATAACTGCTCCACATATACACACCCGTCTAATGCCTGCTACATGCCTGTGCGTAAAGGCTCTTTATTTTCCGCAAAGTGCACACAGATAGCCTCGCGGTCTTCCGCATTTTTCACACACCTATTTGAACATATCACATCTGTAATCCACCAGTTTGTGCACATCGTCCACAGGGCTTATAAATACCAAGGCAAAATAAAGAAAGGAATAAGTATATGAAGCTCCAAGTCACCCAGGAAAATCTGAGCAAAGCACTTGGATCGGTTGCCCGTATTGCAAATACCCGCAACTCCCTCCCTATTCTTGGCAACGTACTTATAAAGACTGTCGATAATAGACTAAGCGTCGTAGCGACAAACCTTGATATAGCTATTACACACCACATCGGCTCGAAGGTAAGCGAAGGCGGTGCAATCACAGTGCCGGCGCGTCTCATGCAGGATTTTGTGAGCAGTCTACCAAGTGGCGTTATTGACCTAGAATTAACTGATAACAAGCTTCATATTGCGGCTGGCCAATATACGTCAACCATCAATGGTGTGCCAGCAGACGACTTCCCTGTTATGCCGGCAATTACAGGCGGGCAGTCTATTGAGATTTCTTCAACAGTTCTCAAAAAGGCGCTTCAGCAAGTAGTGGTAGCAGTGTCTACAGACGAGGCCCGGCCCGTGCTCACAGGCGTATATCTCCATACATTTGAGGGAAAGTTCCATATTGTTGCCACTGATAGCTACCGGCTGGCTGAAAAGGCACTGATAAAATCAAGCGGAGAGACAGCTTTGTTGATTCCCGGCAGCGCCATGCAGGATTTGCTGCGCATACTGGGCGATGGTGACGAGGTAGTCACTGTTTCGTTTGATGACCAGCAAATCTTGTTTACAGTAGGCGAAATCGAGCTTGTGAGCAGATTAATCGAGGGGTCATATCCGGATTACCGAAAGCTCATACCATCTGAATTCTCAGTGACCGCTACACTCAGCAGGGCTGACTTTACTAATATCACAAAGGTATCGTCGCTATTTGCACGCGAGTCTGCCGGCAGTATTACAATCCTCGTCGACGAGGCGTCTGGTCAGGTGAGTATTAACTCGGTTGCCTCGCAGCTTGGAGAAAATACCGCAAGTGCCGATGCTCAGGTGTCTGGCTCTGGAGAGGTGACGCTTAATTCGCGTTATGTACTTGATGCGCTCCACGTATTTTCTGGAGACACCGTCACTTTTCAGTTTAATGGCAAGCTGGATGCCTGTCTGCTTTCCGACCCAAAGAGCACTGACTATAAGCATATTATTATGCCTCTTCGTTCGTAGGGAATGGACCTATCGCATATACTCTTATGTGTACATGATTACCAATATCCGCTTACAAAACTACCGGTCGTATGCTGATGAGAGCTTTGAATTTGAGCCGGGTGTAAATATTATCGTCGGCCCAAACGGCAGCGGCAAGACGAATCTACTCGAAGCGATACTTGTGATCTGTAGCGGCGGCTCTTATCGTGCTCAAGACCAGGATCTTGTTACTGTTGGGCAAGAGTGGTCGCGGGTGGATGCACAGCTTGAATCAAATAGCCGTACTATTAAGTTTGAAGGCTCTAGTGGTCGTGTTCAGAAGAGCTATGTTTTTGATGAAAAACCCTACAAACTGCTTACTTTTCAACATACTCACCCGGTAGTTTTGTTCGAGCCGAATCATCTAAGCCTCCTGCATGGGCAGCCGGAACAACGCCGTGTCTATGTTGATAATCTGCTCGAACAAATCGTACCTTCATACAAAACACTGAGAAAACACTACAAACGTGTCCTTTCGCAGAGAAATGCTCTGCTTAAAAGCGCCCGCCCGCCCGCAGAGGATCAATTGTTTGTGTGGAATATTAGGCTGAGTGAACTGGGCGGCGAGATTGCGGCAAAACGGCACGAATTTGTGTCAAAAATTGACAAAGTATTACCAGATTTATACGAGAATATCGCTGACAGCAAGGCCAGAAAAGTAACTATACGGTACGAAAGCAAACTCCCCCATCAGCAGTATGAGACGGTGCTTTTGCAGGCACTTGAAAAGTCGTATGACTTGGATATTGCACGCGGATTTACAACCTATGGCCCTCACCGCGATGATTTTATGGTTTATTTTGATGACAGGCCCATACACACAACAGCTTCGCGCGGAGAGACGCGCACAGTCCTATTGGCGCTCAAGGTGTACGAACTCACGATATTAGAGGAAAGTCGCGGCCTGCGGCCCCTCCTGTTGCTAGATGATGTATTCAGTGAGCTCGACGGCAAGCGCCGGCAAGCGCTGACACATCATCTAAAAAGCTATCAGACATTTATAACCACCACCGACGCCGACGTGGTTGTTCAAAACTTCCTCGACGAATGCAGGATAATCCCGCTTAGTTAGATTTTACTTGGATAAGAGCGGTATCAATCCCTAGGCCCCGGACAAACGTAGTTATTTTTTCGGTGGTGGTATCATATATGGCTGTTGACCCATGCGACGGAATGGGTGCGAGGTTGGTTGACCTAATTACTATTTTTTCTCCGTCAAAATACTTTTCAACGATAAAATCATCACCGACATAAGGTAGCTTCAGTGAGAGCCGTTGACTTTCGCGCAGTAAGCTTTCATTTTCGGTTGTAGCGTAGGCTCCTCTCTGCAACCCAACACTTATGGAAAAAATGATACCTCCACCCTGCTGATTTGTTGCTACTATACCAGTTAGATCAGGATGAGCGAGAACTCTGTGGGCAGTCCGACCTTCGTTTGATACCCTCCATAGTTCATTTCTGTCATATACATACAGATCTCCCGATATACTCACCAGTGCATTTTTATTGTTGTTCTGAGTAGTGTGTATAATAGAGGCCTCATCTGAGGCTGTTTTATAGAGATAGACTGCACCGGCACTTATGTAGGCAGCGTGCTGTGAATCTACAGCAACAGCTGCGCTTAGGTCGTGGACATCAAACGAAGTTGTTGTTCCGCCCGACACAACAAAGACTCTAGTTGTTCTTGCGGTGAGCCTTGTCTCGCCGTCAAAATCTCTATCAAGGTTCGAAACAACAGCGGTGCCTCCGCTACATGTGATAGTGTCCAGCTGTTGTGATGTTTCAATAAAAGTCACACCGTCAACACCATTGCCTAAAGGATCAACCCAGCCGACTTGTTTATCTGATGAAAGAACGCAGAATTTTTTGGCAATACTATCATAAGAGCCAGCAACAACCTGTCTAAAATCTGGTGATGTATTGGATAAGTTGACACTGCCATCCTTATTATCTGCGATAAATAAAAGGCCGTAGGCATCTATGATAAGAAAATGCCTATCATTAGAGAACACCACTTTTCTTGTTTTTAGACCATCACTTACACCCATAATCTTTCCGTCGAGGTTTCTTACAGAAAGACTATCTGCATCAAGTGTTGCTATATTGTCGTCTACGAAGCCAGCGGAAAGTACCTGACGGCTGCTTGACTGGATGACATACAAGGGATCAACTAGTTCAAGGCTTGGCTCTGCCTTACCCCGAAAGCCAAGCTTGACGGTTGCTTTTGACGCTCTTTTTTCATCACTCACCGTAATAGTATATTCTCCGCGCGCCACCCTAAAAGTATTCTTACCCGGTTTGTTGCTGGAGGCGATGGTTTTTGGACTAATACCAACGGTTTGTATGACTGTATCCTGCCCATCTTGCAGAGTTATGATGATAGTTGCCCGCATAAGATGCTGAACCAGCAAAAACAGCAACAACAATGTTCCAGCTATCAACGTAGCTCCCAGGATATTTCGTAACAGACTATTAGAGCGCAAGACTATCCTCCCTTCCCCCGTTTGGGTATGCTTTGCAATTTGGTATGTCCTGTATGCTGTCGGGAATCACAAGCCCGTTGGTGAGTGGGTTTATGGTTTCTTGCCCATTACTGTTTCCGGCGCCCTCTGGCAGTGCTCCGAAGGGCCAAGAGCGATACATATTCAAATGAAGATGCGCCCCAAGACTGATGCCGGTGTTGCCAACCCCCCCGATCTTTTGCCCGCTCGTGACGGTAGTATCGGCCGTAATACCGGGTTCAATATTTACAAGATGTCCATAGTGAGACCAGATGCCATCATCTGCGTGTTCAATAACTACAAGATTACCATAGGCGGTGTTCTGTCCTGCAAAAACTACCCTTCCTGCCTTTACTGCCAAAACATCAGTTCCTTCAGCCGCACCGATATCAATACCAGAGTGGTAGTATTTCCCCCCGCTAACAGTTTTAGTTCTTAAGTCCGACCAGCAAGCCGTTACTCTTCCCGCTGGAGCTCCGTTTGCGACGACCGGCCATACCAAATCACCTGTTGCTGATACGTTGCCGCAAGATCCTCCACTACCAGGGAGAGACATGCCTAGATATGCAAGAATTGTCATCGCTCCTGGAACGGAATTCTTATCTCCAGGTCTCTGAGATGGCTCACCCCATCCTCGGCCGTCTGTGTTGCCTCCGCCCGGAAAAAGCATCCCATCACCATCCGGCCCCATAAACTCCGTACTAAACAAGTTCATAACGTAGGGTGATTTTTCAGGAGGCCAGGGGCCGCCCTCAGAAGCGGGTACACGCTTATATCGGTATCCTCTATTGTATGCAAGGAAGGCGTGCCGAAGATCCTCATCAGAACTGTTTGAGGTAATTTCAATATCATAAACTCCCCTCGCGAGATCCTTAAAGAATCCTGCGGCCTTATCCCCACTTTCCTCTAGTGTGTGTGGGGTATTGTCACTATCTACAGCCTTCGTGCCAAGCGGTTCTCCGCCAAGCATAGACCTGTTTGGATCAGCCCCAGCTTCTCGTATGTGGAGAGTCGCAAAAATTTGCCAAGACAACTGATGTTTTGCAGCCAAAGCTTCGTATACCGGACGGTTGACAGCCACTCGCTCCTCGTAGGGGGCCATCCTATCAACGGCTAACTGAGGAAGGCTCCCTCTTGAGGCCGGGCTTGAACTTGGCGAGGTTTGTCTCACCGATCCTGTTCCACCGCCCAGTGAACTGGCAATTAAATCTATAAGCGTGGAGGTGCCCTCTCCTAAACTGGGATGTAATCTGTCGGAGTCCATGAGGCTGCTGGAAGCGGTCGTACTGATGCTGGTCGCATTTCCTCCTGGAAACGCGACAGAAAACCAATCAACCACATGGAAATTGCTGTTTGTTGCTGCGTAGTTCCGTATAGCTTCATTCGCTTGGCTGGCTGACCGTGCAATACTCCGTGAGGAGTTCGCCGAGGTGTTAACCCAGTAGATTTGAGCATTGGAGTTACCAAAAGAATTCACAAAGTTGGCAATCGACCCGGAATAGTCGTCGGGATTAGTGCCAAGGATCACCACAATCTTATCTGCACTCTGTATATCTTTTCTATCCTGTCCAATTGCCTCCAGCCCGCTTTGCGGCTGATTGTTTCCATCTCCTTGCCCCCTGCCGTTTATGGATCTGCCCACGACGCTATTTGCTCCTAAAACGCTCATCCCCCGTGACATGAGAGTTTCTTCGATCGAAGGAGACACTCCCTTCATACGTGCCAACCATGAATCGCCAAGAAGATACACACGAGACGAACCGGACGCCGCAGAGCTTGATATGCCAACGCATCCTGATTCCGGGTCGTAGAAGGGATGTCCAAGCGGATCCACGAGCTGGGCAGATACAAGAGGGGCTGTAAAGAATACGCCGCTCACGGTTGCTAGTGCGAGGAGTCTTGCTATTTTTTTCAGGGATAATATTCTCATAGCTTACTCCGGAAGTTGTTGAAATAATTCATATAACTGACGCCCGATGCTCCTAAATCGTGCCCTGTTGGCGTCTGTGCAACCGCCGTTCCCTGGTCGTGCGCAACCAGGCCGGTAGACACTGCCGCCTTCATTAGCGGATGCGTCTATGTGGAGATGATCAGCCCCGCTCTTGCAATCTACAGCACTGTCAACCACAGTGGCCAGAGGGGTCCCGGCTGTTATTTGCTGCCCCTCGCTTACACGGACACTGCTCGGATTCAGGTGGCCGTACCATATTGATATCCCTTGCTCTGGGATGTTGACGGTTATAGCGGCCACTGTGTCACCAGTGCAATCACGGGAAACGCGTACGACCCGCCCATTGGTCATGGATACTACTGTAGTACCCTTCGGCGCCATAATATCGTAAGCCGTGTACGGGTGACCTGAGATTTGTGTGTCGCCCCCTGTGAACATACCACCCCCGATATTTGATTTTCGTACAGCTAATGGAAATGCTAAGTCACCAACCAAAGTTATTGGGCCGCTTGCTCCGCCCTTTGCGGTTCCTCCGTCGCCATCCTCCAGCCCTCCGTCATCTGTGTACCCAGAGGTGTAGCCCAGACCTCCCCTAATCCTCTTGTCTAGCAGTTCGCAATTGTAAACCTTAAGGGCGATATCCTGGTTATCTTCGTCAAGGCTCTCATACACCTTCTCCCAAAAGGCCTCTTCATTGCCTAACAGGCTCCAGTCGATGTCGTCAACGGGTATCAACCCCAGATCATCTGCATTCGTCATCTCAAGCGGCATCACTGTAAGTGGATCGTTCTCTATACAAACGGGCGGGAAAGCATAGGTCTCGAGACCTGCAAACTCAGCGGCCCCGAAAGAGTCTGTGGCTGCTAAGGCCCTTGGCGAAAAGAGTACCGCAAGCCCGTTACTAAACACCTGGCCAACGTTTGTGAAAACATTACTAAAGGAGGTGTTTATGAAACCAAAGAATGTAGTTGCTGCAAAAGATTTTGGATTGTCCAGAGCAAAGTAGCGTTCGTAGAGGCTCTTGCTTGCTTCTTCGTCCGCAAGGTATTGCGCGGTTATTTTGTTTGTGTAGATTCTTGTATCTTCATTTTCTATCGCAGCTCCAGACATTCTTGCATTGAGCTCGCCAGCGTATGCAGCCCCCTGTGCGATCATATTCATAGTTAGCCCTGGGTGATCGACATCAGGGTCGCCGGTTAGTATTGGTCCTGCCCCAAGTGCCACGGTAATCTTATCTCCGAGCCATGCAACGAGCGCTTCCATCTCATCCTCAAAAAGACTCAGGATAGGCGATAAGACAAACGAAAAAACGTCACTAAACCTCTCCATAAGCCAGTTGGCAAACCCGCCAACTATTTTTCCTATAAAACTGTCCCTGGCCCTTCGGTATCCCTCCATGGCGAGGCGAAACGCAGCAAAGGCGGGGTTGCTTTGGTAGGTTTCCTCCAGGCTGCTGGCTCTGGATGACCCACCAATCTTTGTGTCATCACACAAAAAGTAATAATCCTTAGGCTGTTTTACATAATCATCCTTACAAAAGGTCTTGCGGTCAGCCATGGCAGATACTGTTGATTGCCCGCTACTCTTAAAGAAGAAATCATAACCTTCACTATTGGCTATACCATTTAGGCCCTCCATAGCGTAACCGAGTTCCTCCGGTGTTACATCCCCGGTTTTTAGCTGATCTCTCATAATGCCGTAGGTGGTGTATGCTGCGAGCGCTTGTGCGGCTCTGGCCGCAATCACCATGTGGCTAAGTTTGCCTCCTAAAATATTCTTGTGGATGCGCAGGAGCATGTCCATAGTGTCAACGACATTTATGACATTTATAGTCCCCACCACTTTAGAGAGTATCTTCTTCATGAATGCGCTACGGAATTTTCTCCCTGGCAAGTCATCTACAATATCACCCGCTGCTTCAGCGGCTTCTTGGCTTGCCTCGAGGATTGCCTTATCGGCATCCGGCTGGGCTGATCCCCGGCGGCTTTCATCAATTATCTGGTTTCCGTCAGTATCCGTTCTTGAAACAGCGTCACCCTCATCCAGGGGTGAGCCTCGTGCTCCACCTCCCATCCGGCTTTCCGGGCTTGCCGGATCAGCCGTAGATTGGCAGGCGCCAAGCCCAAAGACACATAAGAGGAACGTGCCGCTTTTTGTACTTTCTGGAATAATTCTGGTCAGCATCTTGTTCTTGAACTCTCTTCTTTTGTCGGCCGCCTTTTCACGGGTTACTTCAAAGAACCTCCAGTCCCTCACGCCTATCTTGTTCTGAATATCCTTGCGTATATGCCGCCTCTTCAGTACCTGATAGAAACGCGTATCGTTCTTAAGGTCGCTCCTTAATTGCCTGCGCATCTGTTTACTGGCTCCGGGACCTTCAAATATATCCATTGTCATATTGTCTAGGTTTTGGGTAATAAGCTGCCGTCTTCCAGCCGCATTGAGCGAAGAGTCAAAATGGGGGCTGTCTATTATCGATTGTCCGACCTGAACACGTACGAACCGTGCTCTCCCATCGGGCGTGGCATTACTCGAAAAGTGGATCCCTCGGTCATTGAACATTCTTTGTTCGAAGCGGTTTGATCTGAGTGTACGATACCAGTCTGTAAAGGGTCTGTTGGTATCAACTCTGCCTGAGGCAAAGTTGACAGACCCGTCAGGTAGCCGGTCAAGACCTCCAGCGAGCTCGTCAAGGCGGATATTGACATATGCCGCGACCCATTTGCTGCTCCTCCGATCAAACATAGAGTTGACTCTTGCAAATGCTGTAGCGTCGAGGTTAGTAATGAGATGATCTAATTTAAACGAATTTAAAAACCCGAAAATACCACTCAAGGTAAGTACTACACCGATAACACCGCCCCCCGCTCCGACTATGAGACCCTTCTTCCTTCCACTTAGGCCAGAGATTGTGGCGCGGATTCCTTTGCCCTTATCGTTTGGGTTATAGAGGTACCCCAAATCTTTCCCGTCGGCTTTATCTTGGTCAAGAGCTTCCTGAAAAGTATCTCGTAGCCTCTTCGCAAGATTTTCTTTTTCTTCTTGGTCGTATGCTTGCCTTTGTTCACGCAAATCACGTTGCTTGTCGCCGCGCATATCACTTTGATAATGGCGAGAGTTTTCATCATAAGATTTACCGAGCTCAGCCTCCTTACTCGATAGTTCTGATGGGGATAAAGCCTGTTTTTCCTGATCTTCGGGGTCGTATACTGCCATTCCCTACATCCCTGGAGCTAATCTGTTATCAAGGTCTATTGTACCTTGCCCCTGGCTTATTTCGCCAGCCTCCATGGCCTGTACTTGTGATGGGTTGGTGGTTATAAGCCCTTGTTCGGTTGGGCTGGCCAAAATCTGAATATGAACATGATTTTGCCCGGCAAAGAACAGTCCCTGCCCAACCGGGAATTGACTAAGCCGTTTCTTCTCTTCGCTCGTCAACTTAAACACCTCCGACAAGACGTCAACCGCAGATGTAGACTGCTTGAGCAGCAGCTGCATACTGGCGTTGGCAACAATTGCACGACCCATACGTGAGCCCATAAAATCTTCAACATCTTGCGTAATAGTAGTGATACCCAGGTTGTACTTGCGCGCTCGCTTGGCTAATGAGAATAAGAAGCTGGCCGAATCTTCATACTTCATAAGCTGCCAGGCTTCGTCGACCACTAGAATACGGCGCTTTTGGTCAGCCTTGGTTTTGTTCCAGATATAGTTCAGGACAATATACATTGCTACTGGACGAAGTTCGTCCTCGAGGTCACGGACATTGAATACTACCAACGGATTGTTGATATCGATATTGCTCGGCTGGCTGAAAATACCCGCAAAAGTACCGCTGGTGTACTTGCGCAGCCGCTGGGCAAGCTGCGGCCCGGTATTACCCATGTGCAGGAGTACGTCGTACAGGTCGGCAATAGTCGGAGCTGGCGACTGGTGTGTGAGCGGATCGTTGGTAATCCCTGCCCGAGCGTACGTCTCGATAAGCGCTGCATCGAGATCAGCCTCCTCGACCGGGCTCAGGGCTGGCATGATTGCACCGGCTTGCTGTCCTGCCATCTGCGCCTGTGCTCCGCCCATCATGAGGCGTAGGAGCCCGTGAAGGGTGATGAGGTTGCTCCGCAGTGCATTGTCAGCCTCCTCGCTGTCGACAACCTGAGGGAGGTCAAACGGATTGATGCGGGTGACAGAGTTGAGACTGAGCCGTACATAGGCTCCACCAACCGCTTCGGCCATGCGCTGGTATTCGTTCTCCGGGTCGATAATAAATATCTCGGTGCCGAACATAAGCGATCGCAATGCTTCGAGCTTCACAGCAAAACTTTTACCAGCACCAGACTTGGCAAACACCACTGAGTTACCGTTTTCGAGAGAGAAACGGTCAAAGATAACCAGCCCTGAGTTGTGCATATTAATACCATACATAATGCCGTTTTCCTGACTGAGATCTGCCGATGTAAACGGAAAAGTTGTGCTCAGGGCTCCGGTGTTCATGTTGCGCCTGATCTGCAATTGGTCGGTAAACTGAGGCACGCTGCTGTTGAGTCCTTGCTCTTGCTGAGCGCTGGCGGGCTTGCTGTAGACGAGCTGCTGGCCAAGCAGAGACTCAACCTTGTGGGTGACAAACTCAAGCTCTTCCTGGCTGCCAGCGTACAGGGTAAAGTAAAGGCCAAGACGGAAAAATCGCTCTTCGCCTACCTGCAGTTTGTCGCGCATTTCTTCAGCGTCCTGGATTGCCGCCTGCTTGCCCGGGTCGCGGACACGGCCCTTCTCGGCATCGATTTGCAGACCAGCTTCGAGCTGGGTGACCTTTTTGCGGAGGTTTTCGAGCACCACTTGACTCTCCACGGGATAGATAAACATACTCAGGTCGATGACTTCATCAAGATTAACCATGCCGCTGAGCCAGCCAGTGAAGATCTGTCTTGGATAGCCGTAGACATAAAAAGTTCGCGCATAACGTGTGCCGATGCGGAAAAATCCGCTCTGGAATTCGATCGAACTTGGGGCAATAAAATCGCGTAGCGCGGTAATGCCTTTTTGGAATGCTGCCTGTACCTCTTGCTCTTCACGGAGCCTCTGAGCCTGGGCCAATGCAACAGGGTCGCTTGCAGCGGCATCATTTTTTTTGCCAAAAGCCATCAGACGCTCCTTTCAGGAGCAATGAACAATTTGCAATGAACAATTTGCAATGAAGGCAGCTGCTGCGCAGCGCTATTTAATTCATCATGGCATTGATGATTGATTGAAAATTGAAAATTGAAAATTGAAAATTTCCCTATCATCTTAGTTCCTTCTGAAGATTTGGCTGCGTTGCCTCTCCCTGGCCCTTGGTGACAACAGGAGCTGTAAGGTCGCCAAAGTTGCGAAGCTGCTGCCGGGTTGCCGTATCCGGGTTGTAGGTGTCATAGAAAAGCTCAATGAGTTCCTGAGTATCGAGCGGCAGGCCCTGCACGCCAGTTTGAAGCAGGCCCGCCAAAACCGCCTGCACGCGATTGCGCAGCTCTGTCTTTGCAGCTTCCAGATCGGCCTCGTTTATGGTTACGTGCTGTTCCTGGCTTTTTTTGAATGCCCCAAGCAGGTTATTCATAAAGTTTTTACTTGCCTCAATTGCCTTCTGAGCCTCAAGGCCTTCGGGTATAAAAGGCACCACGATATAAAATTGTTTATCCATGATGTTTGTCTGCATGGCGATATTGCCCATGAAGTCAATATAGTCTTCCATAAGCAGTGCCAGCAGCATGTTGTCATGTTCTGAGCGGATTTTGTCGAGCTTCTCTATGTAGGGCCGGATATCAACCTTGCGCGAGCGCACCAGTATCTGGATTGGAAAATAAAGCGAATTCAGGAATCCTTGGTATGCATACTCAACAGATTCGCGTTCCTGCGGGCTCATAAGGTCAAAGTTAATGCTCCTGAGCATAAGCACCGACCGGAATGAGCCATCGTTCATGATAACAATACCATCCCTTACCTCGGCAACCTGGAGGGTATTCTGGGTACTATTGGGGTTTGTCTGCCTGACCGGCGCCGCGGTTTGTCCGGTATTTGCGGCTTGTGCCTGGGGGGCATATCCAGGTTGCGTATACTGCCCTTGTGGACCAATCGGGACACTGCCGGGGGCTATGTTTGCAGGCGCAGGCTGATCGCCTGCTTGGGGATAAGGAGTCGGAATCTGATTATTTGGATCCATAAATAGTAATTATATGCCCACCTTACAAGAAGAGTTGATCTTCAGATAGATTATAGATGATTTGGCAACCAGTGACTAGTAGCTAGTGGCAAGGTGATATTTTCTGCTAATGCAGAGAGATTACCACTTCACTATCATCACCGCTGTCTTGCGCTTGCTTGGCTTGTCTTGCAATGGTCGAGATGTTGAGGTCGTTGTTCTGCGAGAGTTGCTGCAGAGCGGGGTTATTCGGACTTTGCTGAACAGGAGCTGGCCGTGCCTGTATAGCTTGGGGCAAAGGGGTTGGTGAGACTAGGTTGCCGTCTTGGTCGTGCAGTGGTGTGACAACCTTCATGCGATCCTTGATATGAGACACGGCTTGTTGCTTCTCTTCACGTAATTTATGTGCTAGCACATCTTCTTCGGCAGTGGATTGGGCAGACGCAACCACGTCGTTTGCGCCGGGCTGTACAACCTGACTTGCATCAAACGTCGCGTAATTTGTTGGCAGCGGCTCGGACGGCGGTTGCGGCTGATTCATAAAGTAGTAGTCCTGGCCCGCTGCGGGAGTTGCTGGCTGCGGTGCGGGTGTTGTCATTTGAGCAATTGCCTGCTGCTTGTGGGCGGCTGTCGAAGCTTGGATCAGCTGATCCAGATGCTGCGCAGTGGAATTGTTGAGCGGATCCATAACGTCGTCGGCTGCAGTGACATTAACGATAGCTGTATCTTGCGGCAATTCCGCGGCATCTATCAGGCGGTCTGACTGAGCACTGGATATGTAGTCTGGCTGAGTAAACAAATTCGTGTTGACGTTCTTTGTGGCCCAGCCCCGCGTGTCCACTGTGTTGGCAAGTGCTTGCAAGCGGCTCTTTACCTCGGTTTGGGAGATACTGTTTGTATATACATGGGTGTCTTGCTTGGGGGCTGTTATGGTAACCAGTTCGCTGATGCCGTCCTGGCTCCAGATACGAGTCCGGGGCTTGAATAAAAACCGCAGCCGCGCCAGCAGCCAAATATCATTTGGCTGGTCGCGACTTATCGGTGCCGCCATGAATCCAAAGAGACTAAGCGGCGGGATAAACACAAAGACCAAAGGAGCCTTCAAGAATATCGGCAGCGGAGACACGAGTATCTGAAAGAGAATAAAAATAATAACTGCCGTAACACCGCCAAAGATAAATTGCTTGAGCGTAAACGGCCCAAACAGCTTGTCCTCTGCCTCGATGTCTTGGAGTACTTTATATGTCGCCATGTACTACGGTCCTCCAGGGGGGTCTGGCGGTCTCGTCGCCTCGGCGGCACTTCCTGCTAAGTGGGCATCACGAGCACTCCCATACTCTCTTCTGCGATTGAGGAAAGTATCACTTGTAGTTCGTGCTTGATCCATAAGTTCTCTTACAGAAGGTTTCCGAGACTCTCTTCTTATGTCTGGTCCAGGAATAGGAATTGCTTTGCCGTCCTCAACGTCATACCTGACTCCACCTACACCGGTAACCACTTCCTGTTCGATGCTGGTGGGCATCGAGTATACCTTATCGGCCCAGACCTGTGCCTTTTTAGTGGATATGTTGGACATTGTATCGAATATGTTTGCGACGTCTGCAAGTGCAAGATCTATATCTCGTTGGGAACCACTTGCAAGAGCGACCTTGAGATTCTCCTCGGCTTGTTCGGCGAACCCTTCAACGGTTCTCTGGTGGCTACCTACGACCTCTCTAGGGTCGGCTCCCCTGAAGGCGGCAGCTAATTGGTCTGCGGCGGAATATGTACTGCCATCCGCCTTTATTTTCGCACCTGCGAAGCTAATCGTGTCAGAGAATCCATTGGCGCTGAAATCAGCACGACCCCTGTTTGACTTCATCCAGCCCGCTGCATCTACATCTGTAATTAAGCCATCATCTTGCAATGACTTGAGGTCCTTCTGCAGATCTGCCAAACCCTTCTTGCCAGGATCATAGGCAGTATTTGTCATAGCAGTACGGAACTTCTGAGCAGCAACACGCATCGTCGCGCTGCCAGCCCTAGCCCCTACTGCCTGTTCAGATCTTGATAGAGCGTTCTCAGCTAGTTCGGATATATGCGCATCGCTTACGCCCTGTAGGTCTGCACGCTTCCCACTATCTCGCCCCTCACGAAGCATCTTTGAATACTCGGCAACAAAAGTCTTTCGATCCATCCCCTTTCGTATGAGTAAAGCAGAGGCATCGTCATCGTTAAATGCTCTACCGCCGCCCTCCTCAAGCAGTTTGTCAGCAACTTTTTCACGATGCATTTTTTCATATTCTTCCCAGCGGCTCTTACCCCTTCCGAAAGGACTTAAACTACCGTGTCTGCCAAAATTCGCACTACGCCTGTAGGCGTTGCCAAGCCTGCTGTCTGCTGAACCAAAACGGCCTTTTCCATCCATAAGGGTCTCGTGGCCCTTCTTGGCCAGGCCACCACGAAGGTTTTTGGCCCTGTCGATAAGGCCCTTGTCTTTGTCATTAACAATTCCGGCGAGATTAGCAAAAACGCCGCCAGCCATTTTAAAGGTGAATGGTATAAATGCGTATGGTAACAGATAGGCGGTCAGCTTCATGATTGGATGCAGCACACTGCCCTCTAGCGCACCGCCTGGGCTTTCATTGATAATCCATGCAAAAATTCTACCAACAGCAATAATCCCCATAATGAGCGGAAACATCATCAGGAGTTTTGAAAACGAGTTCCACCACATTTTCCATAGCTTATCGTTACCCGGGAATATCCAAGCGAGAATGGCAAGTGGCGCCATCAACATGAGCCCAAGTATAAACATCTCCCTGGCAAAGAGGACAAGAAACGCAGCGACGGCTCCCAAGAGCAGAATCGCCCCTTGCCATACCAAGAACACGACAAGGCCAAGAATTAACCCAACCTGAGCAAATGTAGTGGCAATTCCGCGCAGTATTCCGGCCCCTCCTTCCACTCCGATATCTGTAGAGAATAGACACGTAAGGTTGAGGCTGCCATCTGCGCAGGCAGGGTCGATTTCGTTGGCAGCAATCTCTGCTCTAAAGGGAGCGGTAACTAAGCCAACAACTCCGCTCCCAATGGCATTAAACATACCAATCATAAATACACAGATATACCAGGACAGCGCAATGAATATTATAGCTATTACCATGCGCGGTAGCGCCTTGCGTACGGTGTAGGCGCTAAATGTCTCAAGCCCTATAGCTGTACCAATAACCATAACGAGCATGATGGGGATGAGGATCATGTATGAGATGTTCCTAAGGGTTGCCCACGCACGTTTGAGCGCGTCATTGGTGTACCTGTCCTGATTGACCTCAAGCAGGCGTTGGATCTGATTATCGACCCAGTTAATCATGCCGTCTAAAAGATCGATGCCAGAACAAAGCAGCCACCCCCATGCGCCACTTCTACTCTCGCAGGTGTTAGCAAGTTCCTCCCCTGTGCTCGAAGCATCGTCTCTCGTGCTTGCTCTGCTTGCTCCAAGGTCACAACTCCCATTTGTCCAAGTCCCATTTGCAGAGTTTTCGCACACGTCTTGTGTATCAGCATTTTCTAGTGCAGTAGCGATTCCGGGTCCCCCGGTCACACTGCCAGTCACACAGCCAACATTAGCTACTGGAACACCACCAACTGCATAACAGTCTAGATCGCTGTCTATACTTGCGGCCCAACAATCACCAATGATTGGATTTTGAGCATCTGTATATGGGAACGTATCGCGAAGCGACACTCGGCCTTCTGTAGCAGGATTGTCTACAATAACCTTGTTCCCGCAAGAAAAATTTTCAGGTAAGTAAAATGCCCAGCCAGAGGTGTCTCGTCCGCTTCTAGTATCTATACCAGCATAAGCATATACGGTATCCCTAAACTTGATATCCTCTCCGCTCTGATATGCCTGTGCATCCACGTGTTGCGGTGCGCTTAACACAAAAAAAGATGCAACAAAAACAACCACAAGCACAGTAAATTTTACAAGAATAGGTGCAGTAACTAGTCCCAACCCTATTTTTTTGAAACGTTTCATTTGCCATAAATATACCATAAAACGGGCTTATTTACTCAGGAGGCCGAGAGATTTTGGAGAGATAGTCAAGGTGAACTACACTAGACCATATGAATCCCGATCAGGATCAACCATCGCCCGACTACTCGTGGCTGCAGCCGCCTAGCCAGGTCCAACCATCTTCGCCAAAGCGAGGAGGCGCATTTTTGATTGTTATAGCAGCTGCTGTGCTTATCGCGCTGCTTTTTGCATTGTTGGCGTTTGGTGGACGAAATGACTCCACCCAAGGGTTGTCGTATGTCGTAGACGGTCAAATTTCGGCTGAAAAAGCCGCGCCGGCGGTTCAGTCGGCCCAGAACTTCCTGCAGCTGGTAGGTGAAGGTAATATGCAGCAGGCATCGGGCTTGGTAAGCGCTTACAATAAAATTGGTGGCGGATTTACTGAGGAGGTGGCCTTTACCTATTTTGGCGATACGCTGGATCCAGCAACGTGTAGGCACTCAGCCCTCGAAAGTTACCCGGCCCGGGTAAGCGAGCACGGAGGGACTCTCTATGACACCACTCTCATTAACCTTACATGCAAACAGACAGACGGCTGGGAGCTGGATATAACTATGGAGATGAACAGAAATATTGCAGGTGCGGATACGTGGCGGTTTGCTCATGCTACTGTAAAAGATCATGGGCTAAAAGAGGTATATTAGGTATATGACAATTATCTCTAGAGCCAGCCGCCCTGGCCGCAAGGTTGGGAGGTTTGCAGTCCTGATTGCCTTGGCTTATGGCATGACTGCGGGTCTGTTATTATTTTTGCCGCCCAATAACACTGTTGCCCAGCCACCTCCGCTAACGCAGGGCTGCTACTATAGGGCTGGCGATAGAAATTTTGAGCGTATGACTTGCCCTACCGAAAATTATGCGCGTCTCACTTCGGGTACGCGCGGACATTGTTATATGACGAGAGACCGGAATAGTACAATAATGTTTCATGTACATTGTGGGTCGGGCGATGCAACCGAGGTGATGGCGCGGAACGCTCACAACCTGCGCCAGGCTCAGAACATCTGTCAAGCTGTAGAGGGGAATAGTTATTGGAGTCCGACTACCAGGACCTGTAACTGGGGGACCAGTTGTGTTACTGCTGGTCCTAGCACGGGTACCGGCTGCGAAACCATGACGCCTAGACAGACTTTTCATGGATATGTCAGCAGTTCTCTGCCGTTGCCCGGAGGCAGCTCATCTTCATCTGGCTCAACAGGGGGTAGCGCAGGTTCGACTTCGAGCAGTTCAGGAGGCACTACCACTTATACTCCATCAGAAAGTGTCACACAGAGAGACTCGTGTATACAAGGTGGGCGTGAATGGGTGCAGAACGAAGAAAATCCCGATGATCCCACAGACGGTGTATGTCGTGCCTACCAGTCCAAGACAACCAACGACTGCCAAGGACCAAGCGTTACAAGTGGTCTTGGGGAGAGTGATGAAAACCACTGTGGGATTCTCAACTACATAGCTATTTTTATAGATGCTCTTGCGGTTTTGGCGGGCATCGTTATTACGGCTTCGCTTATTGTTGCTGGTATGCAATATTCTAGTGCCGGTAGCGACCCTCAGAAGGTTTCAGCTGCCAAATCTCGGATCAGGAACTCCGTTATTGCCCTGTTGTTGCTTATCTTTGGGTATGCATTGCTGAGCTATCTGGTACCTGGCGGGATTTTGTGAAATATAATTAGCTTGGCTCTTCTATGCTCCAAGCATACTCACTGCAACTATAACGCGATACTTTTCAGTTCAAGCCCTTTAGGGTAGGCTTATAACTATGATCCCAGAACAGCAGGAAACACAACTTGACTACTCATGGCTCCAGACAACACCTAATCCGAATATCCAGCCGCCCAAGAGCAGGTATCGTAAGGTAGTAATATTTGTGGCAGCAGTTGCCGCTATTGTTATACTTGTTGTTGCCCTCTTTGCCATCACTCAAAGAGAGCCTATTTCTAGTTCGATAGTGGTGGACGGAGCGGTTACTGCCGACGATGCTGTCCCGGCGGTTACTGCTGCCCAGGGAGTAATAAGTTTCTTGGGGCAAGACGATCTAAGTGCAGCAGCAGATATGACAAGTCTGCTGCATGATTGGGAGGGTTCGCTGGCTGATGCGATGGCCGCTGGTTATTTTGGAACTAATGTCGATTGGGCTAGTTGCCGTACAGTAAAGCAACCAAGCCACAAAGCTGAGATCCGGCAATTTAATGGGGACGATTATGATTCTGTCCGAACTGCACATACCTGCACAAAAAGCAACAGAGTACCAGTGATCGTTGTACTTGAAATGAGACGCAACACGACTCAGAACGGACAATGGCTTCTTGGGCAAGTAGTAGAAGTGCGGAGCATAGACTAGTAATGAAATACGGAGAATCAATCACCAAGCTATTCATCGGCATGATAGTCGCCATACTCATGTGCGTTAACTTATTTGCTTTTGTATCTTGGCGAAGTGCTTCGGCAGAGATAATTGAGAGCGAGTCATCTTACTACTATGAGATGGTAGAATATGGCGGCCCCTGCTCCACTCACATAGACGCGTACTATGATCTGTATGGTTTTACAGATAAGGAAGAGATACTTGCGATTAGAGAGCGAGGACAAGACGATACGTTCGGAGAGTTTGAGCATTACTGGTGCTCGATACCGGGGACAAATTATATGTTCTACCCCGATAATAATGGGGCGCACTTACAGAGCACAAAGAATATATATGTGGACGGTGCTCGACCGGGCTATGGCTATAAGGGTAACCCAGGTGCTGCTATAGACGACTATGTCGTGAGCGCTAGTTCATTTACAGTGGGAAATCAATCATATTTTACTAACCTTTTTGGAACCAGTCCGACTCCAACTAATCCAAACATTGATAGGGTCACAGGTGATCTTGGAGAAAAGGCAGATAATCAGGATAATAACACCACGGATTATTGTCCTGACGGGCAACCAGTGCCAGCTGGTGGACCGGCTGGATGCCAAGAGTACTGTCCTAATGGTGATCCTACTCCAGAGGGTGGGTTATCCGAATGCTCAGGGTCGGAAGAGGACACTACTCCTTCAGGACCAACCTCCTCAGAGCAGTGCCAGGCAGACGGCGGGGTGTGGAAGAGCGATATTGCAAGGTGCGTACCCTATCAGCCTCAGACGAACGACTGTCAGGGCACCAGTCCTACGAGCGGAGAGGCTGCTGGCAGTGAAAACTACTGCGGGATCCTCAACTACATAGCCCTTACTATTAATGTGCTTGCGGTGCTTGCAGGTATAGTAATTACCATAGCTATTATCGCGGGCGGCATACAGTACTCCAGTGCCGGTAGCGACCCTCAGAAGGTTTCGGCAGCCAGGGGGCGGATCAGAAATGCCATCATTGCCCTGATTCTGCTAGTTTTCGGTTATGGATTGCTAAACTACCTTGTACCAGGAGGAGTAATATGAAAATTTTCCAAAAGATACTTCTTGCCAGCATTTTTTTCACACTGCTGCTACCTGTACCGAGTGTGTCGGCTCAGAGTGCTGATACGTTTGAGCGCAGAGCCCAGCAGTGTGGAGCTGGTGGAAGATATTGGGACGGGACAACGGGCACTTGTTTAGACTCGTGTGGCGGCGGATCGTTTTTGGGGCTACCCGCTTGGTATCAGTATCTTGATCGTGCGTCAGTGAACGGCAGGTGCGAGGTTTTTCTTCCCCAGTCAGGTGGTGAAACTGATGTAACGAAGACAGTTAGCTACATTGCTCTTGCGGTAGTCGATATTTTGCTTCGTATAGCTGCACTGGTTGCAGTGGGTTATATTATCTACGGCGGGTATCGTTTTATCCTGTCACAGGGTGAGCCGGAAAATGCAAAATCTGCCCGCCAAACCGTTATTAATGCGCTTATAGGTCTCATTATTGCTCTCGCATCGGCCGCTATTGTAAGTTTTGTTGCAAGAAGGCTCACGGGTTAGAATATCCTTAGGTTATGAAACATACATTACAAGCTTTTGCGCAGACACTTCGCCCCGAAGATATTAAGAATGTTCCTCAACAGGGAGTTGGCGAGACACAGGTGCAGGCAGGGTTGCAAATTGTTTTTGCTATTGCCGGTGCGGTGGCAGTGCTTATTATTGCGATTGCGGCGTTCAGGATAGTGATTTCCCGTGGCAAGTCAGAAGATATCTCAAAGGCCCGCAATGCCATCATCTATGCAGCAATTGGACTGGTAATTAGCATGATAGCCTTTATGATAGTGGCCTTTGTGGTGGATAATGTTTGATATGAAAAGACTTGTTTTAATTCTTATGTTATCTATAGCGCCGCTGGCAGTTGCTGTGCCTGCCTCTGCGCAGTGGACGGGTGACCCGTTCGAGCATGCTTGCCAAGAGGGCGTAACCGATGATGCATCCGTCTGCAGTACAGACGGTACTGACCCAATATCCGGCAACGATGGGATCATCCTAAGGGTTGTCAGAATGCTTGGCTGGGTGGTTGGCTTTGTGTCGGTGCTGATGATAATGATTGCGGCAATAAAGTACATTACCGCCAATGGCGACCCTGCCAGTATAAAAAGCGCCCGCGACACTATAATCTACGCGCTTATCGGTGTAGCGGTCTTTTCAATATCGCAAGTAATTGTTAGATTCTTAGTAGGAGTATTATAAAAATATGAAAAACTTGATTCAAAAGAGTTTATTCAGCCTTGTGTTGCTGCTTGGCTTGGCGGTGCCTGTACTGGGCATTGCTTCGACTGCCTCTGCACAGGTGCCTGATGCGGCCAAGCAGGCGGCTTGCGAGGGCTTGGGCGCGGCATCTGGCCAGAGCTGCGCCAATGATAGCGCTGGCAGCTCCATTAGGGGGCTGTTACGCACAGTGATCAACCTGCTATCTTGGATTATTGGGGTTATTGCCATAATTATGGTTATCATCGGCGGCCTTAAATACATTACCTCTAACGGGGACAGTAATGGTATTAATAGCGCCAAGAGTACCATTATGTACGCCCTAATCGGCCTCGCTGTGGCCGCACTGGCACAGGTGCTGGTGCAGTTTGTTTTACAGAATGTTACTCCCGCTGCCCCGGGGCGTTCGGCGGCCGATATTCAAGAATGTCGCGATAGGGTTCCGCGTGAGGATTGGGGTACGTGCGGTTAGCTTGCCAGCCGTGGGGTTGTACAGGATATAATACAGTGGTATAAATAAACTAGATCTAAATAAGGAATAATAAAACTATGTTAAAAAAGATAAAAACATTAATAGCAGTACTTGCACTCGGCTTTGCCGTTGCTCTGCCTGTTGCTGCAGTTGGCAATGTAAACGCACAGTCTATTACTGATAATCTCTGTGCTGGCGTAGGTCTCCAGGGTCCCGGCGTGGGTGACTGTGGAGATGCGGATGCGGATGGGTCTGGCGTCGTCGACATCGTCCAAAAAGTCGTGAACTGGCTTTCTTGGTTCGTTGGTATCGTTTCTGTCATCATGATCGTTGTCGGTGGCTTCAAGTACATCACCTCTGGTGGTGATAGCAACAAGGTTACAGGTGCCAAAAACACTATTATCTATGCTATCATCGGCTTGGTCATTGTTGCACTTGCTCAGTTCATTGTGAAGTTTGTTGTAGCGAATGCCAAGAATGTGAGCACGTAGCAGTAGATACGGTACCCGCTGTTTCGGGGTAGCCGGTTCACATCTTAACCTCTTGATTCTCTTACATAAAAATCCCCCTGGTCTGACCAGGGGGATTTTTATGTCTCGTAAGTATCTTTTACAGAACTTCGATTTTCTTAACGGTATCTTGTTTTACCTTGGCAAATGAGATAGTGAGTACGCCGTCTTTGAGCATAGCCTCAATCTCCTCTTCTTTTACTGGCACAGGCAATGCAATACTGCGGCTGAACTCACCCCAGTAACATTCCTGCACAAAGTAGTTCTCTACATCATCTTCGTTGCCTGCGCTCAGTGTGCCGCGCACAGACAGCGTGTTGTCGCTAATGCTGACATCTAGGTCATTCTTATTGACACCTGCAGTACGCGCCTTTACGACCAGTTTGTCCTTGGTCTCATATACATCTACTGCGAGCTGGCCTGGTACTGGCTCATCTTCGTCCCAGTCGCTTGCAGCTGGTCCTGTCATCCCCTGATCGTTTGCTACTGGCTCGTCTGCGGCGGTAGGCATGTCGTCATCGCCCAAGAAGGCAGCAGTCAGTTCATCTTCCATCAAGAGGTCATCGTCGTGATTCCGTCTTGCCATTAGGTTTCTCCCCTCCACTTTAGTTACAAAACATTTGATTTTTTATCTTGGTACTAGTATAGCTAGATATATAACAGTGTGCAAAGGTTTTGTGCACTTATTTACAACACAATATACACAACACTTGTTCAGCCGGTGGGAGAATGGAGTCATAGTGAGGCTTGTTGAACACTTTTATCGCCTGATTGCCCCGTCGCACTGTATGGGGTGCCAAACAGAGGGGCCACTCCTCTGTTTGTGGTGTGTTGACGACCTCCTGCCGGCCGAGGAAAGCCGGTGCTATCGGTGCAATCGTCTGTCCAAAGGTGGCCAGGTCTGTCCCGCCTGCAGGCGAAAAACAGCGCTGAAGCATGTTTTTACCAGGACCGAGTACACGTCTGCCTCGAAGGAACTGGTGCACAAAATGAAGTTTTCGTACTCGGGCGAGGCAGCCGACCTGATCGCCCGCGAGCTCATGAGTACAATTCCTGCCCTGCCCGCCAATACGCTTATCGTGCATGTGCCGACTATCACTTCGCATGTGCGCCAGCGCGGCTTCGACCATGCGGCGCGGATTGCCCGTGAATTTTCAAAGTTGAGCGGCTACAGGCATGTCCCTGCCCTAACCCGGCTCGGGCAGCACCGCCAGGTTGGCTCCAAGCGCAAAGAACGATTGGAAAGCATGGACGGCGCTTTTCGTGCCAAGGCTGGGTTTTTGCTTCAAAACCGCCCTGTTCTGCTGATAGATGACGTACTCACAACTGGCGCCACACTCGAGTCCGCCGCCCGGACCCTCAAAGAGGCGGGCGCAAAATCCGTAGACGCCGCCGTATTTGCCCGCGCCCGTTAAGGGAATATACTCGGCTTATGACAGTATGTTCAGCTGACAGGTTCCCTCTTGATAATCCGGTACGAGACTATGAGCGAAGTCCTCAAGCAGATCTCGATAGAGAGCTCCCTAAATCGTATCTAGACGGGTGCGAAGGTTTTGTTTCGTTGGCAGATCTTAGATTTAAGTGATTTTATGGATAAGAGACACGTAAGCTGGGTCGTCACAGGTGCGCTTGGAAGAGGAATACTCGAGATCCAGGGCCTTACTCCGCAGGTAGTCTTGCGACCGTCACTTGAGCAAAGATAGAAATATAGCAATCTAAAAACCCACCGCGAAGGTGGGTTTTTAGATTGGCGGAGAGAGTGGGATTCGAACCCACGGTACCGTTTCCGGCACGGCTGTTTTCAAGACAGCTACCTTCAACCGCTCGGTCATCTCTCCACGTAAGAGATGTTCTTCTGTGCATATATCTGGCGGAGAGAGAGGGATTCGAACCCTCGCTGGAACTCTCGCCCCACTAACGATTTAGCAAACCGTCCCCTTCAGCCACTTGGGTACCTCTCCGTATGTGCACAATGCGGAAACACCTCGTAACAGGGGTTGATTATACAGGGCTCTGGCCAAAAATTCCAGCTCTTCTCTTCTCGCAATTCCTAGTGGTACAATAAACCATATGCCTAGTAGTGAGCTTTCTGCAGTGTTCCATTATGTTTATTACTTAAAATCGGTGGTAAATGGTAGTTTTTACGTTGGCTATTCGTCTAACTTGAAGCAGAGGGTAATGGAACACAATAAGGGCCTAAATCAGTCCACGAAGCACCTGCTTCCTTGGGAACTCGTGTTCTACGAAGCATATAAAGAAGAAGCAGACGCCAGGCGCCGTGAGACTTATCTAAAGACAACCCAAGGAAGACTAGCTCTCAGAAGAATGTTGCGAGATTATATGAAAAATACGGCTGATTTAGGCCAGCAGAAAGTCTACTACTAGGTATGCAAGATGGTGATACAGGAGAGCCGGGCTGGGTGTTTCGCCCCGGTGATCCCGGGCAGAAGCAAGAGGATGCTCCGGAGGTAGGTATCCTTGCGGTCGCGGCCTCGGCCGAGCCGGAGGCTCCAGAAGGTCCTGACGAGATCCCCCAAGGCGGCCCGCCCGCTGATACCGTTCTTCCGCATATCGAGTGGACGGCGTCAGAGTATGCTGCCAACCCCAAAAGTACCGGCTGGTTCATGATGCTCGTGCTCGCATCGTTTCTAACAGCCGCGGTTATTTATTTTGTCACAAGAGATGTTGTGTCGACTGGTGTTATCGCTCTGCTGGGGGTTATTATTGGGGTGTTTGCCGCGCGCCAGCCAAGAGTGCTTACCTATGGGATTGATAATAAGGGTATCCATATAGAGCAGAAGCTTTATCCCTACGGCACGTTCAAGACGTTTTCGGTGGCTGATAATCAACCTGTGCACTATCTGTCGCTTACACCCTTGCGCCGTTTTATGCCGCCGCTAGTGATCCATTATGATCCAGAAGACGAGGAAAAGATCGTAAACACCCTTGCCGAGTACCTTCCCTATCAGGAATACAAACGAGATGTTGTAGACAGTCTGACCCGCCGCTTCCGTTTCTAGGCTGGTAAATACTCAGAGAATGTGCTAGAATTACCTCTGTTGTTTGTGTACCCGTAGCTCAGCTGGATAGAGCGTCAGTTTGCGGTACTGAAGGTCGTAGGTTCAAATCCTGCCGGGTATACCATAGAAAAACCCTCACTATTTGGTGAGGGTTTTTCTATGGCGGAGAGAGAGGGATTCGAACCCTCGGAGGTTTTGACGCCTCACACGATTTCGAGTCGTGCGCCTTCAACCAGCTCAGCCACCTCTCCCCGCACGAGATATTATACGAGAGAGGAACAGTTATAAGCACACCGGCGCACGACTACGTCGCGGTCACCTCTGGCGACCCCCGAAAAACATCTTTGCAAACCAGTTTGCAAGAGTTTATTCGTTTCCGAACTGCCACTGGCAGTCCTCACGTTCAACCAGCTCAGCCATCTCTCCTAAGACTCGGCAATCTCCAGTATAACAGAGGTATTCTGGTATACTAATACGCATGCAGGATTCAATCTTTACCAAAATTATCAAGGGCGAGATTCCCTGTCACAAAGTGTATGAAGACGACAAAACACTCGCCTTTCTGACCATTGCACCCTACATAGAGGGTCACACGCTCGTTATCCCAAAGACGCAGGTAGATGACTTCGAAAGGCTCCCAGATGATGACTATCAGGCATTATTTGGTACTGTCAAGAAAGTAGCTGCACGTATCAAAGGGGTATACGGTGTGCGCAAGGCAGTCACAGTTATTATGGGATACGAAGTGCCGCATGCACATGTACACATCATGCCTGCAGGCAGCGAACAAGATTACTTTACTGCGGTCGAGAACCGCCACGCTATTCCATCTGAGCCAGACCATGCAAAACTAGCAGAAATTGCAGAAAAACTCAGATTTTAACGCTTTGCCTGTATACTTGGCTTGGTAATAGATAGGATTTTATGAGCAACGGACTAATCGCCCTCCTTCTTGCCCTCGGTGTCGGCGGCTGGGTATACAACCTGATGATGAAGCAGAGCGGCAGCCAGGTAAAGGTATCTCTCACGGTAGCCGGGATCATTGGGCTCCTTATTTTTCTTACCATGTTTGTTGTCGCGAACATGATCAACTAGCCAGATAATACAACTTTTGCTAGTCTAAACCGCGATTCATTGGTATCATAGTCCTATATGAATTCCGTCAAAAGAGGGCGGGATTTAGGTGGAGGGACAATGCAGCCAAGGAATGACAGTAGAGAGGGTACGGTCTGCGCTCGAAGCCTCACGGCGAGCCAGGTTCGGTCTGAGAAAGGGTGGTGCGTAGGTCGTGGATGAACAGAGTTTAGGCAGGCAGCTGCAGACGGCCAGGCAGGCAGCCGGATTGACACAGCAGGAATTATGCCAAAAAGCCGGCATCTCGTATTCGACCTTGGCCAAGATAGAGCGCGGGGCCATCAAGTCCCCTTCGGTTTTCACGATCCAGCGGCTGGCCGAAGTGCTTGGCACCTCGCTTGATAGCCTTATGGGCAGCTTTGCCCCCGACCCGGTCAAAAAAGGCCGCAGCAAGAGCGGCATTACCTTTGTCTACTTTGATATCAACGGCTGTCTGGTGCGCTTCTTTCATCAGGCCTTTAACCGTCTAGCGGGCGACAGCGGCGTCTCGGCGGATCTGATAGAAACCACCTTTTGGCACTACAACGATGCCGTCTGTCGCGGTGAAATGCCGCTGGACGAGTTCAACCGCATCATGGCAGAAACCTGCCACATCATGGTGGACTGGAAGCAATACTACATGGATGCAGTCGAGGCGATTCCGCAGATGCACGAGGTAGTAGCATGGGCATCGCAGCATTACAAGATCGGTCTGCTCAGCAACATCATGCCCGGGTTTATAGCAGATATGATTACCTCCGGGTTATTGCCCGATGTGCCATACGACGCCATTATTGACTCATCACAGGTGGACGCTATCAAGCCGGAGTCCCGGATCTTTGAGATCGCTCAGGAGAAGGCAGGCGTAGACGCTGCCGAAATCCTGCTGATCGATGATTCGCGTCCCAATGTCATGGCCGCCGGCCAGCTCGGCTGGAAGGTCATGTGGTTTGACGATTATCGCCCTGACGAATCCGTAGCGCGCGTGCGTGATGCGCTAGAGCCCGAAACTGGGGTAGCTGCCACACAGCCAGCGCCTTCCCCTGCTCCAGCATCACAAGCCGCTTCTCTGTAAAGTACCGCAAGAGACAACCGAATTATCTCCTCTGGTGCTTCAGGAGGGGTTGGGTCGGTTGGTTATGGGGGTTGTTGGCGCGAACTACTGTTCACAAACTTCCCTTGAACCTTCCGATTCCCTTCCCCCTCCTATCTGAAGCGCTAGCGACGGCTCTCGAACCGACGCGCCATGCCAGCGATGGCCATTGAGGTGATTCCTCCGAAGAGGATCACCACTGCAGCTATCGCCTGTGTGACGAGCTTCTCCATGTCACCTCCTTCTGAGAGTCTAGATAGAGAATGAAGCTGAGGCCGAAGATTGGTACGAGGACCGAAATGGCCAGGTACGCCGCCCGAAAAGGCAGCAGACGAGATCTTTCATCTCACCTCCAGCTCCTTTCGGGGGCAGGCAGCAGACGAGGCTCGAAGTTGAGCAAAGCGGTTGTCACCATGTGACCTTCGACCACTCGACCAGTTCCTGGCCCCCAGACGACGATGCCACTAAAATACGACACCTGGTCTCCGGGTCGGACAGCGCCAACATGGAGCTGGCGGCAACCGAGAACGCTGATGGTGACGGCGTCGCCATACTGTTCGTCCCGAGCTTGCAGGGGCTGGCCTACGATCGGCCGTGCCTGGTTATTTCCCATGATTTCCTTTCGTGATTGGAGATAAACCTGTAAAAATCGGTCTAAAAATCTTACAAACTTGTCACCAATCACAAAGGAATAACGTAGCGCTTCAAGGTGCTTTGGAGCAATAAAATCACTCGACAAAACCAGCGAATTATCTCAATAATTCCAGTATAAGTCAATAGTTACAATGTTTTGCTGGCCTCTGAAAAACTGTCGATTTCGGTGTTGATCTGTTGCAGGCGCTGCTCGCTGTCGTGCAGCTGCTGTTTGGTTTCGTCTACCAGCTTCTTGGGTGCGTTTTTCACGTAGGAATCATTGCTGAGACGGCCCTTTAGCCTCTGTACAGAGGCGGCTTCTGCGGTCTGCTGCTCCTGTAATTTGCCAAGGTAATTACTTGCCGTCTCTTGATCGACCGCAATCCAGCAGTTTTCGGTGGTCCCTGTCAGATGCAAGCCGTTACCATCACTCACTTCTCTCAGGCTCTCGAGCCTAGCAAGACGCTTGATAAGCGCACCGTGCTCCCTCAGCAATTCTGAGCCCGTGTAGTACATCTCAGGGCTCCTCAGGACCAGATTACGCACCATGGCCCTAGCCTCGCTCACAATGGCTCTAACAGTCTCAAACGCGGCTGTCTGAGTAGCGTCACCTGGCTTCAGCGTGGGCCATGTGCTTGAAATCAACAGCGTGTCCTTTTCCCACTTAAGGGTCTGCCAGATGGTTTCGGTCACAAACGGTGCAAACGGATGGGCAAGTTTAAGGATGGTTTCAAGTGAATATGCCAGGACCGCATGGTTCGGATGGCTCTTGCTGGCCTCGATGTACCAATCGGCAAAATCATCCCACACGGTATGGTACAGCGTGTCATAGGCTTCTGAGAACCGGTAGTTCTCTAGGTCAGCAGAGATCTTTTCGATTGATTGTTGTAGTTTAGTCAACACCCAATGATCCGCAACAGTTTCTGGTACAGGTTTGTGACGCCTGTCGAAGCTGTCGCCGATGATGCCTTCGACAAACCGTGCCACATTCCAGAGCTTGTTACAGAAGTTGCGGGCCGCATCGATCTTGCCGGGTGCGTACGCAGCGCTAAAACCGGCGCTGCGTCCAGCGATAATGCCCATTCTCAGCGCGTCTGAGCCGTGGGAGGTAATAACCTCTTTGGGGTCAATGACATTTCCGAGCGATTTGCTCATCTTGCGGCCATCCTCAGAGCGCACCATGCCGTGCAGGTAGACATCCTTAAACGGCATCTTGCCCGTCACATACAGCCCCAGCACGATCATGCGTCCTACCCACTGGTAGAGGATATCGATGCCTGTCTCCATGAGTGTGTTGGGATAAAATTGCTCAAAATCAGGGTTATCTGGATAGCCCATGGTTACGAATGGCCACTGGCCCGAGCTGAACCAGGTGTCGAACACATCCGGATCACGCCGGTAGGTCTTGCCGTCTATCTCGAGTATTTCGGAGGCAACCCGTTCGTCGAATATCCAGTCGTCAGTATCTTCGATGTTCTGGAAGGCCGGAATCGGTATGCCCCAAGCGATCTGCCGTGAGATATTCCAATCCTTTACATTCTCGAGGTAGGCAATCAGCTGGTCGCGTTTCGAGCTCGGATAAAAGGTAATGTGATCCGCTTTGAGTGCCTTGATGGCAGGCCCGGCAAGCTGTTTCATATCGATAAACCATTGGTCCATCAGCATCGGCTCGATAACCGTGCCGCATTTGTAACACTTCCCTACCCTGTTCTGGTACTTCTCATCAATCTTCTCGAGCAGCCCTTTGTCTTTCAGCTCCTTCACCACTGCCTTGCGGGCATCAAGCACTGTCATGCCTTCGAACTTCCCTGCCCTATGGTTGAGCGTGCCGTCATGGTTAATGACCCGGACAGCTTCCAGGTTGTGGCGCTGGGCAACGTCCCAGTCGTTGAAGTCGTGTGCAGGGGTAATCTTTACTACCCCCGTTCCAAATGCTTGGTCAACATATTCATCAGCCACGACGCGCAGCTCAAACGGCCCATTCAAGCCCTCGATCGTCAAAACCTTGCCGATATATTCTTTGTACCGTTCGTCATCTGGATGTACAGCCACGGCAGTATCGCCGAATTTGGTTTCTGGCCGGGTGGTTGCCAGCGTAAACGGCCCGTACTTCAGATAGTACAGCGGGCTGGCAGTCTCCTCGTGCACCACCTCGATATCGGCGAAGCTGGTGCGGTGGAAGGTGCAATAGTTGACCAGTCTCTCACCTCTGTAAATAAGTTTATCGTCCCACAGCTTCTTGAAGGTGCCGTAGGTGGTCTTCACCACTTTTTCATCAAGCGTGAAGGTAAACCGGCTCCAGTCTACTGATGCGCCAAGCGTACGCAGCTGCCTTTCAAATCCACCCTTGTTGTTTTGGACAAAATCATAAATCTGGCTGTAGAGCTCTTCACGGCTCAGGTCAAACCGGCTCTTCCCTTCTTTGGCGAGGTGCTTTTCGTACACTACCTGCGTTTCGAACCCGGCATGGTCTGCCCCTGGTAGAAACAAGGCTGATTTTCCTTGCATACGCTGGTAGCGTACCGCGATATCCTGCAGTGCATTGTTGAGCGAGTGCCCAATGTGCAGGTTTGCGTTGGCGTTTGGTGGCGGCATGATAGTCACAAACGGCTCCCTGCCCTCGCGCGGTTTGAAAGCACCGCTCTGCTCCCAGAGCTCATAGATCATTGACTCATATTGGCTAGGTTCGTAGGTTTTTGAGAGTTTCATCCAATGTATTATATCACCCCTGTTATATTTGCGCGCAGACATTTTGAGAGTGGTAATTTGTCCTAAGCCGAGGACATTTCTTCATCGTATTCACAGATACGCTTCCGAAATGGAAGCCTCAGCTTAGAGCAAATTACCCTTGGCTCAAAAAACCTGCCCAACAGTTGTTAAGAGGCGATAAAGCCGGTCATTTTATCCCGTTCTGCCCCCGCTTCTCTGTTATCAGCTTCACGTGAAAATGAAAAAAGACGCACAATATAGCACGTCTTTTCACACGAAAAGATTACAGCATTTGCTACAACCGTTTCATAAGGTGCGATCTATCCTCCGATAGACAAGAGAGTGTTTATTTTCACTTCTCAGCATACCCTTCATCTTGCTTATGTCAACCGTTGACAAAACATAAGTTTTTTGCTACAATGAGCTTATAACAACATAAAACAAAAAACCTTAAAAATGACAGAAACTTTTTCACTCCAGTTAAATCCAAATGAAACGTTGCGTAGTCAGGAGCAGCTGTTCACTACTACGACAGTGGTGGACACACAAGGCTTTGAGCGTACTAGATTTGGATTCGGTGATGTAGAAGTGCAGTTCAGGGGTAGGGAAGAACTTCCTCTTATCGAAGACGAACACCAGCCCAGTCTTGGCGTTGTTTTAGCTGCCGATGTACATCCATTACATACTGGTAGTGATAGATTCGGTGAATGGACGGATATGGTAACAGGTGGCCGAAAGGACGGAAGCGCCATAATGTCGACACCTGCCGCAGAGACATTTGATAGTCAGGCTGAATCAATATGGGAGATGGCAGGTCAGCGAGCAGCAGATAAAGTAGTACTCCACGCGCCAGCTACACCAGAAGGTGTTATAGACACAGCGCTCCACCTTATAAAGCATGGTCAAGGTGATCCTTCACGCCTCCCAGGTCTATTGCGACTACGTAACGATCCAGGAGCTAGCCAAGCCCTATTTGATATCGAAGATAAAATCTTTGCTGCATCGGCACTCTCAGCTTTGGACGGAGGAAAGAGGGAAGAGGGCTTGATGCTCGCTACATTAGCAGCTGCGGGCAACCCTGAGGCAATGGCAGAGGTAGAAAATCGCGAAAAGAAACTACAGCAATACTATGTTAGTCAACAGGCAGGTAGGCTTGGAATAGAGGGCGCAGAGATAGAGGATCCTCGCGTTGCGGAACCTGGTGAACTTGTTGATGCTCGGGTGATTGAAAGGGTCCGCGAGGCAGGGCTTGTGGCAGTGCACACGACCCAAACCAATCCCTTAGTCGGTCGGTTTCTACGTGCTACAGCAGGGTTTAATCAGGGTAGGGTAGACCAATTTCCGCGTGACACCATACATTTTTCCATGAATCATCCGGTCGAGAGTCATTCGGACGGTACGTTTAGCGCCCGGCCCTTCACTGTTGTGACACCGATGGCGGGTTTGCTTGAAGCTAATGGTGCTCCAGCGGCGATGGCTGATGTGGATACCTACTTTGCAGTAAATCCAGGAGAGGGGCTGGTTCTGCCGATTGGGACGGTTGTCATAGAGATGACTAATGAGTCTGTTGACGGCAAAATAGCGCAAGGCCAGGATAAGTGGGTGTTCAGTACCAACGACCTGAGGTCTGCGCAGGGTGCAAACAAGTTGGCACATGAAATTGCTGAGCTACGAGGTTCGGAGCTCGTATCAGAAGTGATGAATCGACGGGCTGCCCAGGAGTTGCTAGGCTACCGTAAGTTTGAAGAGGATTTGATTGGTAGCGACTTTGATATTCTCAACAGACTAAAAAATGCGAGGGAGAACCTCAGTTACACCCTTCCCCAGAAAGACATTGATAGACATCAATCCGTAGCCGATGATATGCAGGCGATCGTAGACAAATATCCAGGAATTGATAATCCAGAGGAGTTGCTCACCAGTGTTCTTGGAGACGATGACATGCTTGCTACAAATGAAACGCTCCACAAGGCTCTTGCCGAAAGGGTGCGCACCACACTAGTAAAGGCAGCGATTCGTAGGCAAGGAGGCCGGGTAGTTGAGGGCGGTACTCATTACACCACATCTTATGGGTTTCAAGAATCAAATAATGAACTGGCAGGCAACATAGGCGTACCCACCGGTTTGCATGATCACTCCGGGGAGGCCAAGTTTGAGACAGAGTTTGGTAAGGCGCTTCAAGAGGCAACGGTATATGAGGACGACCCAAGGCACGGCAGAGTTAAGGCAGATTTTGACTGGACAAAGTTTCAGGGTGACGGTATGTGGCACTGGCTTGCGGCATCACCTCGTGCAACGCGCCGTCGGGCAGTAGAGATGGGAGTGTTACCCTATGCGTCAAGAATTGAGACGGTACCAACAGAGATGAGAAATAGTCCATTTTAGGTCTACATCGATAGGTTTGGTTGGATCTCGAGAGAGTAGGGTTCAGCGGCGGGCTGGCCGAGCTTCATTTTGAAGGCGCCGAGGGCAGCGATCATGGCACCGTTGTCGGTGCAGAGTTTGGGGTCCTGATAGTTTATTTCTATGGGCAATCTCTCTTTGAGCTGGCGTCTTAACTCCGGTGATGCAGCTACGCCGCCAGCGATGACCACCGAGGCAGGAGAGAACTCCTCAAAGGCTTGGGTCGTCTTATCAACCACGGTTTCGATAGATACACGTTGGAATACAGCTGCAATGTCGGCCTTCTGAGGCTCTGAGAGGGCCTCTGGCAGCATTCTGGATGGAAACGTGAAATCTTGCCCGCACATGGTTTGTGCCTGCCGTAGGACGGCTGTTTTTAGGCCGGAGAATGAAAAATCGTATTTCCGCTCCATCTTTGCTTTTGGAAGGTTGAAAGCGTGCGGGTCGCCTTCAAGAGCTTTTTTACCGACAGAAGGGCCGCCAGGGTAGGGCAGGCCGATAATTTTGGCTACTTTATCAAAGGCCTCACCAACGGCATCGTCCTGTGTTTGCCCAAGCAAGGTGTAATCGAAATGATCACGGAAGAGCGCCAATTGGCTGTGTCCGCCGCTGACAATCAGGGCGAGACAAGGGAATTCAGGCGCGGCAGTCGGCAAGGCGTACCCGGACAAGGGAGTCTTGGTAATGAAGTTGGCGTAGACATGCCCCTCGACGTGGTTCATGGCATACAGGGGTTTATTCTTGGTGATTGCCAATGTACGGGCGGTCATGACACCTACCAGAAGCGAACCGCCGAGTCCTGCCCCGTGGGTGACGGCAATGCCGTCAATGTTATTCCAGCCGATAGGCGCGACGGCCCTGTCAATAACAGGGATGATCGACTCGATATGGCTACGCGCTGCAATCTCGGGCACCACGCCGCCGTATTGCACGTGAAGATCCATGCTGCTGGCTACTACGTTCGATAGCAGCGTGCAGTTCAGACTGCCATCAATCTCGACCACCGCGGCTGCCGTTTCGTCGCAACTGCTCTCTATGCCCAAAATTCTCATCGTATCAAGTATACTTTGGTTATATGGGTATTGTCGAAGCTATAAAGCCGCCGCTGCATCGTATCGAGGCTGTTTTGCATCATGGGTTACGAGGCTTTCCGCTGCGCGGCATGAGGGTTATTGGTATAACGGGTACTGATGGTAAGTCAACGACTTGCTTGATGGTTGCTCAGATGCTGCGAGATAGCGGTATCAAGGTGGGTCTGGTTACAACTGTAGTCGTAGACTATGGTAGCGGCGAAGAGCCGAGTCCTACATCGCAAACAACCCCGAGCGTCAGCATGCTGCTGGATATGCTCGGCAAGATGAAACAAAATGGCGTGGAGTGGGTAGTGTTAGAGACCTCAAGCCATGCTTTGCATCAGGGGCGGACATGGGGCGTGCCGTACGAAATTGCCGTTATGACCAATGTCACACATGAGCACTTGGATTATCATGAGACGTTTGAAAAGTATCGCGACGCTAAGCGCAAATTATTCCAGCAGGCGAATCGGCATAAGAAGGGCCTGCGCGTGGGGATTATCAACGCCGAAGATCCCAATGCCGAGCTGTTCAAGCGCGACATCACAAACCCCATTTTGTATGGGGTGGACAAGGGTGATCTGCAGGCACGGGACATCACGCTGACGGCTTCGGGCTCAACGTTTACGGCTTTTTATAAGGGGAAGGAACTAAAAATTACCTGTCATATCCCTGGGCGGTTCAATATCTACAACTGCCTGGCGGCCATTGGTGTCGGCGGAGCCGTGGGGCTATCCGGCGATCAGATAGAGCAGGGGATTGCCAGCCTAAAGCGCGTGCCGGGGCGTATGGAGCGCATCGGGGCCGGACAGGACTTTGAGGTGATTGTGGACTATGCCGTCACAGCCGAGGCGCTAAAAAACGTACTGCAGACTGTCAGAGACACCACAAAGGGGAATATCCGGCTGGTATTTGGCGCCACGGGCGACCGTGACAAGGGCAAGAGGCCGGATATGGGCAAAGTTGCGGCCGACCTGGCGGATTATGTCTATCTGACAGATGACGAGACGTATACCGAGAACCCGCAGGCAATCATTGATGCCGTGTACGAAGGTATCAAAAAGACGGATGGCGAGGCCAAAACCCAGGTGATTCCAGATAGAAAAGACGCTATCAGACAGGCATTATCAGAGGCAAAACCTGGCGACACCGTGTTGCTGACAGGTATCGGCCACCAGACCTACCGCACCATGGGCGGCAAAAAAATGCCGTGGGACGAACGCGAAATCGCACGTGAAATCCTAGAAAAATAAAAAACCGCCTTCGTGGCGGACAAAATAGCTAAAAGGTTGGGATCGGGCTTGGTTTTGGTCGGGAGTTAGGTTGGTCGGCGCAGATGCGTCGGTCAAAATACTCTACCCGGTAAAACCAAGCCCAGAGCCCGGATGGGCAAGGGAAGACGACATTGTCTTCCGATGGCCATCCGGGTCCCGACGTTCAGTGATCGATCGTCATCGAAGTAGGCGCGTAGACCACCTCCGCCCGACGCGGGTCGAACACGGCGAGGCTCCTGAAGCGAGCGATGTCCCACTCGGTGAACTCAGTCGCGGCTGTGGCCACGCGCTGCATGAAGCAACGCACGACCTCGCGGGCCTCCTCGCTGTCGCTGACAACATCGGATAGTTCGAGGATGACATAGTGTTCGCCGACGCTGATGTCCGTGATCTCCGCCACGCCCCGGGGACCATTACGCAGTTCCTCGAGCCACTCGAGAGCGACAGGTGAGTTGACTGGAGCGTCAGTCCAGAGGCGGATGTAGGGCGGCGGATCCAGCACCATGCTTTCGATGTTGAATTGGCCGATCTGGCTGTTGTACATGTACTACCACTTCCTTTGTATGTGGTCGTCGGTGTCCCAGGTTAGGGATTCAGCCAATCATACACCTCTGGCATTGATTTATCAAGAATATAATTGATTATTTATAAACTTTATTCTAAAATATGTTTATAAATATGAACACTTCAGAACGCGCACAAAACTTGGAAGTCCTTATGGACAGAGAGCACCGCTTGAGGCGGCTGCTCCTACAGCGTGCTAGTCTTGCATATAGACGTGCCGTTTCTCTTGAGGCAACTCAAAAGGGCTATCTACAAGGAGTAGCGGTCGAAACACCTGAGCATACTGTTGCCTTCCGCATGGACTCAAAACAACAGTTTCTGAGTGCCAAGGGTGCACTGAGCAAGCGTCACATGTATGTATTTGTGCCAGTCGACGCAGTACCCGACGCATTTCTCAATAGGATATGGCTGCGGCATGTCGAGGCTAATGAGACAGAGGCGATGTTTGAAATTGATGCCGAAGGAGTTCGACCTTACATGCATAAAAATGACAGAACATCGGAAGCTCGAGAGCTCTTTAGTAAGGGACTCTCGGAAGAAATTGAGGTATTTGATGAGGAATTGGTTCTTGGTAGCGTCCAGCAGCATCTGGGTTCTATAAAAGGACTGAGAGAGATGAACCATGCCTTTAGAGCTGGCTTTGAGATAGTTCCCTTCGATTCATAGCAGTGAACGGTTGACGGCAAAATTAGCACTCATGTATAGTGAGTGCTAGTGATTGGTGAACACTTGCGAGGTTTACCAATCTTAATCTAAACGGAGGAATGACAGACATGGCAAACACTGTGCCAATTACCCCTCTCAGGGACTTCGTGGTATGCGTCCGCGAAGAGAAAAAAGAACTCAAAACAGGCAGCGGCATCTTGCTGGCTGCATCGGTCAAGGACGAGGATACAACCCTGAAGGTTGTGGCTGTGGGCAAGGCGGTTGCTGAAGTAAAAGTGGGCGATAGAGTTATTGCAAAAAACTATGCCAGCACCGATGCCAAGCTGGAATTCGGTGGCGACGACTATCAGCTGATCCGCGAGGAAGACATAGTGGCTATCGTAAGATAGCCGATTTGCCATGAGCTATGCGCAATTGGCAAAATAGTAGCAATTTGCAATTAACAATTCATGGCCAACAGCTAATCGCAAATTTTTTGCAAATAGCACATTGTCCATGGCTAATTGAGGAGATACGATGGCAAAGAAGGTTTTTTATGACGAAGACGCTCGCAGGCGAGTGCTCGAGGGTGCAAAAATTCTATACGAAGCAGTCAAGACAACCATGGGGCCAAAAGGCCGCAATGTGGTGATTGGCAAGGGCTACGGCGGCCCAACAGTTACGCACGATGGCGTGACCGTTGCCAAAGGCGTGGATATTGCTGATGTCGATGACGAAACTTTGGGCTACAAAGTCGGCGCCGAGCTTATCAAGCAAGCCGCCAACAAAATGAATGACGTCGCTGGTGATGGTACGACCACTGTAACTGTGCTGACTTATCACATTCTAAACGAGGCCAACAAGCTGATTGCCGCCGGCCATAACCCGATGCAGCTGCGCAAAGGCCTTGAGGCTGCTGCCGAAGATGTTATCAAGGCGCTTGATGGCCTGCGTGAAGATATCGCCGGCAACAAAAAGCGCGTGGCCGAGGTAGCGACTATCTCCGCTGGTGACGCCGAAATCGGCACACTGATTGCCGATGTAATCGAAAAAGTTGGCAAAGACGGGGTAGTGACGGTGGAAGAGGGCAAGGGACTCGACCTCGAGAGCGAAGTGGTAGAAGGCTTTACCTTTGACCGCGGTTTTGTCAGCGCCTACATGGTGACAGATACCGCGCGTATGGAGGCGGTACTCGACAACCCGCACATTATTGTTACCGACAAGAAAATCAGCTCAATGCAGGAATTCCTGCCAGTACTTGAGCCGATTGCACAGACTGGCAAGAAGGATATCGTTATCATTGCCGAAGACGTTGACGGCGAGGCGCTGGCGAGCCTGGTACTGAACAAACTCAAAGGTGTGCTGAATGTGGTGGCGGTAAAGGCGCCAAGCTTTGGCGACCGCCGCAAGGATATTCTCGAAGATATTGCAGTCCTGACCGGCGGTACTTTCCTGAGCGGCGACAATGCCTTTGACGGCGCAAGTCTTGCCGATATCGGTTCTGCCCGTAAAGTCATCGTGACCAAAGATGAGACGACAATCATCGAGGGTAAGGGTGCAGCGTCTGACCTGAAAGCACGTATTGCCCAGATCTCGGCCCAAATAGACAACGCCAGCTCCGAATACGACCGCGAAAACCTCGAAAAGCGTCGCGCGGCACTCAACGGCAAGGTTGCCGTCATCAAAGTTGGCGGTGCCACAGAGACCGAGATAGAAGAGAAGAAATTCCGTGTCGATGATGCTGTAGCGGCTGTGAAGGCTGCCTTGGATGAAGGTATCGTATCTGGCGGTGGGGTGACACTCATCAACGTTGCAGCAACAGTATCGACAACAGATGATGACGCAACAGTTGCCGCAGGCAAGACTATCCTGCTCAGCGCGCTTGAGCAGCCATTTAGAATCCTGTTGACCAACGCTGGTCTCAATGCCGACGAGTGGTTGCCGCAGGTGAAGAAAGCCAAGCCGGGGCAGGGCGTGAACGTTAATGACCCAAGCAAACTTGTCGATCTCAAGGCCGCTGGTGTGGTAGATCCGGCCCGCGTCACCAAAGAGGCCGTGCAGAATGCCGCCAGTATTGCCGGTACCGCTATCACCATGGGCGCGCTGGTTGTAGACGTTCCAGAGGCCAAAGCCGCCGTAGCCCCCGACATGTCAGGCATGGGCGGCATGATGGGGATGTAAGAGCCATGAGCAAAGGCCAGCACGATCCTACCGCGCGAGAGATGGCTGGCCTTTCAAGGCTTGATGACAAAAACATCCCGCAGAATTTATCACGGATAACAAAGATCGGGATAGTAATTCTTTTGGGCCTATTCATATTCATTGTCTGGCTCTTCTTTAGCTATGGCTTGGGAGGTAATCTTACCGCCCAAGCAAATAACCACCTGAACAAGGGTATACAGATTTATGAGTCTGACCAGCGTCGTGCGTTTATGGATCCGCGTTATATAGGAGTTTATATCGTTGACAGTGCTTCCATTCAGGCACTGGAGGCACTGCAACCAGGGGGTATCTTCAAAGACTGCCACAATCAAACCTGTACAGATTCCTGGGTTCCGATAACGACATTGCGACAGTTCACTATGGGTGTAGGGGTTATTCCACTGCTCGATAGATATACTATGGATCTTGGCGATATTATCAGGACAAGTTCAACAAAGTGTGTTGTAAGGGGCAGCGACCCGCATGATCCTGGAGGAGTAGAAAGACTTTGTATAAACCCCCACAAGCATCTCATCATATATCAGTGGGAAACTGCTTAGGCCTACAGATTCGATAAAGATACAGCCTCTATCAAGAGATGCCCCTCGCCTTGTCGGCCTCTGCCTTCATTCGTTCTTTCTCACACTGTCCTCACCCAAGTTATTGACGAGTCGATAATTTAGGTAAGTAATGTTGCAAACAATGCTAAAATGTAGTAAAATAGCACGAAACGGGAGAGAACCATGGCATTATTCAGGCGAAAGAAGACAGATTCAGTTCTACCAGAGGTAGACAAATACTACGAAGGCGAACGGCGTGATCGTGCAGGTTTGGCGTGGTTGCTGGCATTGATTTCTGTTGTGATTGTGGCGCTAATTATTATTGGAGTATTTTTGGCTGGACGCTGGGTGTACCGCCAGGCTACCAAGGATAATGCAAATGATGTTGCTATATCTGATGTAGATGTACCAAGCTTTGATGGTGCGACCGACGGTCAGAACGGTGATGACAAGAATGAGGAAGAAAAGCGCGCGGAAGAAGAGCGCAAGACTGAAGAAGCCCGCCGTGCAGAGGAAGAGGCTGCGAGGGGCCGCGTTGATGCGCCTGTCCGCACTGATACGCCAAGCGTACCTGCCACTGGAGACAATGCACCACTCCCAAATACTGGCCCAGCCAATCTGGTTGGTGTCTTTGCCGGTGTAACAACACTTGCTGGAGGCATCCACTACGTGGTTGAGCGGCGTCGTTCAACTCGCTAAGTTTGCTACAATAACATCAGACCCCGAATTTCTCGGGGTCTTTTTATTTTCTTCAGACGAAGAAACAAATCCTAGATGTTCTTGCGACCAAGAACTAAGTCCAAACCTTTTTGTCTCGGCAAAAAGGTTTGATAAAAACCGACCGGCAGTTCTAAAGACAAGACTTGAAACCAGCTTCGGCTGTAATTTGTTCCTGTGGAACTCGGACTACCGTCCTTCAAACAGTCCTCGGAACATATGCATAACTACAACCGAAGCCGCTTCCAAATCTGTCTTTAGAAAGCCGGAACCAAAGCAGTAGCCAGTCAAGGCTGGCTCATCAATTTATTAAGCGGCCTTACGGCCGCTTTACTCGCGACTCTTGTCTCTGTAACTACTTGTTGGTGAAGTAATCAACCTCTTTGATGATTTCTAGAAGCGCCTGGGCGCGGGCTTTATCATCGGTAATTGCTTGGGCTGATTCGTAGGCTGGTTTGATAAGTGTCTTGTCGTCGGTTGATTGTAGCAACATGAGGGTTGTGCGGAAGCGCTCTTCGGGCGATTGATCTAGGTGGTTAACGAGTGGAGAAAGCTGCTGGAGCGCCTGGCGCTTGATATCCGCGAGTTCGTCGAGCGTGTCGCCTTGGCTGTCCGCGGCGGCTGGCGATGCAAGAATATCATCAGCCGTATCTTCGGCGGAGGGTGTTGGCGAGGCTTCATGTATGGGCCGCATACCGGTCTCTGGGCCGCCAGTGCTTTCTTGCGAAGGCGCTTCTTGTTCTGGCTCGGCCTCGAAGGCTGGTTCTTCTGCAGGCGCCGCTGCAGGAGCTTCTGCCAATTGCTCTTCAGGAGCAGGCTGAGAAGTTACCGGCGGTTCAGCCATAATGTAGCCGCCGATTTCATCGTCGTGAGTATGCTCATCAAGAACCGGAGCACTGGTACCGCTTGGGTCAGGGTGTGCTGGCGCTGGAAAGAATCCGTCTGTCGATTGTGCTGGCGCCGGTGCGTCCTGCAGAGGCGGCTCATCTTGATAGACCGGTTGATCTTGCTGCTTATTGCCAAAAAGTCCCACCACTTTTCTCCTGTCAGAATTTATAATCCAGTTCGTCTTAACTGTATCATAAGCGGTATAATTTGAGTAGTAAATTCTGGAGGGATAAAATGCTCGACGATTTGAAATATATTCACGAAAAAGATGTGCAAGATGCGCTTGGAGTGGTCGAAAAACAGTGGCAGCAGCTTACGTATGAGTATGGCGTGTCATTTGCGCCGCAAGCCGAGATACGAAATATTGTGGTAAGCGGTATGGGCGGCTCGGGCTGGCCGGCGAATTACATCAAGTCATGGCCTGGCACCAAGGTGCCACTGGAGCTGGTGAATAACTACAATCTTCCTGCTTATGTTGACGAGCATACACTTGTGATTGCCACTAGCTATTCGGGCAATACCGAAGAAACGTTATCTGGGCTTGCCGAGGCAGAAGAGCAGGGTGCTCAAATTGTCGTATTCACCTCTGGCGGGAAGCTTAAAGAGCTGGCAGAAAAAAAGGGGCTGTCTCTGTATGTTATTCCGAGCGGCACGCAGCCGCGGATGTCGTCGTTTTACTTCATCGCGGCCTATCTTGAGCTTCTTGGCGGTGCTGGACTTATAGAGCCCGTGAGCATGGAGGAGCGAAAGGCTCTGTCCGACTGGCTGGGCCAGCAAGTGGTGCAGTGGCGTGCTGATGTTCCAACCTCACAGAATCCTGCCAAGCAGCTTGCACTTGAGCTATCGGGCAAGACCGCGATTATCTACAGCGGGACGCTGCTTGGACCAGTCGCCCAAAAAATGAAGATTTGTATGAACGAGAACGCCAAAAATACGGCCTGGTGGAACCAGTACCCGGAACTGAACCACAACGAATTCATTGGCTGGACATCCCATCCAATTGACAAGCCATTTGGCGTGGTTGAAATCAGGAGCAATCTGGAGCATCCACGAACTCGGAAGCGGTTTGAGGTCACTGAGCGGCTACTGTCTGGCAAGCGTCCCGCACCACACGTTATTACCCCGAAAGGCGATACGTTACCCCAGCAGATTTTTTGGGCCAGTATTTTCACTGATTTCGTTTGCACATACGTTGCGCTGCTGAACGGCATCAACCCAACACCTGTAGATTTGGTTGAAAAATTCAAAACAGAACTTAATAACTAGTCATAGTTGACAAATAAGCATAAGTGTGATATTTTGTATATGTTAAGCAAAAACAAATATGCCAAGCTCTGAGGGAATGAATCCGCACCATCAACATCCCGAACGCCCCCTGCCTGCGCAGGAGGTATTGTTGCTTACTGATCCGGAATGGCAGGCTATCCAGAAGTGATGGGTGAGATTGCCAGCGGTATTGCGGACGTGGAATTAGTGAGTGGCCGACAGGTGAGGTTTAATACTGACGGTATCAGTGAAGAAATAACCTCGGGCATAGGTAGCATATTCGACAGGCATACTCATGGCGGCCAAGTCGTGTTGGAGCCGGTACTGCTTGATTTGAAGAATGGCGGACTGCTGGATTTGGGTGTGCCTGTATTTTTGGCTACAGCCCGTGACCTTACGTCGGAACGCGGCACGAACTTTATCTTTGGTATGACAGTCGAAAGCTGGAATGTGAGTGTTCAATCTATATTCAGGCACATGCAACAGGTTATGAGCGTTCCCGAAACAAAAAACCTGGCACGTCAGCTGCAGCACAAGCACAACGCCGGATTCTGTAGCGACTGCGTATCAGTCTTGCGTCAGCAATAATTAACAATAAAACTCCAAATCATCTTTAGTGATCTGTCCATGGTCTTCCGGGTCCGGGCATCTAAACTGTCTCCCGGTTCAGATGTTGCCAATAATCACAATAGTTGCCCGAGGACTCAGCCCAGCAACTTCGCTATGAAACTTGTTGGGCCGACTGGAAGGAGTTGTCCGAGGCATTGTGATTATTGCAATCAGCTGAGCAGAGAGATAGTTTGGCCCGGTGGTTTTGCAACACTTTTGCCATCCAAAAGTGTTAAAGCATTTGCTTCTTTGATAAAGAAGGTATTTGTTACTCGTAGCGCAGGGATTCAATCGTTTTTTATCTATAACAGGGACTCCCTCACAGCACAAAGCGTGGAGACTATGACTTATGTACGATAACGCGTAGCTTCATAAGGAGCCAGAGCATGAATGGCGGGAAGACAAGAAGGTTGAAAGTAAGCCAAGGCAGAGCAAGCCAGCCACCGGTGTCTGGCCAGACTAGGACGAAGAACAACAGTGGACCAAATTGTACCGGAGCTGACACGGCATACCTAGTAATCCAGATGGTGCGGCGATGGAACTGGTATCTTTCACTGAGCAGGTCAAGATCACCCCAATCATCACCTCCAAAGTGGATGCCCACAAAGAAGTTGAGGCTATCCATCCAATTACTATACACGCGGTTCAACATGTATTTCTGATTATCACACAACACTGGATTGGGTACAAACCGGAGCTTTAGCAGCCCACAGGTCTACTCGTACCTCAGCGACTCGATAGGGTCCTTGCGGGCGGCCTTGACGGCAGGAGCGGTGCCGAAAATGATGCCGACCACGGCCGACACGCCGACTGCAATCGCGACAATCTGCCAGGTTATAGCCGGCTGCAGGGCGGATGTGATACGTACAATGGCAACCCCGGCAGCTGCAAAGATAACGCCAAGGATACCGCCGACGATGCTCATGACGGCTGCTTCGATGAGGAATTGGCTGTAGATCTGGCGGTTGGTGGCGCCAAGACTTTTGCGCACACCAATCTCGCGTGTACGTTCGGTGACAGACACAAACATGATATTCATGATCCCGATGCCGCCGACAACCAGCGAAATCCCGGCTATTCCGGCAACAAACGCTGTTGCGATCGAAACGGACTGGCGGGCCACGGACTCGGTTTCGCTCCCCTTGAGCACTGTGAAGTCTTCTTGGCTCCCATGATTGGCAAGCAGTTGTTTGTGTGCGGCAGTGCTAAGGCCTTCTGGCGTGGTATTTTCTGCCGGAAGGAGCATGATTTGGTAGATAGCCGGGTTGGTATTCGTGATGGCTTTGGCGGTTTGGTAGGAGATAAAAATAGCTTTGTTGAGGTCGGTGACGCTGCTGAGCGGATTGGTTTTGAATTCGTCAAAAATGCCGGTAACCAAGAAATCCTGTCCGCGGATAGTGAGCAGCTTGCCGAGCGGAACGTTTTCGCCAAACAGCTCTTCGGCAACGCGTTTGCCAATGACTGCGCTGTTTTTGCCTGACGAGCTGTCTTCAAGGAAGCTGCCGTAGGCAATCTTTTGATCAAGCAGGACAGGCAAGTCGCCGGTAGTAGCAATGGTGGTTGCGCCAGGATAGGATTTGCCGTCAAAGTTGGTAGGCAGGCCGGAGATAGTGCTCAGCGGTACGACACTGCCGGACTCGGGTAGTTTTCTGAGCGTTTCGTAATCATGTTCTGTCAGCGAATTAGCGCCGAACGAGGCAAGCAGGTTGATATCGGTGATTTCGCCGTTCTCGTCTCTGGCAGCAAGCAAGCCGGGCCGAACGGTAACCAGCTGGTCGTTGCTGGCGTGATTGGTGTCAACTATCTGCCGACGGATACCTTCACCCATGCTCACCGTCATAATAACGGATGACACTCCGATGATAATACCAATCATAGTCAAGAAGCTTCGCGTCTTGTTGCTGCGTACGGATGCGAGTGCCATACGGGTATTTTCGTTGAATAGAGTTGTCATGATCGTTTGGCTTTCTTTGTCCGCTTGTTTCTACGCTTGGCGGGTTTTTTTGCGTCTGAGCTGATTTTTTCGCGTTCAGGGGCTGGTTTGTCAGGGATCTCTTGGATAAAGGCCGATATGCTGGCAAGCTGCTCGTCCTCGTCAGTTGTCTCGCGTTCTTCGTTGCCTGTTTTTGCGCGTCTTGGCACGACGCCAATCTCTTTCTTTTCGTCGTGTACTATCGAGCCATCAAGCATATAGAGAACGCGGGTAGCATAACGGGTGAGTTCGGGATTGTGTGTGACCATCAGAATGGTACTGCCGGTGGCGTGCAGCTCGGCCAAAAGCTCCATGACGACGCGGCTGCTGCGGCTATCGAGGTTGCCGGTTGGTTCGTCGGCGATAATGAGGCTTGGGTTATTTACCAGTGCGCGGGCGATTGCCACGCGTTGTGCTTGCCCGCCGGATAGCGCTTTGGGGTAAAAATATTCGCGGTCCTGCAAACCGACACGCTCCAGTGCGGCCGAAGCCTGCTTGAGCCGCTTGGTTTGCGTGACGCCCTTATAAGCCAGCGGCAAGGCAACATTCTCGAGCGCGGTC
>CAZXOA010000002.1:0-111578 GCA_964642275.1 uncultured Candidatus Saccharibacteria bacterium | reverse complement strand
AAAGCAAGGTAACAGCAGTCACAACACCATCATCATTGATGAGGCTTGTCATGCCGACCTTTCTTGTGATCAAAGCTTTCATAGTTCTTATGACACCTTTACTTTAGTTAGTGAACTGTCTGAAACAGCTCGTGACACAGTCGTTAAAAACCTTGGCTCCGTGCGGTTTCTACCCCTGTAGACCTGCAAAGTTAGCCAAGTAGTGACGTATCAATTTGTTGAAATACCATTACAGAGTAACACGAAATTGTTACCCCTGTCAAGATGTAGACTATTCTACAATACTAGTATTTTAGATACAACTGGTGAGCAGAACCGAGTGGGTGGCAAAGTATCGTTAAATGGAGCGTTCATACAATTATAGATAACTGTTCGACCAACTGAAGCCCAAGGTATGTCATGTACTCCATCTACTCTTAGTAACCAGAAATCAGGCATCGCCTCTAGAGTAATACCATCAACAAGAGGCCTCTCGCCCATATACGAAATAGTGTGCCCATCTCTCTCGCTATTATCATGATCAGCTGCATCAGCGCCCGCAATATCTAGAATCGGTGTATTTTCAAGAAGAACTACACCTCCTTCACATATTAAAAGTGCTTTATCAAAGACTGATCTTAGGTGCAGAACACCGTTTTTTACCACAGCTCCCGAATTCTTCACGCTTTGAACCGTATCCCAAACCTCACTCGGACTTCTTAATAGGGACATATTTACTCCTTGAGGCAGTACTCTAACACGAAATGCGCTAGAGTACTATCTCAAGGCCAATGGGTAGCCAGAAACCGATGAACATGCTGAGCAACAGAATCGCATACTGTATACGGCGGTCTATTGGGTACTTTTCCGCATGAGCAAACAGAATACCGATCAATAAACCCACCGGCAAAGGGATAGTGAAGCCTTCCCAAGAGATACGCAGCCACTGCGACCCAAGAATAAGATAAAGAACCAGTTTGAGGATATACACCGCATCGGTGTCGCCAGAGGTAGCACGCACGTGTCGGACGACTGTTTTCGGCTTGGCAACAGCTGCGGCTTTTGTAACTTTTTTAGTTTTTGTTTTAGCCATTAGCACTATTTAAACACAGTCTTCATATAATCCCAAACCTCTGTACGCTGGTGTTTTACCTTGAGCCAGTACCACCATTCGAGTCCCCAGAGATCTATGGGCAGCAATCGAGTGGCGGATGCAAACGCCACCGCCTCTTTGACGTGCTCGAGGCTCATGCTTTTGAACTGCTCCTCAAGCGGCATATCAGGGATGCCAGCCGGGCCCCACGGTTCGGCCTGCAGCTCATGGATAAAAGTCCTGCGCCGCTTAACGAAGCGTATGATACCCGCTCTGAACCGCACAAACCCCGGCCACAGCCACGTCTTTGTGTATTTTCTGTTTTGATACATGTATCTGTAGATAGAAAACCCGTACAGATCAGGCGTCGGGCAAAAAAACGGCATGCCGTAGGAGTTACTCGTTGACATGATACAGGGCCTAGAGGGGTCTACTTGCTTCACTAATGCAAACTCTCGTTTAAGCCTGTCGCGGTCAAAGTTGCCGTGCTCACCAAAAGATCTATTGAGCGCCTCGTTTTCCAGCTGATAGCTAACAATGCAGTTCTTGCCTTTATAGCGATTGACTGCTTTCTTGATGAATCTTTCAAGCGCTGGCTGCCAGATTTCATCAGGCGTATCAAGCGCCCAATCCGGCCAATGGCTCTCTGGCCAGCGCGGTTGGCGTAGGCCGAGACAGAGTGTTACCTCAGCACCTGCCGCTTCTGCCATATCTATTTGCCAGTCCAGCTCCGACCAATCATATTCACCTTGCTGTGGCTCCAGGCGGTTCCAATAACTCATAAGCCGAAGCCGTCGTACATTAAGATCATTTATGGCGGCAGACAGGCATTCCTTTGGGTCCAATCCCAAATACTGCGCATAGGGTACTGAAAAACTCGCTCCAAACTGTGTCATATATACATTTTAACAGATGTGAGTAGGCAAAAGCTCTTGACAATACTTGACACGTGTGATATGATGTATACTAAGAAGAATACCTGATATCCTGTCTCACTCGGAAATATGAGCAAGGTCCTATTCCTCTCGGCTCGGGCAGGATTATAAGAAAAATTTACTCCTCTGCGAGCACAGGCCATATAAGTGTATAGACGCCAGCTAGCGAAAGAGCAGCACCTCCAACTAAGCCCATATTGACCACCTGCTCCGGAAGTATTTCGGTTCGTTCGCTGACGATACCAGCAATCATCGTGGCGTATCCCGTACCTATAAGTATCCTGTCTAGGCGCGCTCTCATTGCGTCCCAATGCAAAACCGCCCCAACTGGAGCGGTTTTGCTGTATTGCAATCTCGGCGCAAGCCGGTTGATTACATCTTAATTTCTGCATCACAACCTGCGGGAAGCGACAAGTTCATGAGGCTGTCGATAGTCTTTGGTGTTGGCTCGAAGACGTCGATGAGGCGTTTGTGTACGCGCATTTCGAACTGTTCGCGGCCTTTCTTGTACACGTGTGGGCTCTTCACCACCGTAAAGGTGCTCTTGCGAGTAGGAAGTGGAATTGGACCAGCAATAGTTGCACCGGTACGAAGCGCGGTGTCAACAATCTGCTTGGCAGACTGGTCAATTACTTTGTGATCATAGGCCTTCAGGCGAATACGGATCCGCTGTTTGCCCGGGGTTGCTGCAGCTGGTGCCGCTGGCTTCTTGGCTTCTGCCATGTGGTGCTCCTTTCATGAGCACATATTTGATAAAAATATTTGATATTTGAGGATCAACTCGCTCTATCAGATATTAAGTATCAAGTATGCTTCTGTTCTGTAACCTTGCACGGAGTGATGAGTGACCGCCAAGTTCTCAGAACGATTAGTTTGATGCCGTCTATTATACAACAACGGGCGCGAGTTTGGAAGTATGTATTCCAAAAGCCCTAGGTGCGCTTCCGTTTCATAAACACGATAACACCACCAGCCACAACTACCAGAACGGCAGCAGCCGCTATGAGGCCTGGCAGTGAGCTATCATCGGAACTTTCAGCTCGCATCTCTTCTGCAGTGACAAGCGCTGGCGGAGTGTCCATTGTTGTTTCGCGGATGTCTACAGGTGCCGGAGCTTGGTCTAGGCCCTCTTCACGCAAGCGCTCGTCTACACTGGTCCCATCGTATTCTACAGGTTCGCTTTGTGCGGATACTGCGCTAAAGGGCGTAAGTAGCACAACAAGTACTATGACGAATGCTAACTTCTTCATAATCAATCTCCTTATAAGTGACCACCTTATTATACCAAGCTGTGCAACAACAAAGAGAGCCCCGAATTTTCGGGGCTCTCTTGGATCTTAAGAATCTTAAGTTTAAGATCTACTTGTTGATCTTGGTAACAACACCAGCACCAACGGTACGGCCGCCTTCGCGGATTGCGAAGTTCAGACCCTGCTCCATAGCGATAGGAGCGAGGAGCTTGACCTTGAAGGTGATTGTGTCGCCAGGCATGACCATTTCTTTGTCAGCTGGAAGCTCAACTTCGCCGGTTACGTCAGTTGTACGGAAGTAGAACTGAGGCTTGTAACCCTTGAAGAATGGCGTGTGACGTCCACCTTCTTCTTTGCTGAGGATATACACTTCGGCGTCGAATTCGGTGTGAGGAGTGATAGAACCCGGCTTGGCCAAAACCTGGCCGCGCTCGATGTCATCACGCTCGATACCGCGAAGGAGGATACCGACGTTGTCGCCAGCCTGGCCGCGGTCGAGGTTCTTCTTGAACATCTCGACACCCGTTACGACAGACTTCTGTACGGGGCGGATACCAACGATTTCAACTTCATCGTTGACGTTGACAACACCAAGGTCGATACGACCGGTTGCAACGGTACCGCGTCCCTTGATAGAGAAGACGTCTTCGATTGACATCAGGAAGGGCTTGTCAAGGTCGCGGGTTGGCTCTGGAACGTACTCGTCCATAGCTTTTACCAGCTCCATGATAGCATCTTCGTTAGCTGCATCGCCTTCAAGAGCCTTGGTAGCAGAACCCTTGATGATAGGTGCGTTTTCGTCGAAGTCGTTCTTTGCAAGCAGTTCGCGGATGTCCATCTCGACAAGTTCGACGAGATCTGGATCTGCAAGGTCCATCTTATTCATGAAAACGAGAATCTTTGGTACGCCCACTTGCTTTGCAAGTAGCACGTGCTCGCGGGTCTGAGGCATAGGACCGTCGGCTGCAGATACAACCAAGATAGCACCGTCAACCTGAGCAGCACCGGTGATCATGTTCTTGACGTAGTCGGCGTGACCAGGCATGTCGACGTGTGCGTAGTGGCGCTTTTCGCTCTCGTATTCTTGGTGAGAGGTTGCAATGGTGATACCACGTGCACGCTCTTCTGGAGCGTTATCGATCTGTGCGTAGTCGATTTTCTTGTTTACATCGCTCGGAAGCTTTTTAGCCAAAACTGCAGTAATAGCAGCAGTTAGAGTCGTCTTACCGTGGTCGACGTGACCCATAGTACCGACGTTAACGTGTGGCTTGCTTCTGTCAAAATCTGCCATAAGTAGATTTTCTCCTGTGTTTAAGGGTTTTATGAATTATTTCGTTACGTTCGCGATCCATATTTGCCGATACATCAACAAAAGCCCTCTCGCGAGTTACTCCTAAATGGTAGCAATTTCTAAGATGTTTGTAAAGAGATGAGCGCCTTAATCAAGCTGTTCTGAGAGCGACTCTATTAAGCCGAGCCTGCGTTCCTGCCCGGTCATCGGACATACTCGTACCAAACCGGTCACGGGAAAGATCCCAAGAATCCTTCCGGGCCGTTCCTCTATTTTTTGGCCAGGACAATCAACAGGACACTCTGAAGTCACGATTTGCGGACTGCCTAGCCCTTCCAAGCCTGATGCTACAGCTACTGCCTCAAGTCTACAGCCCATGTATCTCCCCTTAAGCTTACTTTGCTCGGGCGCTGGCGATGGCCTCTGCGACGTTATTTGGGACCTCGGCGTAGTGGTCGAGCTCCATGGAACTACTTGCGCGGCCTTTAGTGGCAGAACGCAGATTAGTGGTATAGCCGAACATTTCTCCCAGCGGTACAAAGGCGGTAATTTCTTTGATGCTGGCTGGAAGATCTTCCATAGACTCGATACGCCCGCGCTTACTGTTCAGATCGCCGATGACGTCGCCCATAAACTCTTCCGGAGTCACTACAACAACCTTCATGATGGGTTCGAGTAGTACTGGGTTTGCCAGCTTCATGGCAGCCGTGGCAGCCATAGAGCCCGCGATCTTAAAGGCCATTTCGTTGGAGTCGACATCGTGGTAGCTACCGTCGTAGAGCTCTACCTTGACGTCTACAACCGGATAACCGGCAACGACACCAGTTGTCAGAGCTTCGATAACTCCCTGCTCAACAGGCTTGATGTATTCACCAGGAATGACACCGCCTTTGATGGAGTTGATGAATTCGAAGCCCTTGCCTTTTTCGTTCGGGCTGACACGAACCCATGCATCACCGTATTGACCGCGACCACCAGATTGGCGGATGAATTTACCCTGAGCTTCAACATCGGATTTCTTGATGGTTTCACGGTAAGCAACTTGCGGCGCACCGATATTTGCCTCGACGCTGAACTCGCGCTTCATGCGGTCAACCAGAATCTCGAGGTGGAGCTCGCCCATGCCGCTGATCACGGTCTGGCCGGTTTCATCATCTACCTTGATACGAAAAGTCGGGTCTTCTTCTGCCAGACGCTGGAGTGCAAGACTCATCTTCTCTTGGTCAGACTTGGTCTTTGGTTCGATAGCGATAGAAACCGGTGGTTCTGGGAAGGTGATAGATTCAAGCACAATTGGATTGTTTGGGTCGCACAATGTGTTGCCTGTTGTAGTGGCTTTGAGGCCGACGATAGCGGCGATGTCACCAGCACCGACCTCGGTTACTTCTGCACGCTTATCAGCTTGCAGGCGAACAATACGGCCAACGCGCTCTTTTTCGCCAGTCGAGCTGTTAAGCACGTATGAGCCGGCTGTGATTTTGCCAGAATAAACACGGAAGTATGCCAGCTTGCCCACGAACGGGTCGGTGGTGATCTTAAACGCAAGGGCGGCAAATGGCTCGACTTCGGTGTTCTTACGCTCGATCTCGTCGCCAGTCTTCGGATGTGTGCCCCAAGTCGATGGAGTGTCAAGCGGGCTTGGAAGGTAGTCGTTGACCATATCGAGTACCTTTTCGACAATCACACCACGGCCATCACCGCCAGTGACTGCAAAGAAGCGGCCAGTGAGAACAGCAGTACGGATAGCTTGCTTGATTTCGTCGACCGACAGACCCTCTTCGCCAACTTCGAAGTACTTCTCAAGCATGGCTTCGTCTTCGGCCACGGCGTTTTCAATCAGCAGGCTGCGGTATTTCTTGACCTGATCCATCATGTCAGCCGGGATTTCACCCTCGACAAGTTCTTTGTCGTGGAATTCGGTATAGGTATAAGCCTTCATTTCTACCAGATCGACAACGCCGTTAATAGCCTGCTCAAAACCAATTGGCAGCATGACTGGGAAGGCACGCTTGCTCAAACGGTTGTGAATAGAGTCAAGCGACTTGTAGAAATCGCCACCAGTTTGGTTGATCTTGTTGATAAAACAGATACGGGGTACGTGGTATTTGTCAGCTTGGCGCCAAACAGTTTCGGACTGAGATTCGACACCCATCTTACCGTCGAACACCACGCAGGCACCATCGAGGACACGCAGACTGCGCTCAACTTCAACGGTAAAGTCGATGTGGCCCGGAGTATCAATAATGTTAATCTGATTACCCTTCCAGAAGCAGGTGACAGAAGCAGCCACGATAGTAATACCGCGCTCGCGCTCCTGCGCCATCCAGTCGGTTGTGGTCTCGCCTTCGTGTACGGCACCAATTTTGTGATTGAGACCAGTCCGGTACAGGATACCTTCGGTCGTAGTTGTCTTACCCGCGTCAATGTGGGCAATAATACCCAGGTTGCGGATGTTCTTCATCTCAGTTTTCTTATCTGCCATGATTTCTTATACTTCCCTTAATTTTTTTAATAAGGCTCTTGCCGCACTTACGGCGCCTCGTCTGACTCTAGATTCATCCATCGCCATACGTACGGAACACGCCCCTTCTCGTTTACTATTTTCATCGGCCTCCCACACGGGTCCATCACATCCTCTAACTCGAGCTTGAACTGCATGTTCTCTCAGCCGAAGCTGCAACTTTATATCGTCAAGACTTGGATGTCTAAAGCCATCTAGACCAATATCATCAGCTAGTATTCCTGCTTGCCCTGAGGTTTGATGTATGTCAAAGATGTGCATACGAACTGGACACGGCTCTTGAGTAACCGGACAAGCAATTGCGTCTACATCATAGCGCAATGCCTCTGTCATCTTATCTCGCGAAGTGTGCGAAGGCACGGTTAGAGTCGGCCATCTTGTGGACGTCTTCACGCTTCTTCACAGAAGTTCCGGTGTTGTTGTAAGCGTCGACGAGTTCGAGTGCGATACGATCGGCCATGCTCATGCCTTTTTTGGCACGGGCAGCTTGGACAAACCACATGGTTAGCAAGTGGTTTTGGCGCTGGCCTTTGACTTCAAAAGGAATCTGGTAGTTAGCACCACCGACGCGGCGTGAACGGGTCTCCATATGCGGCTTGATGTTGGCCATGGCCTTTTCAAATACTTCCAGCGGGTTGTCGCTCTTGACCTTCTTGGCGGCAATTTCCATGCCCTGATAGACAAGGCGTTCGGCAGTCTGCTTCTTGCCGTCGCGCATGACGCGGTTGATAACACGGGTAACCTGCTGGTTACCGTACTTACGGTCTGGTGCAGCCTCGCGGACGAGGGCTTTGGTAACTTTACGCGGCATTATTTGCTCTCCTTCTTGGTACCGTACTTGCTGCGGCCGCGCTTGCGATTGGCAACACCTTGGAGATCAAGGGCGCCACGAACAACGTGATAACGTACACCGGGAAGATCCGGCACACGACCACCACGGATAATAACAACTGCGTGCTCCTGCAGGTTATGGCCCTCGCCGCCGATGTAAGCCCAAACTTCGTGGCCGTTGTTTAGGCGCACACGGGCGACCTTACGTAGCGCGGAGTTCGGCTTCTTTGGGGTTTTGGTTGTCACCTTGATACAGACACCACGCTTGAATGGTGATGGCTTCTCGTATGACTTGGTTTTGAGGTTGTTCGTCACTTTATGCAGCGCAGGACTCTTGCTCTTGCTCTTGGCAATAGTGCGCGGCTTACGGACGAGCTGGTTAATTGTTGGCAATGTAATTCCTTTCTAGAATTGTTGTCGAAGGAAGTTATCTTCCTAAGATTGCTGAATTAAAATAACTCTAGCAAATATTTTAACAGATAGACTACCTCTTGACAAGTATGCTCTAGTGCACCGTGTCAAGAGGTAGCTGTTGATGCACGTCTAGGCAGCCTCTACGAGCTCTTCGGTTTCGTCGTACATTCGGTCGCTGGCAACGTTGCCATCGGCATCGCGAGCACCAGTACCCACGGGGATACGGCGACCGAGAATGACGTTTTCCTTTAGACCATATAGATTGTCCACCTTGCCGCTCGTGGCAGCCGCAATCAGCACACGGGTCGTGTCCTGGAACGAGGCAGCTGACAAGAAGCTGTCTGTAGACAAGCTTGCCTTGGTGATACCAAGAAGCAGCTGGTTGTACTTGATGAGTTCTTTGCCGGCTTTGGCCAGTTCTTCGTTCTTGAGGATGACAGATTGCTTGCTGGCAATGTCACCCGTTACGAACTCGCTGTCGCCGGCTTCTTCGATCTGCACGCGGCCAAACATCTGACGCACAATGATCTCAAGGTGCTTGTCTGCAATATTCTGGCCTTGCTGTGCAAAAATCTTGAGGATTTCGTTCATGATGTAGCGCTGCGTTGCCTCAACACCCTGCAGGCTCATGAGTTCGTGCAAGTTGATTGAACCGTTAGTCAGGCGCTGGCCGGCAACAATGTGGTCGCCGTCGCGTATCACGACCTGCTTAAAGCCAGGAATTTCGTAACGAACTACTGCCTGTTTGGCCGGACTGATTGTTGCTTGCTTGTCGCTAAACTCGATCTTACCTGCAAGCGGCGAAGTCAATGGGCTTGACCCGTCTTCGTTCTGCGCCACAACATCACCAATGGCAATGTCAGAGCCGGTTGCAACAGCCGGTTTGCGGCCATCAAGTTTGAGTTTGACAGTGTCCGCCTGGTCAGACGTGACTTGTACGATGTACTTCTCGCCCTCTTCCCACACGCTCGCCAAGCCAGTGACATCACTCAAGAATGCTTGGCCCTTTGGCGTACGAACTTCAAAGATTTCCTCGACACGAGGCAGACCCTGGGTGATGTCATCTGCCGAAGCCGAGCCACCACCGTGATACGAACGCAGAGTCAACTGCGTGCCCGGCTCACCAATACTTTGTGCTGCGATGACGCCAATCGGGTGTGCATCGGCAACAATTGCGCCAGTGGCTGGATCAATACCATAGCACTGAGCAGGAATACCGCGAGCAGTCGCTACCGAAAGCACGCTCTTAATACGAACGCCGTCGAGCGATTCGTCAGCGTCGATTGCTTCTGCAATCTGCTTGGTGATTAATTCGCCTTTTTTGACTTTTTTGCCAACACTCTCAGCCGCGAAGCGTCCGTCGAGCCGCGAGGCAAAACTCACACCGATTTCTTCAGAATCTGAGCGGTAAATTGGGAAACCTGGATCTTCAACATCTTCCATGATAGTAAAGACGTCTTGAGCAACATCAACCAAGCGGCGCGTCAGGTAGCCTGAGTCAGCCGTCTTGAGTGCGGTGTCAATCATCGTCTTACGAGTACCACGGGTCGAGGTAAAGTACTCAAGTGCCGTAAGGCCCTTCTTATAGCCTGACCGGATCGGCAGCTCGATAGCCTTACCAGTCGTATCCATGGTGACACCGAGCATACCCACAGCAGTCTTAACCTGGCCAATGTTACCACGAGCACCAGACACAACCGCAATAGACATAGAGCTGTCTTCGTCGGCAAATTGCTCAGTCAGCGTGGTCTGGACTTTTTTGTCAATATTCATCCAGTTATCAACAGTCAAACGGTGGCGCTCTTCATCGGTAATGAAACCTTGCTCGTACTGCTCGGCGATTTCGGCAGTATTCTTATCGCCTTCTGCGATGATGATATCAAGCCCCTTAGTTTCGCTAAAGTCGTCCATACCCATAGACAGGCCCGAGACAGTTGCGTATTCAAAGCCAAGATCCTTGAGGTCGTCGGCGATTTCGGCAGTTTTCTCCTGACCATATGCCCAGTAGATTTGACTCATCACTGACGCTAGCTTTTTCTTGGTCATCGGTTCATCCTGGAATGGGAAATCTTCTGGGAAGATCTCGTTGAAGAGTATCCGGCCCAGCGTTGTCTCACGAACTTCACCGCGGAAGCTCAGACGCACAGCGTCCTGAAGCTTAAGTACGCCCTCGTCAAATGCCATCAATGCTTCATCGATACCAGAGAAATTACGTGGTTTTTTGTCGGCATCCTTCTTGAGATATGTCAGGTAGTAGCAACCGAGTACGATATCTTGTTCGATGTGCAGGATCGGTGATCCATCAGCTGGCTTGAGCAAGTTTTTGTTGGCAGCCATAATGTCGCGGGCCTCGGCTTGCGCAGCGTCGGACAACGGAAGATGAACAGCCATCTGGTCACCGTCAAAGTCGGCGTTGAAGCCCTTACACACAAGCGGATGCAGCTGGATAGCCTTACCCTCAACAAGTACGGGCTGGAAGGCCTGTATTGACAGACGGTGCAGTGACGGAGCACGGTTCAAAAGTACGTACTTGCCCTTGATAACCTCATCAAGCGCATCCCACACCTCTGTTTCACCGGTTTCGATCATACGGGTTGCCGAACGAATATTGTGAGCGAGATCGAGTGAAATCAACCGGCCGATCACAAACGGCTTGAAGAGTTCAAGCGCCATCATCTTTGGCAGACCGCACTCAGAGATCTTGAGCTCTGGGCCAGCAACAATTACTGAACGGCCCGAGTAGTCAACGCGCTTGCCAAGCAGGTTCTGGCGGAAGCGGCCTTGCTTACCCTTAAGAAGATCTGACAAGCTCTTAAGGCGGCGGCGCTGGCCGGTTGCGGCCACGGCACGGCCGCTGCGGGCATTATTATTGTCAATCAGCGCATCAACAGCTTCCTGCAGCATACGCTGCTCGTTGCGGCGGATTACTTCCGGCGCGTTGAGATCAATGAGTTTCTTGAGACGGTTGTTGCGGTTAATGACACGGCGGTAAAGATCGTTCATGTCTGAGGTTGCAAAACGACCGCCAGTGAGCTGCACCATTGGGCGAAGATCCGGAGGGATTACCGGCAACACCGACAAGCACATGCTATCCGGTTTAATACCGGCTGCACGCATGCTCTCGAGCAAACGGAGGCGCTTCTGAATTTTCTTTTTGCGCTGCCCCTTAGCTAGTTCACCTTCTGTTGCAAGCTCATCAATAAGCGTGTCAAGATTAATTTCTGTCAGCAAGTCGCGGAGTGCCTCACCCCCCATACCAACAGTGATAAGATCTTGTACGTTTTCAGGAAGCTCGCGGTACTCTGCTTCTGACAGCAAGCTGCGCTTCTCAAGTCCAACAAGCTGTGTCTTGAGAGTTTCGAAGTCTTGCATAAGCTCCTCGAGCTCTTTGGTCTGCATTTCAGCAAGCGCCTTGACGTTTGCGTCTTCTTTGGCGGCTTCAGCTTCGTAGCGAGCCTTGATAGCCTCCTGAGCCGCGGCATACTCTGCTTCTTTGTCAGTCAGCATCTGGTCGCGTTTCTCGGCATTGACACTCTTTATGATATAGCTCGCAAAATACGAAACACGCTCGAGATTCTTGACAGTCATGCCAAGAAGCAGGCCGACTGCGCTTGGAGTGCCGCGAAGGAACCAGATATGTGCAACTGGCGTGGCTAACTGGATGTGGCCCATGCGCTCGCGGCGGACAATTGAACGGGTAACAAGCTCGCCATTTTTGTCGACGGCTGCTTCGCGGGTGCGAAGGCCTTTGTATTTCGCGTCGTGCGGATTTATGTCCTTAACAGGACCAAAGATTCTTTCGCAGAACAATCCATCACGTTCTGGTTTTTGAGTTCGATAGTTGATGGTTTCGGGCTTGGTTACTTCGCCGTAACTCCAATCAAGGATATCCCGAGGACTTGCCACAGCTAAACGCACTGCGTCAAAGTCTGCGATATCTGTACCGTTTACAAATTTACGCATACTTATGCCTCCTCTCCTTCGTCATTATCGTTGGTAGTGTCATCATCATCGGTTGCAGATACGAGTACGGTGTCGTCGCCCGGGAGCTCATCGCTCACTGATACCGTCATGAATTCGTTTTCGATTGCTTCTTCTGTCATATCAATGTTCGAAATCTCGTTGTCTGGCACCTCGACGTCTGACGTGTTGGCAGCCTCTTCCTTGATATTGCTGGCCAGAATTTCTTCGGCATCAATGGTGCGATTAGCGCTCAGGTCAAGCAAGTCGACCTTAAGGCCAAGACCCTGAAGTTCCTTGACAAGCACATTAAAGCTCTCTGGAATCTTCGGACCGACAATCGGCGTGCTCTTGATGATCGACTCGTATGCCTTTGAACGGCCATAGACATCATCAGATTTAATGGTCAGCATTTCCTGCAGCGTATTGCTTGCACCGTAAGCTTCGAGCGCCCAGACTTCCATTTCCCCAAAGCGCTGGCCGCCGTTTTGCGCCTTACCGCCGAGCGGCTGCTGCGTGACCATGGTGTACGGACCAGTTGAACGGGCGTGGATTTTGTCGGTGACCATGTGATTAAGCTTGATCATGTACATAGAACCAACTGTTGTCCGTTCTTTGAATGCTTCGCCAGTACGGCCGTCAAAGAGCTGCTGCTTGCCGTCGCGCGGCAAGCCAGCTTCTGCAAGCAGATCCTGAATCTTTTCGATTGGCACACCGTTGAACGACGGGCTGGCAACCTTGATACCGAGTGCACGCGCTGCCATACCGAGATGGGTCTCGAACAGCTGACCAATATTCATACGCGACGGAATACCCAGAGGGTTTAGAACGATATCGATTGGCGTGCCGTCTTCGGTGAACGGCATATCTTCCTGTGGCAGAATCTTGGCAATCACACCCTTGTTTCCGTGTCGGCCGCCGAGCTTGTCACCGACTTGAATCTTGCGCATTTGAGCAACAAACACCTGAATCTGCATGAGCACGCCGGCCTTGAGTTCATGGCCGTTTGCACGTGAGAAGATTTTTACACCTACGACTTTACCATGTTTGCCGTTGCTCATCCGCTGCGAGGTGTCACGAACTTCCTTAGCCTTTTCACCAAAGATTGCCCGCAGCAGACGCTCTTCCGAGCTCAGTTCCTGTTCGCCCTTTGGCGTAATCTTACCGACAAGTATGTCGCCCGGATGCACTTCGGCACCGATACGGACAACACCCTCTTCATCAAGATGGCGCAACGCGTCTTCTGACACATTTGGAATGTCACGCGTGACGATTTCTGGACCAAGTTTGGTCTCACGAACTTCAGTCATGTAATCAATGATATTAACGCTTGTCAGCGTATCGTCTTCTACTAGTCGACGGGAGATGACAATTGCGTCCTCGAAGTTGTATCCTCTCCAAGGCATAAAAGCGACAAGCAAGTCTTTGCCAAGCGCTAGCTCGCCGTTCTGAATAGACATACCCTCGATGAGTACATCACCCTTCTTTACCTTGTCGCCAGCATTGACAACAACCTTCTGGTTGATGCTCGTACCTTCGTTGGAGCGGACAAAATGCTGCGGGATGTAGCTGATTGTGCCTTCTTTGTACTTGACCTTTATCTCAGCACCCGTACTGGACACAACTTCGCCATCAGCCTCGGCGACAACCACCTGGCCGGTATTGCGCGCTGCAATACCTTCCATGCCAGTACCCACAACTGGACTCTGCGGCTGAATAAGCGGAACCGCCTGGCGCTGCTGGTTACTACCCATGAGCGACCTATACACAAAGTTCTTTTCGACAAACGGAATAAGCCCGGCACTACTGCCGATAACCTGGCGGCGTGAGGCATCAATATAAGCAACCTCATCGGCGTCAACTTCTGTTGACTGCAGGTATTTACGTGCAGATACACGCTCATCTTTAAAGTAGCCGTTATCATCAAATTCGCTGTCTGAGGCTGCAATGACTGTGCGGCCCTCTTCGTAGGCGTCAAGATAAATGACCTCTTTGCCCACACGCGCCTTGACCGGCCATGTTGCTTGGGTTTTTACGGTTGCAAGTTTCTTGGCATCAGCCTCGGTGATTGTATTACCGCGCTTGACAACCACCTTACCGTCAACCTCCAAGTCGACGCTCGCGATATGACCAGCGATCTCCTTTGGAGTTGCTGCGTTTACCACCTTACGATACGGCGTTTCGATAAAACCATACTCGTTGATACGTGCATAACTGGCAAGATTCAGAACAAGGCCAATATTGGCGCCTTCTGGCGTCTCTACCGGACAAATACGGCCGTAGTGGGTTGCATGCGCGTCGCGCACTTCAAATCCGGCACGTTCGCGGCTCAGGCCGCCCGGACCCATTGAACTGAGACGGCGTTTGTGTGCGAGCTCACTAAGCGGGTTAATCTGGTCCATAAACTGACTGAGCTGTGAACTAGCGAAGAATTCACGTACAGCCGCCACAACCGGACGAGCGTTAATCAGCTGGCCAGGGGTAACTGTCTCGATTTCTGACATTGACATGCGGTCTTTCGCGTTGCGCTCCATGCGCAGCAGGCCAATACGGAACTGGCGCTGTACCAGCTCGCCAACCAATTTTACCCGGCGATTCGCTAGACTGTCGATGTCGTCCGCTGGCTCCTGGGTAATATTAAGACGTACAATTTCAGCAATAATAGCAATCAGATCTTCGAGACGCATCACGCGGTTCTCGGCCGTGTTTGGCACATCCAGGTCAAGGCGCTTATTGATTTTGTAGCGGCCGACACGGCTAAAATCAAAGCGCTTGTAGTTGTAGAACATATTTTCGATAAGTGAACGTGCATTGTCTACAGTCGCCAAATCACCTGGGCGCAACCTGCGGTACACCTCAATGAGGGCTTCGTTAGAACCTCTGCTCGGGTCCTTTTCGAGTGTTGCGGTAATATGACTGTCTTTGCCTTGATCAACGTGCCTGAAAGCATCTTTGATTTGGTTTTCGGTCATGCCAAGCGCCTTGAGCAGAGTTGTGACTGGCAGCTTGCGCTTGCGGTCAATCTTGACATACATCGCACCGTTAGCAGCAGTCTCAAACTCAAGCCAGGCACCGCGGCCAGGAATAACCTTGGCGCCGTAGCGGAAGTTGCCGCTGGCAGCATCGCGTGTAAAGAATACGCCGGCCGAACGAATCAGCTGAGACACAACAACACGCTCTGCGCCGTTAATAATAAAGGTACCGCGCTTAGTCATCCATGGGTAGTCACCCAGATAGATTTCCTGTTCTTTGATTTCACCGGTCACCTTGTTTGTCAGCTCGATTGTCGCCTTGAGCGGCGCATCGTAGCTCACATTGTTTTCGCGCGCTTCTTCTTCGGTCATCTTTGGATCTTCAAAGTGATACTGTTTGAAGCGGATCGAGAGCTTGGTTCCCGTGTAGTCATCTATCGGACTCACCTCGGCAAGCAGCTCGCCAAGGCCTTCGTCGATAAACCACTGGAACGATTTATTTTGGTGGTCAACCAAATTTGGCAGATCGAGAATATCGTCCGCCTTAGTATAGTACACGCGCTTACCCTGCACGCTAGAGGGGGTCTTTGCTGTTGTCTTCGCCATGCGAAAAAACTCCCACTGTATTTTAAGTTGTAATAATGCACACCAGAATTCTCTACTGAAAACTCATAGACGAGCTTACAGAGATAGCTAATGTGTTTTAACTTTGTTTTTACTGCAGTTGTTTCGGCCGAAGGATCTCTAGGTTTGACTTGCGTTTTGGTAATTTTAGATGCACGCCAAAATTACTTGAAGCAACCTACACTACTTCTTATGTACTAGTGTAGACTTATATCTACAAAACGTCAATAGATACTATACGGAAGCTGTCTTCCCTAGTATCACAAAATTACGCCTGCTATAGTTCAGTCAGTAAGGGAGTATAGCTATGAGCCACGAAGTCAAAATTCACGAAGCCCAGACAAGCATATTACGCGAGCTGCTTTTTCACCCCGATGCAGGATTTGCCGAACTGCAAAAACCAACCGCTCTGGACAGCGACCATTTCAAGCTCCACATCGGCCGCCTGGTAGAGCTCGGCTATGTCAAAAAACTTGACAGTGGCCGCTACACGCTCACGACCAGAGGCAAAGAGCACGCTAACAAACTAGACACTGACACAAATACTATTGAGCGTCAGCCAAAGATATCTGTGGCGCTTATTATAGAAAACGAAGATGGGAAGTTCCTGTCGCAGCAGCGGCTCAAACAGCCATATTTCGGCTTCTGGGGCCGCCTGTCAGGCAAAGTGCGCTGGGGCGAAACGCTACTGGAAACAGCCGAACGGGAGCTTATGGAAGAAGCCGGCCTAACGGCCGACCTGCGCGTAGCGGGTTTCTACCACAAGATGGACTACAAAACAGACGGCGAGATGCTGGAAGACAAAATATTCTGCATCGTGCACGGCATTAATCCCAAAGGCGAGCTCATTAGTGATGCTGAAGGCCACCACAACGAATGGCTGACCATGGAGGAGTTTCTCGCCAAAGACAAACTGTTCGGCTCAGTACCGAGACTCACTAAGATGGCCCAAAGCAAAGGTGTTGGGTTCTACGAAAAGAAATACTTCTACGACGAGTCCGAATATTAAGAGCTTACACTCCGTCTCTCAAATTGGACTACAGCTTGGGCCGCCCCTACAAAGCGCTCGAATAGGCAAGGGGTCTGCCATATTTGTGTTCTCGTAGCGACAAATCCTATTTCCTTTAGGGCCCTCTGAGACTCTGTATTATTCTGTAGGGCGTCCACAACGACTCTTTTTCCGTCGGCAAACAGGCTGCTAACCACCCCTCTTATTGCCGTATCCATAGTTTCAGGTGAGTCCCCCAGCGCATCGGGAACGTACACATATTCTGGCCTAAGGCGTTGCAGTACTTTTGGTACGCCGGGACGGTACAGCCATCCACGCGCAAAGCCCCGCAGTCTTACACTGCCACCTACTTCTCCGATGGTCAAAGCTACTACATCTCCTTGATCTATACGCGCGGCCGTCCCGCCTATGAGGGCCTGGTGGTCCATCGTATCGTGTTGACTGAGTCGTCCAAGAAAGCCCGCATACTCCTGCGCCCTCTGCACACCCTGCTGTCCAGATATCTCCTGCATATATCCGTAGAGCCAGTCTTCGGCCACAAGTGCACCATACTCCTCAAGACGCTCAGTTGGAACAGCTCTAAACAGATTCGATTGATGCAGGGTATATGTAGTGGATTCGTGTTCTGCAGCCATGCGGGTAATGGTTAAAGTTTTTCTATAACTTTATCGACAATACCGTACTCTTTGGCTTCATCAGCATCGAGCCATTTGTCGCGCTCCATGTCTTCGTGGATTCTCTCGAGCTTTTGACCAGTGTTGCCAGCCATGATTTTTTCCAGCAGTTTTTTGACGCGCAATGATTCTTTGAGATCAATTTCTTGATCAGTCACCTTACCGCGAGTGCCAGAGCTTGGCTGGTGAATCATCACCGTTGAATGTGGCAATAGATACCGTTTGCCTTTCTCGCCCGAGCTGAGCAAGAATGCAGCAGCAGACGCCTGCATACCGATGCCGTAAGTGTGCACCGGTGATTTCACAAACTGCATCGTGTCATAGATTGCCAGCGCGTCATACACATGGCCGCCAGGACTGTTGATATAGAAATGAATCGGCTTGCCTGCATCTTGGTTATCTAAAAATAACAGCTGGGCTACGACAAGATTGGCAGTATGAGGATTGACGTCTTCGCCCAGGAAGATAATGCGGTCTTTGAGCAGACGGCTATAGATATCATAGGCGCGCTCCATGCGGCCTTCCTGCTCGATAACGGTTGGGATTAATAGACTTGTTGGATGACTCATCATAATAGCTTACCTTTCATACTTAACGCCATATGTCGACGATTGCCTGCAGAAAATCTGCAATCCATGATGCGGCACGTCGTTTTTTCTTTTTCATAAGCGTATCATACACCTAAAATTAGCACTCTGCAATAGCGAGTGCTAAAACTAGAAGAGCTTCGTTAAGCTTCTCAAGGATTGCCCTAACACGACCATATACCGCTGCCCCGTATGCAGGGCCGCAACCACCCCTGCAGCTCCCACTGCCAGCCCTACCGCACGGGCTTTCAGCAGGCGATCATCCTGGTCAAACATTTGAGGCTCCCAAGGCTCTCGTTTGAGTATTGCACGAGAGGCTTTTGTTACCGCCTTTTCCGGCCTCCATGGGCTCACGGTCTCTGGCTCGAAAGCAGCGGCTATCTCCGTCTTTCTCTGTTGAGCTCGCTCATACAGCGTTGCGAGATAGCCGAGAGCTTGTGTCTCATCCTCTGCAAAATTTAGACACCCACGGATCTCACCAGCCAAACCGGGAAACTCGTCGATTATTGCACATGCCTGTAGATTAACGGGAGAGATATAAATCGGCTCCCAGTCTTCAAACTCAGGCGCTGGCATAGCTCCTCAGCTTTTCCAAGGTTTTCTCGGTACGGATACGGTTTTCTATGTCACGGAGTGCTTCTGGTTTGCTCAACTCCGCCTGAGCGGTTGGATCCTGGTACTGGCCCTTCATGAGCTGCAGCCGAACTTCAACTTCTTCCGGCGTTACCTCAACTCCTTCGGCTTCAGAAATCTCAGCCAGCAATATGCCAACCTTAACACGCCGCTCGGCGGCCGGCCGCTTCTGCTCCTTATGCTCCTCAGCACTGACGCCTTCTTCCTTAAGATGCTCTTCCCATGTCTGGCCGCGATAAGCAAGATTCTGCTTTTCTTCTTGCTCGACGCGTTCAATCTGCTCATCGATAAGCAGTTTTGGAATTTCTATAACTGATTTGTCGGCAATCTTCTGCAGCAGCTCGTTTTCGTACTGATTCTGCGCCTCGCGCTCCTTCTCAAATGTCAGCGATTTTTTGATGTCATCCTTCAGATCCGTAACTGTCTTGAATGGACCAACAGCTGCCGCAAACTGGTCATCCAGCTTTGGCAGCACAACTTCTGAGATTTTCTTTGCAGTGACTGCAAACGTGACTTTTTTGCCTTGCAATGCCTTCACGCCGTAGTCTTTAGGAAATGTTACCGCAAACGACTTTTCCTCACCGGCTTTTAGGCCAATAATTTCCGGCTCGAACCCCGGGATAAAGCTATTGCTTCCAAGAACAAGCGGATAGTCGGTGCCATCTGCGCCAGCAACTGGCTGGCCTTTACTGTCTGTGCCCTTGAAATCAATGGTGATCTCATCGCCGTCTTTGGCAGCCCGCTTCACATCTTTGCGTTCGGCCGCTCGGCCGCGGAGCGATTCAATAACACCATCAATATCCTTCGCCTCAACCTTAACGGCCGGTTTTGCCAACTTAATCTTCTTGTAATCCCCGAGTTTTATCTTTCCAACCGTCGGAATAACCGCCTCGAACTCAAGGTCGGTGAACGGCACGAATTTCTTGATAGCAATCTCCGGATTTGCTACCGGACGAAGATCCTCCTGACGGACGGCAGACATGTATAGCGTATTGATCGCATGTTCAATGACTTCTGACTGCAGCGCGTTCTGGTCGACATTCTTTTCGATAACCGCCGGTGGTACGTGCCCCTGGCGGAAACCAGCAACTTTGACCTGCGGCGCCAGGTGCTTGAGCGCAAGATCCTTGGCCTTCTGCAGTTCCTTGGCTTCTGCCTTGATGATAAGTTTGGTGGTGGTTGGTTCTGGATTAGTACGAGTTATATGCATAGACACCTACTCTAACAGGTTAGAGTAGGATTGGCAATTGACGATTGGCGATGCGCAAAATATCAGCGATTAGCAATGTGCGATTCGCTAATCCGACTTGCGGCGGTCTTTGATGATGCTGACGATTCGCTGAATTGAATGGACATCTTCGGTATTTTTCTCGAGGTTCTTGAGCTTGTACTGGCCCGACTCAACCTCCTGCTCGCCGATGAAAAGCGCGTACTTTACGCCTGATTTGATGGCACTTTTTAGCATCTTGTCGGTCTTGCGACCAGTGATGTCCAGCGCCGTGTTCACGCCCATTTCACGCAGTTCTGCCGCGGCTTTCTGGGCTGCAGGCAATACCTCGCCAATTGGTATGACGGCAACTTCTGTGGTGGCACCGGCATCTGGCAGCAGCCCATGGCCACTTAGAAATTCACCAAATACGATGTCGCCCATACCAAACCCAATAGTTGGCAGTGACTCAACGCCAAACATACCCACCAAACTGTCGTAGCGCCCGCCGCCAAACATACTGCGGCGGTTTTCCGGGTTGGTGTCAAATACTTCAAAGACAAAATCCGTGTAGTAATCAAGCCCTCGTATGAGGGTAATATCAAAATTCACATTCGTGATACCTACTGTTTCAAGCTGTGTAATGATGTCCACAACTGTCTTGATGCCCGCGCTTTCGCGTAGATCTACCGGCAAGTCAGACAATTTCGTCATGTTCAAAATTTCAAGCAACTTTTGTGCTGCACCTTGCTCGCGCAGGCTTGGCGGAATCGAAGCCTCAATCAGCCCGATAAACTCGGGGCTCGGCATCTTGTGCATGCGGTCAATCAGGCGCGAGATGGTCTTTTGCTCTACTTCATCCAAGCCCAGCCAGTCACCCAGTAGATAGCGCATAAACAGACGGCTATTTACCTTAATTTCGTACATATCGCGCTTGGCACCCACGCCTTGCATGATACCGTCAATAACTTGCAATATTTCTACCTCGGCAGCCGAACCTTCGACACCGAACAGATCAACATTGAGCTGATAGAACTCGCGTCCGCGGCCTTTTTGCGGCCGTTCATAGCGCCAGCAATTTGGGATACTAAACCAGCGGATAGGTAGTGGCAGCTCCTGACGCCTGCCCGCCACCATGCGCGACACCGACGGTGTCATCTCCGGCCTTAGCATTACCTCGCGTCCGCCGCGATCTACGAAATTATAGCTCTGTTCATTCACTAGTTCATCGCCTGATTTGGCAGTGAAGATATCCACCGGCTCGACAATGGGCGCATCATATTCTTCGTAGCCAAACCGCTGGCAGACATCGCGCCAGACACCGAAAATCGCATTACGCACGCGCATATCCTCGGGATAGAAATCCCGCGCGCCTTTATAGGGTTGGATTGAAAGACTCATAATTTAACCTCATTATACGTTAAGCTTTTACATAATGAAAAACGCCGAGGCTTGCTCGGCGTTCGCTATATTTCAGGAAAACAGTAAACTAACCGACAAGCTCCGGCGATATATGCAGATGATGCTGGTTGTTCGTATATATTTTCATAGGCCTATCTTCATATTATATCATACTTGTCAATGATTTGTCAAGTATTGCAACATTTACCTCTGTTAGACGGCTAGTCTTCGCGGTAGAGTTTTTCTATTTTTGCCTCAGAAAAGCGGCCGACTTTTTCTTTGATATTTTCAAGGGTCACGAGGAAGGTGCGGGCCAAGAACGAAAATTTGTCTTCGGTATCCATACGCAGCACCGGCAGGCCGGTAAAGGCCTGCTTGCCGACATTGCGCTCCAGCATCGCTACGCTGGACTTGATAGCGCCATGTTCAAAGCTGAAGTTTTCGATACGGCCATAGCAGTCATCGCGCAGTTCGCGCAGAATATGCAGATCGCGGCACATGCTGTGGCTCACAACTCCCATACGGTATGCCATATCTATTTGCGCCTCAAAAGTACTGGCGACTTTGCCCAAGAGGACATCTTCTTTTTGATTGCTTGGCACCAACACGTTGCGCAGGACTTCTTGCAAAGTGCGCTCAATGGCAGAGACATAAATCAGCACCTTGGCACGGGGTGATTCGCCCTTGACCAGGCTCTCGGCCCGCTCAAGCGCCGAAAAAAACTCCTCGCGCTCATTGACAACAATTTTGCTGCTCTTGGCGCTACTGGCGCCGTTATCGCTGTGTTCTACAAACTGAATGTCTTTTGCCATCTCAGTACTCCCTCGTATTTGAAGGAAGTATACCATAACCGCACTAGTCGAGCATCACCAGTGCACTACGGTTAATGAACCGATTGCATTGATCCAAGACGTAAGCCACAAAATTCGCATCTGATGATTCCGTGCAATAAAACGAAAACAGTTCCGTCGGTATCATACCGCCGCTGTCTCGATAATGTTCCGCGTACTCCTGCATATAATCATCGTTGGCATACATGTTATTCAGGTGAGTCGTAAGTGTCTCTCGAATTTGTGGAGTCAATTTCGCATACCAGACATGGTGAAGGTACTCGTGTGCGATTGTACGCAAGTTTTCCTCGGCTCCAAGCCCTCGTCGCACTGTCATTACACCATAGTCAAAGCCTTCCGCTTCGTCGTCATCATAATAAAACTCTTCGTACTCACCATCGGTATCACCACCATCACCGTATCCATTGACGTAAGTGAACTGTAGATTTTGGAGGTACTGTGCGCCAATATTCTGCAGAAAAACGCGAAGTTCTGGGTCCTGCTCCAGACTGACTGAGGGCTCAGATGTTGGTAAGAGATCGGCATCGGTACGAGTCTGACGTTGCCCAGTTGCAAACGCACGCTCCTGCTTTACTGGGTCATCTGAGGTTTCGTCGTCTGGCGCGGTTATAACAAGGACAACAAACAGCAACACAATCAGTGCAACCACACCGGCTACAATAGCCTTCCACGGGAGTTTCTTTTGAGCCGACTTCTGTGTGGTAGCTGCTTTTCTTGCTGATTTTTGGGTTGTTTTTGTTATCTTCCTTTTTGGTTTCATGTATTGCGCATATGATACCATGCTACCTCTTCAAAATAAGAAGGATCTTTTTCGGGACCTTCTTATTCTTCACAAACCAATCAAAAAACCGAGTCTTGTACTCGGTTTTTTGATTGGTGCGGATGAAAGGACTTGAACCTTCACGTCTTGCGACACTAGTTCCTAAGACTAGCGTGTCTACCAATTCCACCACATCCGCGTAGCTTTGGTTAACTGAGAGATTTTAACAGATGAGCCATAATTTGTACACGGTTTCGAGCGCAGTATCGTATTATGGACGCATGACAAAAAGCGTAAAGACTGTCCCGGCGATAGACCTGCTGCTGCCCGGTGCAAAGATTATCAAAGACAACCTGCCGGTGTTTTTTCTGCTGCTTGTTGTGCCGTCGCTTCTCAATCAAGTCCGTGAGCCTATTGCCATGACTCAAGAATCCGTCGGCCTGCAAGAGATGTTTATTCTGCTTCGAGACAGCACCACTCTTTATGCTTGGATTGGCTCACTCCTCACGCTGCTTTTGTATCCTGCGCTCACATTTGCCTACTGGAAGGCTGCAAAGGACGGAGGAATCAGTCTCGGCGAAGCGCTTACAGGCGGCATGCGGTATTTTGGCGGCTTGATGGCGCTATTTTTTATTATGCTGTTTTTAGTCGCAGGCGGTCTGGTACTGTTTATTGTTCCTGGGCTTATTGCTCTACGAGCATTTTGCCTGGCACCGTTTTATTATCTGGACAGCCAAGGCAGGCTTGGAGCCATCGGTGCACTCAGAAAATCTGCCAAGGAATCAAAGAAATACCGCTGGGCGATATATGTAACTATAGGAATATTTATGCTGTTTTCTCTGGTTTCGGTTTTCGGGCTTCCTGGCCAAATCCTGAGCGCCATACTGGTTCTACTCTATGGACCGGCCTTCGCCCTGCGTCACCGGGAGATTGCGCGGTAGAACGTCAGCTCGGCGTCGCCGTAGTTCTTCTCAAGCAACAACTCAAAACGGCCTATGGCATACCGGAAGCCGCTGGTTGGCGGCAAAGACAACACCATAATCCCGCCCGGCTTCACGTGCTTGGCCATCTGGAGGAGTTCCTTTGGCTCAACCGCATCAAACGGCGGGTCGAGCAATACAATATCAAACTGCGCGTTTTCGTTGCGGCGGCTCCAGCTGTGGGCGTAGATCAGGCTTGACTGCACCTTATCTTCAAGCCCCAGCAGTTCAATGTTTTCTTTGATAGTCCGGGCGGCTTTCTTGTCGGCATCGAGTGCAGTAGCAGAGGCGGCTCCCCGGCTGATCGCCTCGAAACTCAACGCGCCGGTACCTGCATAGGCATCAAGCACCGTCAAGCCCTGGATATCACCAAGTGCATTAAAGATTGCACCGCGGATCTTCTCGCTCATGGGGTGTGTACGGTGCCCGGAAACAGACTCGAACGTCCTTCCGCCTAAAGCTCCAGCAATTATGCGCATAGACCTGCCTTTCTGGATGCATCATACCAGATAAGCGAAACTGTCTTTACGATTGTCGGCGCCAACTGGTGCCGTACTTGGTTGCTGAGCTTGGTGGTCCAGCCATACTTAACATAAGTTCCGTACAGATCTAGCACCGCAATCTCGCGTGCGCTGCGCAGAAAGTATTCTTCGGGGCCAATCTCTGCAACTACATCTCGCTCTTTCAGTGACGGCAGAGCCTCTTTCTTGAGTCTGAGCGGACGAAGCAGCAGCATCACGCCGAATTCAAATAAATGATGCGATGCATAGAGTCCCTTTGGACCGTATACGCGGTACATATTGCCGATAGTCTGCTTCTTGGTCTCGCCCCGGAAGATAGCCTTCTCTACCACTGTGGTACGCGAATGCCTGTCTTTACCGCCGCGCAGCTCCTCTATCTTTGCCTCGTACGGGAAGTGGTGGGCCGGTGTCAGACCGTCAACAACTGCATGCGCCAGCCAGGCAGCCTCAAAGGCTGATTTGGTCTCGTCTTTGGCTCTGAGTGCATCAACCAATCCGTGATAATGCCCCATGATCTGCTCAAAGAACAGCTCATGATCTTCGCCCAGTGGATCAATATAGTGCCACGGCTCGTTCTGGGCTGGACTCTTGAGCTTAACTCCGTCCGGTCCATCTTTGCCTTCGAACCGTACAATCTGCTTAAATGACGGGAAGTCAACATCTGCCTCGCCCAGCAGCTCCTTCAAGCGGCGCCGTGAAAGTCGATCGAGTTGCTGATGCGCGCCCATGACGCGCCCAGAAAAATTGGTTATTGCCAGCCCGGAATACATATAGACCTAAGTATAAGGTCACAAGTCTATCAAGTCCATCATGCTAGTTCAGGGTGATAACAGCCTGGGCTTGGCGTACGCAGCTTGCGAGTTCCGGGTACTTCTTCAGATTGTCGGTGGCAACAAATGCGTCCACAGCTTCTTTGACATCTTTCAGTAACGCGTGATCAGTCAGGGTAGCGAACCGCAGGTCCAACGCGCCGGATTGCAGCGTGCCGTAGATAGCACCCGGCCCGCGCAGCTCCAGATCGAGCTCTGCCAGCCGGAAACCGTCGCTTAGCTGCGAGAAGGCTCGCAGGCGCTTGCTTGGCGCCTTGCTGTCGCTTGGCACAACGTAACAATATGCTTGGTCGCTGCTGCGCCCTACGCGGCCGCGCAGCTGGTGCATCTGCGCCAGCCCGAACCGGTCCGCGCCTTCTATAACCATGATGGTCGCATTGGGTACGTTCACGCCGACCTCTATAACTGTGGTTGAAACAAGAGTATCTATAGTACCAGAGACGAACTGTTCCATAATCTTTTGCTTCTCATCAGCCTTGAGCTTGCCGTGCAGCAACCCGACACGCAGGTCCTTGAATGTCTTCTGGCTCAGCCGTTTGTACGTTTCTTCTGCGCTGGTTGTCTGCAGCTTGTTTTCTTCATTAATAACCGGACACACGACGTAGACCTGATGCCCCTTTTTTACTTCTTCCCGGATATGCTGCTCCATTAGTTCACGGCTATTGGGCGAAATTATCTTGGTCTCGATCTCTTTACGGCCCGGCGGCATGGCGTCGAGCAGGCTGATGTCTAATTCTCCGTACAGCGTGAGTGCCAGGCTGCGTGGAATCGGAGTAGCCGTCATGCTCACCACATGCGGCACTTTGCCATACTGTTTGAGCAGCTCCTTACGCTGATCCACGCCAAACCGGTGTTGTTCGTCAATGATAATGAGTCCCAGCTTTTGCAGGGTCAAACCCTGCAAAAGTGCGTGCGTACCGATGATAAGGCCTATAGACCCGTCCGCTAGGCGTTCCTTAGCCTGTTTCTTCCCTGCCGTTTTCATACTGCCTACCAGCAGGCTCACGCGCTTGTCCAGCTTGAGCGGGCGCAGCATGTCAGAGACGGATTCGGCGTGCTGGCGTGCCAGCAGCTCGGTCGGCGCCAGCAGAGCCACTTGGTAGCCCGCCTGCATAGCCATGATTGCCGCCAGCGCGGCCACGACTGTCTTGCCGCTGCCCACATCGCCCTCTATCAGCCTGTTTGCCGGCTTCGTATCTGCGATATCCTGCAGTGTTCGCCACGCTACCTTGCGCTGCGCATCCGTCAAATCAAACGGCAGACTGGCTACAAATTTTTTTGCCAAGGCTTCGTCAAAAGGCAGCTCAGGCGCTTGCTCACCCGCAATCTCGGCCTTCAGAATCTTGCTGGCCAGCATCAGCTCAAATATTTCTATAAACGACATGGTGCGTTTGGCTTGCTCCAGAGCTTTTACAGACGCAGGAAAATGCAGCTGTGTGATAGCCTGCGGGTACGGTAAAAGTTTATAGGATTCGACCATGCCATCTGGCAACAAATGCGGCAGCACCTCAGGGTGCTTCACTGCCTCGGCCATGACCTTGCGGATCAGCCGTGCGCCAACACCCTTTGTCTCGCGGTAAATAGGTACAATCCGGGCGGTGTGCACCGGCATATCGCTGACAAGCTCCACGCCCGGACTATTGATAGAAAACCGGCCAGCCTTGAATTCGAGTTTGCCGGTAATAAAATACTCTTGGTCATTCCTCAGTCCGCCGGCGCGATACGGCTGGTTAAACCAGACTAGTTTGATGCTACCGGTCGCATCAGAAGCAATCGCCTCGGTAATATGCATGCCGCGGCGCACATACCGCCCCCGGGCCTGTTTAATGACTGCTTGTATAGTCACCAACCCCGGCTTTAGAGATTTGATAGGGGTAATAACCGTATAATCATGATAATCCCGCGGAAAGTAGTGCAGCATCTCACTGACCGACTGCACGCCAATAGACTCCAGCGTCTTTGCAACGCCCAATCCCACGCCTTTTAGGTCAGTCAGCTTCACCCCTGTCATGAAGGTAGTATATCAGAGAAGGAAATAGGAAATATGGAATGAGGAATACGTAAGGACAAACAGAGGTAATTGAGCAAACCCACTTGCAAAGCTTGACAATGTGTGATATAATGTATAATAAGAAGATTTGGGGGTTAGAAGGGCGCTAGCCCGCCTATTGCAAAGTGCCAGCTTTAGCTGGCTTCTGCTTTCTGCCCGGCTTTCAGAAAACAGATTCGGGAGTAAAGAGATGACAAGTTGTTGCTTCTTTCGAGGACTGTTTGAAGGGCGTAAGCCCGAGTTCCGCAGAAAGCTAATTTGTCATCTCTTTATCTCCCCAAGTCTTGTTTTGTGAACCGCCGGTCGGTTCTTTTGCTTCTTTTCTGCCGAATCAGAAAAGAAGTGGCCTTTGGTTCTTTGGCCAGAGAAAGAACGCTTATGATTTGTTTCTTGATTTCAAGAAGATAAAACTACTCGGGCTTCCGAACCAAATAAACTGTAGAGGGACCAAAATACGCCTTGGCTAGCCCCGACTGCATCAAACTTTCGATAGCCAGCAATCCGCCCTGCGGAATGAGCTTCTTGATTTTCGGGCTGCGCAGATTGCTGACCGACAGAGTCTTCTCAACAATAAGCCCTGCATGAGCCAGCTGTTTTTTGACGGTTTTCGGGTTATGGTTCACAAAAGGCGTCTTGTCTTCTTTTTTACTCGCGTCAGAACGAATGTCGATTGGCTCGATTGGCAGCTTTTTGCCCTTGACCACGTGCTTGACCCGGTTTTTGAAGTTGGAATAATTGGCGAATTCAAAGAAAAAATAGCCGCCCGGCTGAAGTATACGGGCAATTTCTGCGAACTCTGCTGATGGATCTGGCAGGTGATGGATGACACGCACAACAGTAACGAGATCTACCGATGCATCGTCAAACGGCAGGGCATCTGCCTGAGCCAGCTTGCGCTCAACAGTCGGGAAATCCTGCAGGTAGTCTTTGGCAATATCGAGCTGCTGTTTAGACGGTTCGGCCAGAGTCACTTTGTCGGCGTACTGCGTCAGTACTGCGCTGAGGCGTCCGTAGCCGCCGCCGACATCTACTGCGTGCTTGAAGTGTTTGCCGCGCAGCATCTTGTCGAGTGCAATAACCTCTGCAGAGTGCTCGTAATCGCGTCCGTTCCAGTAATGAAGGTAATTAAAGTCGTTTTCGTCGTAGTAGTCAGCTTTCTTTGTACTTTTCTTTTGTGCCATAGGTGTGTAAATATTCTTTGCCTTTAAATTTTATACGAAATAAATAACAGCGGAGCTGTTCTTGCCACGCCTCATAATAGCATGGCTGTGAATGTTGTCATGTTCATCAAACTGAGTTTTGCCTGCAGGCACCTGCTGCCCGTTGATATAGACGGCATTGGATTCAAGAAAGCGCCGGGCCTCGCCGTTACTACCCGCCAGACGAGCCTCCAAAAGAGCCTGTACAAGCGTAGTCTCGCCAAGACGTACCTTAACCGTCGGCAGTTCGCCCGCCAGCTGCGCAAAATCCTCAGCCGTGAGCTGAGTGTACTCGCCGCCGCCGAATAACACCTCGCTGATACGCTTGACTGATTCTGCACGCGCCTCGCCATGGACCAGCTTCGTCACTTCATAGGCAAGGGTTTTTTGAGCCAAACGGCCCGCGCGGTCTTCATCGAAGCTTGCAACAATCTGGTCATAGTCTTCCTTTGGCAGCATGGTGTAGACCTTGAGCAGGTCGATTGCCATATCGTCATCGACATTCAACCAGAACTGATAAAATTTGTAGACACTGGTCTTGGCGCTATCCAGCCAGACAGCTCCGCCTTCGGTTTTGCCGAATTTTATACCTGTTGTTTTATTTACAATAAGTGGACCGGTCCAGACATGTGCTTCGCCGCCGCCAATACGGCGTACCAATTCGACACCCGCAATACTATTACCCCACTGGTCTGCGCCCGCCACTTGCAGCGTCACGCCCTTCTCGCGGAAGAGGTGCAAAAAATCATAGCCTTGGATAAGGCTGTAGCTGAACTCAGCGTAGGATATGCCTTCACCCTCTTCACTCAACCGATTCTGCACAAAGTCGCGGCCGAGCATTTGGCGCATCGGCACGTGCTTGCCGACATCACGCAAAAACTCAAGGTAACCTATGCCTTTGAACCAGTCATAATTATCTACGATCTCAAACTGCTGCCCCGCAAACACCGTCTGGTACTGGCCGGCAATCGCGGCCTTGTTTCTGGCTATTTCATCAAGCGTCTTCAGATCGCGCTCCTGCTTCTTGCCGTCCGGGTCGCCAATCATACCGGTGGCTCCGCCTACCAACAGCACTGCCTTATGTCCGTGATCTATAAAATGCCGCACCATCATAGCCATCGCCAGATTACCGATTTGCATTGAGTCTGCGCTGGGGTCAACGCCCCAATAGAAGGTAATCGGTTCGCCATCGAGCATAGCTACGTCTCTATAGGTTGTTTGGTTTACAAAGCCACGCCACGCAAGTTCTTCTGATAATGTCATAGGTGTTATCTCAGCCTTTTCTCAGTCGTTTACTCATAAGATATCTACAGGTAGCGTACCTGATTTACCCTGTTTATGCCAGACAAAAATACGCTAACGTAAACCAGAGCATTTTGCTATAATAACCCTCAATGAAGGAAGGTATAAGGAGCAGGTAACACTGTATGGCGCTAAAGAAGTCTTCGAAAGAAAGTAAACCCCGCAAGAGCAACGTGCATGTCACTAAGAGCGGCAAGACTATCAAGCTGCACACATCTCTCTCTGACAAGGTAAAGGCCAGCCGCGACCAAAAGGCACTGCGCAAGGCAGAACGCATGCGCGGCATGCCAAAGAGCCGAATCAAGCGCTTCTTTTATAAATTACATCCAAAACGCCTCAAGCAGTATTGGTGGAGCCGCGAAGGCGGCATCATGGCGCTCAAAATCACCGGTATCGGCTTGGTAGCCATGTTTATCCTGCTTATTGGCGTATTTGCGTATTTCCGCAAAGATCTGCCGAACCTCCGTGATATTTCAGGCAATAACATCGGCGGCTCTATCCGCTACTATGACCGGACGGGCGAGACTCTGCTCTGGGAAGACTATGACGCGGTGAAACGCATCCCGGTTGAGGGCGACCAGATCAGCGATTATCTCAAGCAGGCAACAATTGCTCTCGAAGACCGTGATTTCTTTAAACATGGCGGCTTTGACCTTAAGGGCATCACCCGTGCTGCTTGGGCAAATGTCGCTGGGGGATCAACCAGCCAAGGCGGTTCGACAATTACGCAGCAGCTCGTAAAGCTGTCTCTCGACTGGAGTTCTGATAAATCTTATGCTCGCAAAGTCAAAGAGCTGATTATCGCCGTCGAAATGGAACGCAGCTATAGCAAGGAAGAGATCCTGACCGGATACCTCAACACCGCCCCATACGGCAACATCCAGTACGGAGCCGAGGTTGCGGCGCAAGATTACTTCCACAAGCCAGCCAAAGATTTGACGCTGCCTGAATCTGTATTTTTGGCGTCAATCCCGCAGGCGCCTTCATTCTACTCGCCGTACGGGGCCTACTTTGCCGAAGAGAATTCCCGCGGAGAGACCGGTGCCGAAGCCCTGAGAGGGCGTATGAACTACACGCTTGATATCATGCACGAGATGGGCTTTATTTCCAGAGAAGACCGTGATGGAGCCAAAGAGTTCGATATCCTGCCCACTGTCAAACAGACAGAGAGCCGCTACACCGGCATAAAGGCGCCCCACTTTGTGCTGGCAGCCAAAGAAGAGCTCGAGAAAAAATGGTCGGCCGAGACTATTATCCGCAGTGGCTGGAAAGTGACTACGACGGTTGATCTCAACCTGCAGGCAATTGCCGAAGAGGAGGTCACCAAAGGGATCGCACAAGTCAAACGCCAGGGCGGTGATGTGGCGGCCTTTGTGGCTGAAGATGTAGAGACGGGGCAGATCGTCGCTATGGTTGGCGGACCCGACTTTACCAACCCCGATTACGGCCAAAACAACTATGCCCGCATGCCGCTGCCTCCGGGCTCAAGCTTCAAGCCGTATGACTACGCAGCCCTCATGGAATCAACAAACAATGTCGGAGCCGGTACCGTGCTCTATGACACGCGCGGTGCGCTTCCTGGCTATCCGTGCACGAGCGACAGCAACTGCTTGCGCAACTACGACCGGCGCTATCCTGGACCAGTCACCGTGCGCTACGCGCTCGGAGGCTCGCGAAATGTCCCCGCTATCAAGGCCATGCTCATCGCCGGCGTCGACAAAACCATCGAAACCGCAACAACTCTCATGAATGCCAACAACCCGGACAGCTATGGATACCGTTGCTACCAGCCAGGCACCACCGACTTTATCCCTGTTAACGAAGATCAGTGCTACGCATCGTCCGCTATTGGCGACGGTGCCTACCTCAAAATGGATGAGCACGTGCACGGCCTGGCTACTCTGTCACGCAACGGGCTCAATATTCCGCGCGCTTACATACTTAAGATTGACGATGCCGCAAATAAGTCGGTCTACGAATGGAAACTCGAAGGCGGTAGCCAGGTCATCCGTGAAGACACCGCGTATATCATTAATGATATGATGTCAGACCCGCGGGCAAGCTACATGGGCCGCAAGCGCCACCGCATGCCTGGCGCAGGCGGGCAATGGAAAGTTGCCATCAAGACCGGTACGACCAACGACTCGAAGGACGGCTGGATTACCGGCTTCTCCAGCAAATACGCCGCTGTCGTGTGGGTCGGCCACAATAAACGCCAAGTTGAGATGAGCGGCTTTATGGAGAATATGACTCAGCCAATCTTTGACGGCTGGATGTCGCGTGTACATAAGGATATCGAGCCGAAAGATTGGCCCAAGCCAAACGGGGTCCAGACGCTGCCCGCCTTTGTCGTGACAGCTCATGTTGGCGCCAGTTCTCAGGAACCGAGCAGCAGTACCGACCTTTACCCGTCTTGGTACCAGAAGAGGAACAATAGCAACCAGAAGCGCACAATTGATGTCATATCCGGGAAACTTGCAACTGAATGTACACCTGACCCTGCTAAAAAGGAGGAGACAGGCGGTATTGCTTCGCAGCATAGCGGCGACACCTTTGTCGATGCCGGCACTGCGTCCGACGAAAAAGATGATGTGCACCTGTGTACTGATGTCCGCCCAAGCGTCACCGTCACCTCGTCGCTCGGTACCGGCGGTACATATAACCTCAGTGCCAACGTTACCGGCGGCACACATCCGCTGGCTGGCAATGCCGATAAAGGCGCGGGCAAGGTAGAGTTCATCATTGGCGGACAAGTCGTCGGATCAGCCGAGCTCACTGGCCCCGGACTTTACACCGTAGCGTACACACCAACTTCCGGGGGCGACCAGTCACTCAGTGCACGCGTGTTCGACAGCGTGCTCTATGATGCAGCCTCCAACCCAGTAACCATTGAGGTCATCGGACTATCTGTGACCTCAATGGGTAGCAACTACGTCTTTAGCTGGACAAACGCTTCGGGCAGCGTTGGCTTTTACCGCTCTAATGGCTCGTCGTTCACCTGTTTGGGCGGCGGTGGTTCATGCACCGCAAGCCAAGCCAGCGTCGGCCCAGCGGGCACAGGGGTGTATGCCCGCACGCTCAACGGCGTCTCGCCGACAATTACCGTCAACTAGCGCTACTTACTCAAGAATGTATTGAGAGCAGATTTGATATCAGCTACCTCGTACGCAAAGCCACGCGACGCCTTGTCTGTACTTTTCTTTGGGACAATAGCACCGCTAAACCCAAGTTTCTTAGCCTCGGCAATACGTTTGTCGGCAAACGGCACCCGGCGGATTTCGCCCGACAGACCGAGTTCGCCAAACACCACGGCATCATCCTTGAGTTGCATGCCTTTTGATGCAGATGCAATTGCCATGGCGACTGCTAAATCAGCTGCCGGCTCGGTAATCTTAAGACCGCCGACAATGTTGAGATAAATGTCTTTGTCAGACAGCTGTAGTTTGGTGCGTTTCTCGAGCATGGCCACGAGCAGGTTGAGCCTGTTGATATCGTAGCCGCTGGCAGTTCGTTTAGGGTAGCCGTACGCAGTCGTGTTGACCAGTGCCTGCACCTCGACAAGAAGCGGGCGGGCGCCCTCGACCGTCGCAAGCACAACCGAGCCGTCGCTCACCTGCCGCTCTTCGAGGAGCGATGCAGACGGATTCTCGACAGGTATCAAGCCCTCTTCTTTCATCTCGAATATCGCCGACTCATGCGTACTCCCAAACCGATTCTTGACGCTTCTAAGTATCTTAAACCCGCCATAACGATCACCCTCGAGCTGCAGTACCACATCAACCACATGCTCAAGCACTTTTGGCCCGGCAATCGAACCCTCTTTGGTCACATGCCCTACCAGAAGCAGTGCCGTATTAGATGTTTTGGCTGCCTGCATGAGCATCTGCGTGCTGTTGGTAATCTGGCTGACCGAACCGGCCGCAGATGACACTGCGCCAACTGATATCGTCTGGACCGAGTCAACAACAACCAGTGACTGTTCGGCGGCGGCAATAGTAGCAGCAATGTCATCAGTCGAAGTACTTGAAGCCAGCAATAAGTTCTGATGATTAGCCCCAAGCCGTTGGGCGCGCAGACTCACTTGGTGAACTGACTCCTCGCCGCTTATATAGAGCACCTTGGTTGTCTGAGCCGCCTCGTAGGCAACCTGCAAAAGCAGTGTGCTCTTGCCAATACCCGGCTGGCCGGCTATCAGCGTGACCGAACCCGGCACAAAACCGCCGCCAAGCACTTCGTTGACGGTTGCAATGCCGGCAGTAATACGCGACTGCTGCTTAGAACCAGCGAGTGTTTTTGCTTCGGTGGCCTGCAGTGCACGACCAGCAGGCGCCATGAGAGCAGCGCTATCAAGCTGTTCGACTATCGTGTTCCACTCGCCGCACGCCGAACACTTGCCCATCCACGAGCCATGCATTGCACCGCAGCTGTTGCAAACGTACTTGATACTTCCCTTTTTGGCCATATGAACTAAGTATACCGCCTCTCTCACCGCAAACCTCAAGCAATCTTATGTTCTTCTGGTGAAAAACTAAACTCTCTCTTGTTCCTTAGATAAGGAATCCTTTCATAGATGCTCTTGAGACCAAGAACCAAGTCGCTTCTTTTCTGATTCAGCAGAAAAGAAGCCAAAAGCCTGACCGGCGGTTCAGTAATCATGACTTGTCAGATGTCTATCCGGCTAATTTGTCGCTGTGAAACTCGACTTGAACGGTCTCAAACAGTCCTCGTGACATATACCTAACTAGCCGAATAGCCACTGACAAATCAGATTCCTGAAAGCCGGGACAAAAGCAGAAACCCCGGCATTGGCCGGGGTGCTGTTTATGTAATCTCATCACAAAGTTCAACAAAGACTCTTAAACTTTCTGGTGAGATGACAGAGTAGTGTGAGGAAAGGGCGCAGGGTTGAGGGTGTAAGGTAAAGAAAATCGAAAGACCAAGTCCTTCAAAGTCTCAGTACCACCCTGGGGTAGAAGCAAGTTCGATTCATTAATGAATCGCCTCTTCTGGGAGCCCCATGTAAATCACAGCTCATCAATTTACTACTTCACCGGTCGGTGAAGAAGCTGGTGGTTTTCTCTTGGACTCTTTCCAAGATGAGACCGATCACGAGCAGGATTCCCAACGCAACCCAGAGGGGTGAAAGGACGAGAATCCATCTCCTGACCTTGCGACTGACAGAACACCCCCCATGGTCGAGAGTTTGTAACATGTCTGTGGCGACAGCCACGCATGTGAGGCAGATAATCACTGCGACAGTAATCCAGTTCATTTCCCCTCCCGAGGAGTCTAAATCATGGAAACCTTCCAGATCGACTAACAAACCACAAAAATATGATCTCTTAGTCAATCTGGAATAACACTACTCTGTCAATGTACAGGGGGTGGAGCGGTGTTAGCTCAAAAACACACCCTATCCTCTCATTATACCACACATTGTCAAGTTTTGCAAGCGTTTTTGCTCATCCACCCCTGTTTCACGCATTTCACGGCCGATAGGCCGTGTATAAATAATGCCCATTCAGGGCTTCTGCTTTCCGGGTCTGGGCATCAAAATACCTCCTGATTCAGATGTTGCCAATAATTACAATTATTGCCGAAGACTCAGGCAGACAACTCTACTATGAAACTTGTCTGCCCGACCAAAGGGAGTTGTCTGAGGCATTGTGATTTTGGCATACAGATGAGTCACGAGGTATTTTGGCCCAGTAGTTTTGGTTACTTTTGCCATCAAAAGTAACAGAGGGGTTGGTTCTTGACTACAAGAACGGAAGAAAACTACTGCTGCTTCGGCACCACATCCCGGCTATCAATAGCATCAACCAGTTCAGCTTCTTCGGCAGCAACACCATTACGCTTTTGCACGGTGTCGTTATACCGCGCTACCAAAGCACTCAACTCATCCACCTCCGTGTTATACGCGGCCACGCGACCGTTAAAAATTGGTACCAGCTCGTTATACCGCTCGATTTGATGAGCCGAACGATAGCCCTCCATCTCCTGACGCAGAGCACGCAGCTGTGTCTCGTCTGTACTCAGCTGCAAACTAAGCGCGTCGATACGCTGTTTGAGGCTTGTAAGCTCGGCATCATACTGGCGAATGATGTTGCGCCGCTCGATAAAGGCCTGCTCGTACGCCTCAGCAAAACTGACTATCCTCTGACGATCTTTAAAGTACCGTGCATAGTACGTCTCGAGCTCGGCCGAGAGTACCCTCACCTCAGTGCCAAGTATAGAGTGCAGCTCATTTGGCACAATAGCGGGGTCCTGCCTTCTGTACAGCTCTATGGTCTCTTTTACGCGCGTATCGGTGATACTGGCGAACACGTCAGCCAACAATACATCCACCCGATTTCTCTCGCGAATGCTCAAGCGCTCATACGCGGCATGCAGGAGCTCGTGAGCCGCAGTCACCTCCTGGATACCCGCAAGGCGCTCATCTGTCACGTGCAACAGATATATACCGCGCTGACCCGTTAGATAACACCCCAGCACTATCGAATGTTCGTTTTCACGGCAGGTGCTATTGAACTCTTCGCTGTCGGCAATCACTGGATGATTGACATAGAAAAGACGCCGTGCGTCGCTTTGCATAGTCGTCGCATCGGCCAGCTCTACAATTGCCTTTGACGGAGTGTAGTTGCGTAGTTTCAGATAGTCGTGGATGTCGTTTCGAAACACGAGCCCAAAAGCGACTACCGCGAGTATGGCAAAAGAAGCCCCTATGCTGAATTTTTTCATCGCCCCGCTCATGCTTTCATACTACAAGAGCAGTACTATTTCTTCCTAGCGGATTTTTCGGTCCTCGTGCTAAACAGGAGCCCTTTCTTGCCTGATGAGACATGCACGATGTCTCCCTTTTGATAGGCTTCGTCAAGAAGCCCTTCGGCAATATGATCCTCTATCTCGTCCTGAATCAATCGGCGCATAGGCCGCACACCGTTCTTAGCATCGTACCCCTTCTCTAGCATCCATTGCTTGGCTGCTGCACTCACAGATAGTCCCAGGCCCTGTTTGACGAGCCGCTTTCTCAGCTCATCCAGCTGCAAATCCATGATGGCAAGCGCATCTTTTTTGGTCAGCGCCCGGAAAACGATTGTCTTGTCGATACGGTTTAGCAGCTCTGGCTTCATAAGCTTCTTAAGTTCGTCCAGTACTTTACTCCTGTTCTCAGTATGCAAATCATCAAGGTCTTCGATGTCTTTTTTGTTTGCGGCGCTAAAGCCGAAGCTGGCCTCTTTTTGCAGCTTGTCAGCGCCAATGTTACTGGTCATGATGACGATGGTATTAGTGAAGTCAATTGCACGGCCCTTAGCGTCGCTGAGCCGGCCGTCTTCGAGCAGCTGCAGCAGCATATTGAACACATCGGGGTGAGCTTTTTCGATTTCGTCGAACAATACCACGCTGTACGGCTGGCGGCGAATCTTGTCAGTCAGCTGGCCGCCGTCGTCGTAACCGACGTAGCCGGCCGGTGCGCCAACCAGGCGCGACACGTTATGGTGTTCGCCGAACTCGCTCATGTCGATTTTTATCAGGGCGTTTTCGGAACCAAAGAATTCGCGGGCCAGTACGCGGGCCAGCTCGGTCTTGCCCACGCCAGTCGGCCCAAGGAATATGAACGAACCAATAGGCCGGGACGTCTGGCCGATGCCAATACGGTTGCGGCGTACGGCGCGGGCCAGTGCGTTAACGGCTTCGTTTTGTCCAATCACGTGCTTTTCGAGGTTTGATTCCAGGTTGCGCAGGTACTTGGCCTCTGAACGGATCACTTTATTGACCGGCACCCCTGTCATACGGGCAACCACGTCGGCAATATCATCTGTGGTCAGCTTGAGGCGTTTGCCGCCCTTGGCCTTTTCGAGGATCTTTTCTATATCGAGGCTAATCTTGGAGGCCTGCTGTTTATATTCGGCAGCCTTTTGGTACTCTTCGGCATCGACCGCGTCATCTATGCGTATATTCAGCAGCTTGAGTTCCTTCTGAAGCTTACGCAGCTCCGGCGGCGTCTTGCCCTTGTCAACGCGCAGGTGCGCGGCCGCTTCATCGAGCAGGTCGATGGCTTTGTCCGGCATGAACCGGTCGTTTATATATCTCTTGGCTAGATGCACTGTGTCTTCGAGCACATCATCGCCAATTGCCACGCCGTGGAATGATTCGTAGTGCTTTCTGAGTCCCTTCAGTATTGCAAGCGTCTCCGGCACCGTTGTCTCTGGCACTTGTACGGGTTGGAACCGGCGTTCGAGTGCTGCATCTTTTTCAACATATTTGGTGTACTCCTGCGTAGTCGTGGCGCCAATCAGCTGGATTTTGCCGCGTGCAAGGGCAGGCTTGAGTATATTCCCCGCATCCATCGAGCCTTCAGCCGCACCGGCTCCCACGATTAAGTGAAGTTCGTCGATAAATACCACCGCGTTTTTGCTATCTTCGAGCTCGGCCATGACTTTTTTAAGCCGTTCTTCGAACTCACCGCGGTATTTGGTACCGGCAATCATGCCGGCAAGATCAAGCATGATAATACGCTTATCAAGCAAGCTGTCAGGTACATCTTCGCTAATAATCCTCTGTGCCAGGCCTTCTACAATAGCCGTCTTGCCAACACCAGGCTCGCCAATAAGTACCGGGTTGTTCTTGGTGCGGCGGTTAAGAATCGTGATCACGCGGCGGATCTGCTGTTCGCGCCCTACCACAGGGTCTAGCTTGCCCTGGCGCGCCTGAGCCGTCATGTCAGTCCCGTAGGTATCAAGAGCAGTTTTGCCGCGGCGCTGTTTGGAGCGGCGGCGCGTACCGGTACTGCCGGGGTTCTCGCCGTCGTCATATTGCTGGCGATTCATAAACTGCTCAAGCTCGCCAGTCAGTGTATCGGTATTGACCTGCAGATCTCTCAGCAAGGTGGTTGCCCGTGCGTTTTTCTGACTCAGAATGCTATAGAGAATATGTTCCGTTCCAGTGAAATCTTGGCCAAACTCCTGCGACAGCTCGTATGCCATTCGAAGTGTGAGTTTTGCAGTCTCGCTCAGGCCCTTAGCACCCATGTTGATAACAATAGACTTCGGCGTCAGGTTCAAGGCCACACGCGCGCGCTCCAGCGTCACACCGCTGCCTTCCAGCACCTTGGCACCCATAGAGCTGTCTTGGGCAAGCACGCCCAAAAGCAAGTGCTCCGTACCGATATACGGGCTATTAAAACTGCGCGCAATCGCGTCTGCATGCTTGAGGCTCTGCAGCGCATTGTCGCTTAAGTGGTTCAAGAATTCTTGAAAATCTGGGCTATTTGGCATCATAAACTCTCCTTGAGACAAACTTCGCAGTTTTTCTCAACGCGCGGGACGCAGGCAAAGCCTGACGTTCCGGCTGCTCTTTTCGCTTCGTGCTTACGGTCGTTTTATCTAGACCTGATATCCAGTATAGCACTTGGCACTCAGCCATGTCGAGTGCTAATTTAGGCAACTATGGATACCCTACGAGCGTTGGATATATTAATAAACTGATGGTAGGGGCGTAACCTTTGTGCACGCGGATTGACAAAATGCACCCCATCGCCAGGATTAATCTCGAATTCATGCCAAGTGCCAAAGACCGGGTCTTTTATTCTTGCTTGAGCCACTCCGAGTAGTCCAAGCGCAAAGATCTCACCACGTCTCCTGTCCCGATGACTGCGGGTATGGCCGCCAGGTTCATATATATTAAACTGGGCACTGCGTACTTTCTCAGATATAACCTTCTCCGTACGCCGGTGTATATCTATGATGTCCCTCACCGCTTTCATGGCATCAGGATCATTCTGTATTGTGTCGGTCTGCTCGGGGTACTGACTTGGGCTCCAAGCAGCCAAGTTACAAAAGGTGACTCCGCTTGTACCCGGCGGGTTGTAATCGTACGTACTAAAGTACTTGCTACCCGACTCGATTAGACCCAATACCTCTTTGCCAGCACGCGCAGCCTTTTCAGGATCAACGAACTCTCGTCTTATCTCCCACCCAGCTCCATGCTCTGGGTTACGTGCCATGCTACTCTCCGTGTTCCTCGATGGCTTCGAGTAGGCTGCTCTCGAGCTGGTCCTTGCGCTTGAGCTTCTGGACAGGTTTGACGGCTTCTACGGTTGCGCCCACGGCTGGTTCGGCTGGCTTATCGGCCATGATATCAATATCATATCCTGACAGCTTGCTGGCAAGGCGTACGTTCTGGCCGCTTTTGCCGATGGCAATACTCAGCTGATCGTCATCTACAGCTACACGAGCCTTTTTGTTAGCTTCGTCAATCTCGACACGATTAACCTTGGTTGGGCTCAGTGCGTTCTGAATATAGGTCTTGAGATCTTCATCCCACACCACGATATCAATCTTTTCCTGGTCACCCACTTCGCTCATGACAGCATTTACACGGGTACCATGGCCGCCGACAAAGGTACCGACAGGGTCAACACCCTGAACCGTACTGGCAACGGCAATTTTAGAACGTACACCAGCTTCACGGGCGATACCCTTGATGCTGACCGCACCGCTCTCCATCTCTGGTACTTCTGCGCGGAACAGCCATTCGACAAACTCAGGATTACCGCGCGATACTACCAGCTGCGGGCCGCGGAAACCGCGTTCGATGTCTTTGAGATATACCTTGAGGCGCTGGCCTGGATGGTAGCGTTCGCCCTGGATCTGTTCGCTGCGCGGCATAATGGCCTGAGCTTTACCAAGCTCCATGCGGGCAATATTGCCCTCGACGCGGCTGACAATACCGTTGACGACTGTGCCGATCTTGTCTTCGAATTCGGCCATGACTATTTCGCGCTCTGCCTCACGCAAACGCTGCAGGATAACCTGCTTAGCGGTTTGGGCAGCCACGCGGCCGAAGGTCTCGACCTTTTGGTGGATTTCAATGACGTCGCCGACAGCAGCGTTCTTCTTCATTACACCCGCGTCTTTCAGGCTGATTTCCAGGAACTCATCCTCTACTTTTTCGACGACGGTCTTGCTGACATAGGCGTCAACATCACCGCTATCAAGATCCATGGTGACACGAACTTCTTGCTCGCGGTCGCCGTAATCGCGGCGGTAAGCAGCGGCAAGCGCCTGCTCTACTACATCTTGCACAACCTCTTCGCTGAGGTTCTTTTCTTCGGCAATTACCTTGATGGCGGCTGCCAGACTTTTTAAGTCAAAATCCATATGTATTTTCCTTTCATTATGGGTTCATTTCATCAAAAAACCCGACCATGACGGCCGGGAACTGCATTCATAATACACCACCATTCGCAGTTTGTAAATAAAGAAGCGCCCCCACCCGGACGCTCCTTCCCGCAAGTTAGTTTTAGTTCGTGCTCAAAAACGTTTTATCGTAAGAGCTGACGAGACTCAGTATCTCTCTGCCATCCAAACATAAATTTTTTCCTTTTTTGTTTTGTTGAACGTGATATCAGTTTAGCACAAGAGGTATAGGCTGGTACAATAGTTTTATGAATCCCATGGACATACTGTGCGGATTACATTCGGAACAAACTCATAACATACTGACATAATTTACCTAGGGGAGAATTCGAAACGGGATGAAAAAAGTTACCAGACTCTTTGATGGCTTTGTGCCAAAAAATTATCACCTCAGTATTGAGCTGCACCCAGGCCAGAAGAAATTCGGCGGCAGCGTAGTGATAACGGGCCGCAAGACCGGCCGGCCCAGCAAACGTCTGACGTTTCATCAGAAAGACCTAAGGGTGACATCTGCGACCATAACCCGCCACGACAAACGCGGTGACGAAGTTATAGAAGTGTCCCGCATAAACCTGCAGAAATCCTATGACGAGGTACGGCTGCATACCGAAAAGACTCTGTTTCCCGGCGAATATACCGTCATCCTTGAGTACAGCGGCAAAATCACCGACCCAATGAACGGCCTGTACCCCTGCTACTTCACGCACAACAAGACAGAAAAAATGCTGCTCGCAACGCAGTTCGAGAGCCACCATGCCCGCGAGGTTTTTCCGTGTATTGATGAACCAGAGGCCAAGGCAACTTTCGACCTGACACTCATAACTCCGGATGACGGATTGACAGTACTTGCAAATACCCCTGTTCTGAAGCAGGTGACTGAGGGAAGAGTCCTCAGGACAACATTCGAGACAACCCCTATCATGAGTACGTATCTGCTGGCATTTGTGCATGGAGATATTGGCTACAAAGAGTCAAAGACCGCCCGCGGTACAGCGGTACGCACCTATGCAACCCCAGACAACGTGCAATTCACGGACTTTGCGCTGGATGTCGCCGTGAGGACACTTGAGTTTTATGAAGATTACTTTGGCATCCCGTATCCGCTCGAGAAGTGCGACATGATAGCTCTACCCGACTTCGCCAGCGGTGCTATGGAAAATTGGGGGCTGATTACCTACCGCGAGCAATGCATGCTAGTCGACCCAAAAAACACCAGTCTTGTCACCAAACAATACGTTGCTATGGTGGTTGCACACGAGCTTGCGCATCAGTGGTTCGGCAATCTTGTCACCATGCAGTGGTGGACCGATCTGTGGCTAAATGAAGGCTTTGCGTCTTGGATTGAGTATATGGCCGTAGACCACCTGTTCCCAGACTGGGATATGTGGACGCAGTTTATTGTTGACGAGCAACAGTCAGCACTCAAACTAGATGCACTGGATAACACTCATGCTATCGAGGCGCCTATCAACCACCTCGACGAAATCCGCAGCATCTTCGACGCTATCAGCTACAACAAGGGCGCGAGCGCGATCCATATGCTGCACGGCTACCTAGGCGCTGATGATTTCCGTGACGGACTACGCCATTACCTCCGTGAGCACGCCTACAAAAACACGGTCACTAATGACCTCTGGACCGCACTCGAAAAATCATCCGGAAAACCTGTCAAAGAGTTTATGCACGCTTGGACGAGCTTACCCGGTTTTCCTCTGCTGAAAGTCGACTCAAAACAGATAAGCCAAGAACGGTTTTACATGGTAAAACCCGAAAAAATCAGCCGTAAAACCTGGCCAATACCGCTCCTGAGCCATTTTAAAGGCCTAGAACGCCTCGACAGGGCGCATCTGGATCATGACACAGGGGCAATTTCTAAGTTCAACAGAGGTCAAAGCGGCTTCTATCGAGTAGATTACAGCCCCGAGCTCACTGAAGCGCTATCTGAAGATCTTACAAGCTTTGAGCCATTAGATCGCCTCGGCCTGCTTGCCGACACCTTCGAGACCAGTAAGGCTGGCTATAGCTCTGCCGTAGAGGCGCTCAAACTGATGGAGAAATACGCGGACGAAGACAATGCCGCCGTCTGGGATATTATTGCTACCAACATCGGCGAGCTCCGCCGTGTTATGGACGATGACGAATTCCGGGTAGCTATAAAGCCGCTGATACTCAAGCTCACAGAAAAACAGCTGGCGCGGCTCGGATTTGCCGAGAGCAAGTCGGACAGCCACTTCGACAAGTTATTGCGTCCAACAATCTTGGCACTCGCTGCCAGTGCCGATGAGCCCACCGTACTTGACTGGTGCCGTACGAGCTTTGACAAAGCGGTGTCGTCGGAGAGTATTCATCCTGACCTGCGCAGTATCGTATTTACTACCGTAGCCCGCTCTGATAATGCCACTGTGTTTGACAAGCTCCTCGCCTTTCACAATGCCACCGACCTGAGCGAAGAGCGCACAGTTATCGCTGCAGCCATGACTGCTTTCGAAGACAATAAGCTCATTCAGAAAGCTCTTGGACTTATCACCACCAAGACAGTGCGCCGCCAAGATGCTATGTACTGGGTTGCCTACAGCTTCATGAACCGCCACGCCAAGAGGGCTGCCTGGCAGTGGATGAGAGATAATTGGACATGGCTTGATAAAGAGCTTGGGTCAGACCTCAGCTTTTACCGCACGCCCATATTTGCTGCCCGCAGCTTTAGCGATGAAGCGTTCAAAAAAGAATACGAGGACTTCTTTGCCAAGCGTACTCAACCAGCTTTAGAGCGCAGCATTAAGCAAGGCGCAGAGATACTGGAGTGGCAAACCGCATGGAGACAACGCGACCTTAAGCAGCTTATCAACTACCTCGCCTCTTGAGCTGCCTTACTCAGCGCTAGCACTCCCAAGCTCAGCGCCCTGGCCGGATAAAACAAACCGAGACCCTCCGTACTACTCCAATCCTTGCGTAATGACGCATCTGTCTGCAGACCCAGCTGCCGCTCAGAAGAGTATGGGAAAACTGTTGCCGAATAATCAAAATTCCCCTGGCGGTTCTTTCGGACTCTATAGATCGATCCGGGATCTCTGCGACGAATCAGACCCGGCTTAGGAGGCTGCATAAAACCCATATATACACCAACCACCACTTCATCCAGTTCGCCGGTGACATTAATATGGGAGCCTTTTTCCGCATTAATGTATATCGGGTTATCGGACCTCGCGTGTAGTAACTGTTTGTAGCCATCCTGCATAAGCAGCTCAGAACCGTAGCCGTCCCTCTCCAACAAGGTCTTTGACGGCATCGACAACGAGAGCATTCCAGCAGCGACTCTTGCACTGACACTAGCCTGGCCAACCATCTTTATGCTATCAAAATGTTCAGTAGCAGAAACTTGACTCATTGTTAATAGTGTATTGAATGTTGTATTCTTTGCAAGGTTAAGCAATTTGCCGGATATCGATTTTATTCTCGCCAACTACCGAAGCCGCCATAAGTTCGTATGAACCCTGCCAGTCATTTTCAGTCACCCAGAGTTCGGCGGCTCGCTGCATGTGGTGTAGTTTTTTGGCCGTAATATAGTCGAATCCATCGCCAGTGCTATCCGTCCTGCGGTATTTTACCTCGACGAAATATATTGTTTTACCCTTCTTAGCAACGATGTCTATCTCGGCGATCTTGGTCTTCCAGTTCATAGCTACAATCTCATATCCCCTGTGCACGAACTCCCCGGCCACCGACTGCTCTGCCTGATTGCCTGTTGACGTTGTATTCATCCCAGTAATGCTCGAATTGGTTTAAATGATTTGCGGTGTTGATCACTAACGCCAAACTGCTTCAGCAGCTCAAGGTGCTTTTTGGTCCCATATCCCACGTGACTGGCAAATTCATACACACCGTAGCGTTCGGGCAGCTCTGTCATGTAGGCGTCGCGCCGGACTTTTGCGTAAATACTAGCCGCGCTGACTATTGGAAAGAGCGCATCGGCATCTATTACCGCGCTGGCTTTGATAAATGATGTATCGCAGTAGTTGATGTTGCCGTCAAATATGATCTTTTCCGAGGCCTTTGCACTAATGGCTGCAAGCGCGCGTTCAGTACCAAGCCTCATTGCTTCTGACAGGCCAAGATGATCAATCTCGGCCGGCATCACCCAGCCCTCGCCGATATCACAGGCCAGCTCAATATCGTACCTCAGTGATTCACGCTTCTTTTTAGAGATAACCTTTGAGTCCTTCAGGCCAGCCGGCAGCTGGTCAATATGCCGAGCAGCTACCACCAGGAGCGGCCCTGCCCAACAGCCGCGTCCGACTTCATCTATCCCAATCACTCCGCTCATACCCCAAGCATATCAAAAACTCCCCGGCAAGCGAGGAGTTTATCAAAAATCAGAATACAAACTATTTGTCGTCGTGGGCTGCAATTGCTTCAGCGACCTTGGCTTCGTTCTCAGCCTCTTCCTTGGATTTAGCTTCTTCAGCAGCCTTGTGTTCGGCTTCGGCCCGGGCCTTAAGCTCTGCTTCTGCAGCAGCAATAGCCGGGTCTTCGCTGATAGTATTCACAGCTTCGCGGTCAAATGCCTGGCCCTGTAAACGAGCTGATTTACCACGACGGTCGCGCATATAGGTCAGGTAGTTGCGGCGAACTTTTGAACGCTTGGTCACCTCTACCTTTACAACGAGCGGCGAGTGCAAAAGATACGTCTTCTCGACGCCAATACCGCTCGCGATACGGCGGACCGTAATGCTGCTAGTCTGGCTGTCTTTGCGGCTGGTGCGAATAACAAGGCCTTCAAAGACCTGGATACGCTCTTTGCTGCCTTCTTTGATCTTTTGGTGCACCTTGACAGTGTCGCCTGAACGAACGTCGACGACTTGGTGTTTCTTCTGTGCGGCCTGTAGAGCCTTGATTGCTTGATCCATAACTCGGGGTAGTATACAGCCTTTTACTCCTTATTTCAAGGGGTAAAAACAATTTTCAATGTTCACTGTTCAATTTCCATGCAATTTTCAATACCTGCAGTTGTAAACAGCGGGACTTTATCCCTTTAAAATTGGGTAATGAAATTTTACATCTAGCCACTTATTACTATCCGCTATAGACTAGAAGGTATGGATATATACGAACAAGCCCTCAGCCTTCACAAAGAAAAACACGGCAAAATCAGTACGAGTCTGCGCGACGTTGTCGACAGCAAAGAGAAGTTGTCACTGTATTACAGTCCCGGTGTTGGCGGCGTGGCTAAATACACCGCCGAACATCCTGAGCAGCTTCGTGACTACTCGTGGACGAACAACCTCGTTGCGGTTGTGTCTGATGGTTCGGCTGTGCTTGGACTGGGCGATATCGGCCCCTACGGCGCCATGCCGGTTATGGAGGGCAAGGCTATGCTGTTCAAGACTTTTGCCGATATTGATGCCGTGCCGATTGTGCTTGATGTTCATACCGCAGATGAGATTGTTGCCGCTGTCAAAGCCATTGCACCGAGCTTCGGCGGTATCAACCTCGAGGATATCTCTGCACCAAAGTGCTTCGAGGTAGAGGAGCGGCTTAAAGCCGAGCTCAACATTCCCGTTATGCACGACGATCAGCATGGCACCGCTATAGTGACGCTTGCCGGTATCATTAATGCCGCCAAGGTAACAAACCGCAACCTCGACGAATCCCGCATTGTCGTGGTGGGCGCGGGTGCGGCCGGTACCGCTATCATCAAGCTGCTCAACCTTTATACCAAGGCTGAGATTTTAGCCATAGACAGCAAGGGTATCCTCAGTAAGGACCGCGCCGACCTCAACGACGAAAAACGCAGCCTGCTGGTATTCACCAATCCGAATCATGTGAACGGATCGTTGGAACATGCCCTGATGGGTGCTGATGTGTTTATCGGTGTCAGTGCTGCCGGACTACTGACACAAGACATGGTCAAATCCATGGCTGATAATCCTATTATCTTTGCCATGGCCAATCCAGAGCCGGAAATCTTACCGGACCTTGCCAAAGAAGCCGGTGCGGCTGTCGTAGCGACTGGACGTAGTGATTTTCCGAATCAAGTTAACAACTCCCTTGGGTTCCCGGGCATATTCCGTGGCGCACTAGATAATGGTGTTACCAAAATTACTGATGAGCACAAATTAGCCGCTGCTAAAGCCCTGGCCGATTTAGTACCAGAACCAACGACTGACAAAATCATCCCCGGACCATTCGACCCGGGCGTCGTCGAAGCCGTGGCTTCGGTAATTGTATAAGCGCGAAAATTACCACTCCGAAAGTGGTTGCGCACACAAAAAGTATATAGAGTTGTTAGCCAACAACTCTATATATTTCTTCCAAAGTCGTCTCGCCCGCAATAACCTTTAAAATACCCTTCTGCTCCATAGTAAGCATCCCGTCCTTGCTGGCAGCCTTCTCAATATCCTGCGCCACCATAGACACATGCTGCTTTTCGAATAACTGGCGCAATGAATCGGTCATACGGAATTGCTCGCGTAGAGCAATCTGGCCCTTGAAACCGTAGGGATTCTCCGGCGAGCTGCCTGGATCATATAGCTTCAGGCCATTGATATCGGGCTTTTCTACAGATGCTGGCAAACTATCTACTACTGATTTTATGCGGTTCCATTCGGCTTCGGTTGGGTCGCGTTGCTGCTTAAGTGCGTCGTCCAGCCGGCGTACCAGCCGCTGGGCCATAACCAGGCGGATAGCAGACACAAACAACGGGTTGCTGCCGATAATCTCTTCCATACGCGTCAGTGCGGCAGCCGCAGACGAGGCATGGAAGGTGCTGAGCACCAAATGCCCGGTGAGTGAGGCCTGCAAGGCTGTCTTTGCTGTCTCATTATCGCGGATCTCGCCCACCATCACGATATCCGGGTCAAGACGCAGCGTCGCGCGCAGATTCTTGGCAAAACTGCCGTCATTGCCAGCTGCATTGGTATCAACCGGAATCTGTGTGATACCGGCAAACTGATATTCGACCGGATCTTCGATAGTGATAATCTTGCGGTCTTCACGGTTGAGCGAATTGAGCATAGAATACAGCGTGGTTGTTTTACCGGAACCCGTCGGGCCCACCACCAGCACCAGGCCGCTTGGTTTGGCAATGATATCATCTACGACTGCGCGCTCCTCGGGGCCGAGACCAAGCCGGTCGAGATTGTAATTTTCTTCCTGCATGTTGAACAGGCGCATGACTACATCCATGCCATTGACAGTCGGGACGGTCTCGAGACGAACATTAACACGTACCGTACGCCCGTCAGCCATAGTGAGATCCTGTGAGATATGGCCCTGCTGAGCCTCAGGATCAGCACTGGAGACATTGGCAGCGCTGGCTATGACGCCAAGCAAGATCCGATATCTATCGTGCGTAATGGTCGCAATAGGATGCAGCACACCGTCTATACGAAAACGAAAGCGCACATCCCCACGCTGGGTTTCGATATGAATATCGCTGGCGTTGAGATTATGGGCCTGCTCTATCAGATACGCCAGCGTATCATCAGGACGGATCTTTTCGAGCATGCCTGTCACACGTGCCACTAAATCTTCGGTTCCGGCGTCGCTCAGGCTGATGTCTTCGTACACTACCTGTTTGGGCGGATCGTACAACTTCATGTAGTCGCTATAGCTTGTGTCCGACATCAGTGCAAAAGTAATCTGGTAATCTGCAAAGCGCTGCTGCACAGCACGCATAGTCTGCTGCGAAGTGGTGTTTGTAACACCAAAAGTAACCTTGTTCTCCTGCACGATCAGGGGGATAATCCGCGTGTCGTACAACTCCTGTACGCTAAGAAACTGCAAATACAGCTGCCGGTTTGGGAGCTGGGTCGTGTCAATGTAGGGCAGCCCCAATATCTGGGCCCTTCGGGCCGTGTTCTGTTCTTCAATTCGTCGTGCTTCGTCCGCCATATTATATCCATTATACCCTTAAAAGCTTAAGGTTATAAGTGAATTTTCAATGATCAACATCCAGAGCTGCCGAAGTCCGAAGGATATACCCCTAAATTATTGACTCTGCGTTGATATGTAGAAATGACATCTGTTAAGCTTACGAATGATGAGAGAGATTGTTGTTATTGCCCATGATATGCGCAGCGCCTTTAATGTCGGGTCGCTGCTGCGCACCGCCGAAGGACTTGGGGTAAAAGGGGTGTACTTCACAGGATACACACCATACCCAAGACAAGAAAACGACTCGCGGCTTCCGCATATTGCTGCAAGACTGGACAAACAGATAGACAAGACTGCCCTCGGTGCTTCCCATACGGTCGCCTGGCAGCATGAAGAAGATATAACAGCGCTTGTAGAGCGGCTCAAGACCGCTGGTTATGAAATAGTCGCACTAGAGCAAGCTAAAGATTCTACAAAAATGCCCGACTACCACGCACCCGACAAAGTAGCCCTGATTCTCGGTACAGAGGTAGAGGGCTTGCCGTCTGATATCGTGGCTCTGGCATCTGTGGTCTGTGAGATACCTATGTTCGGACAAAAAGAATCATTTAATGTCGTCCAGGCTGCGGCTATGGCGCTGTACCACTGCAGATTCTACTAGCTTTTTTCAGACAGACAGCTATACTAGAATGTAGCTCATAAGCAAAGACAAAAACATGTCAAAACACCGTCATCATTCACGCAAGCAACGACATCCCCGAAGCAGCAATGCCCGGTCGCACAAAAGCCGCTCCGGCTGGTTAAGCATGAGGAGCCGGGCTCGGTTCCTGCCAGCAATTGTCATCGCACTTGTTGCCACATTCTTGTGGGCGCAGCCGCACCTGCTGTTCTTTGGCAAAAGCCAGGATGTGCTGGCGTACGCAACCAATATAAGCCCGGCCGGACTCCTGTCCTCTACCAATTCGCAGCGTACCGCCAACGGCGTCTCAGCACTCAGCGCGAACGGCCTCCTGAACAGCGCCGCCCAAGCCAAGGCCAATGACATGGTTAACCGCAATTACTGGTCACATCAAACTCCTGACGGCCAGCAGCCATGGATATTTATCACTGGTGCCGGCTATCAGTACCTGTCAGCAGGAGAAAACCTTGCCTATGGCTTTATGACAAGCAGCGCAACCGTCACGGGGTGGATGAATAGCCCTTCGCACCGGTCAAACCTACTGTCCGGAACCTTTACCGAGGTCGGTTTCGGGATTGCAAACAGTGCAGATTTTGTTGGAAACGGGCCGCAGACCGTTGTTGTTGCGATGTATGCCAAGCCGCAGGGCGCCCCGGTGCCCGCACCCACACCGCCAGCCCCCGCTCCAGCACCCCAGACCCCTGCACAGGCCACTCAAGGATCAAGCAATAGCAGACCCGTAGCCCAACAGCAAACCCCTGCCTCAGAACAGAAACCGACAGAGTCCGAGCCAGAGGAAGTTCCTGCCCAGGAAGACAACGACGAAGAGCCCATTGCCATCGCCCTCACCGGAAGTCAAGAGACCCCGCCGACCGCCACAACGACAGAGGTTAGGAGAATTCAGGTCATGACTGGAGGCAGTGCCATCTGGAGTGCAACTTTTGTCATACTGAGTGTCTGCGCTATCGGCCTGCTCTGGGCAACACATAGGGGCTTTCGCCTTAAGAAATGGATTGCTTCTACGGAAAAAATGGTTGGCAAGTATCTCCACCTTGACCTGACCGTACTATCGATTATCTATCTTGGATTTGTACTGCTCGGCACTACCGGCACCATCAAGTAGCGATTACTGCACAACAACATGGCTCTCGCCCACGACTGCTTTGAGCTTCTGCAGGAACGCATCATCTGCCTGGACACCGCCGGGCAGCTTTATAATCTGCTTCTTATCCGCAGAACCGAGTACGAGAACCATATCCGTAGACCCGGCATGGCTGTCGAGCAGCTGCTTGATAGCGAGTAGTTGCTTCTCGTCGCCGCTATCTACCAAGCGGATGTAGACGCGGGGGTTTTCCGGAGAGGATTTTTTGGCAGCTGCTCCAGCAGCTGGCCCCGTGGCCTTCCGTCCCGCCCCGGGAAGCTTCATGGCCTTGCCAGTCGATTGGTACGCCTGTGCCTGAGACACGGTAATCTCCCGGGCCTCATCAGCCAGCACCTTTATGTCCTCTGTGAGTTCGCCGGTTTGCCGGTCTTTCGCATTCAGCTTGCCGCGTATCAGCACAACCTTGTCGCGTTCCCATATGCCATCTGTTTGCTGGTAGACGCTTGGGAATAAAATGACCTCTATCTCATGCAGGAGATCAGCAACTTTTACAAATGCCATCTTCTGGCCGTTTTTTGTCGTAATCTCACGGATGTCAGCTATTGCGCCGCCAACCACCACTGTTTTATTGTCCATCTCCGGCTTAAGATCTTTGATTGGCATAGATAATTCCGACAGATAGGTTTCATACAGCTCAAGCGGGTGTTTTGACAGATAAAGTCCCAGTAGCTCGCGCTCCCATTTGAGCTGCTCTTGCTGGTCGTACGTGCCGGCAAAGTTTTCGAGCACTATCCTTGGCATCATATCTGAACCGCTTGATTCATCGCCGAATAAGCCGACCTGTCCGGCAGCACGCTCTTTCTGTAATCTATTTGAAAAGGCGAGCATCATATCGACATTGTGCAGTAGCTGGCCCCTGTCGCCAAAGCGATCAAAGGCGCCGGATCGGATAAGACTCTCGAGTGCCTTGCGATTAAACACCCGCGCATTTACGCGCGAAAAGATATCTTCCAGAGTTTCGAACTTACCGGCCTCGCGCGCCTGCAGAAGCTCTTCAACCGCATTTGATCCAACGTTTTTAACAGCATTCATGCCAAAACGAATCTGCTGTTTGTGCGGCACCACAGCAAACTCCGGGTATGACTCATTCACATCCGGCGGCAGCACCTCAATGCCCATGTGCTTGCATTCGTTAATTTCAATCGCCAGGCGGTCTATGTCGTCGGCATCACTGGTCATCAGTGCCGCCATAAAGGCGTCCGGGTAGTGGGCCTTGAGATAGGCCGTCCAGTAGGCAATCAGGCCATAGCAGGCGGCGTGCGACTTGTTAAAGCAGTAATTCGCAAACTCTTCCAGCTGGTCCCAGAATTTTTCCATCAGCGCTCTGTCGGCATTCGAATGCTTGACAGCACCCTCGACAAACTCAGGTTTCACCTTCTGCATCATCTCCATGATCTTTTTACCCACTGCCTTGCGCAAAGTGTCGGCCTGGCCGCCGGTAAATCCGGCCAGATCTTTGGAGATCTGCATAAACTGCTCTTGATACACCAGCACACCGTACGTACTTGAGAGGGCATTTTCCATTTTGGGGTGTAAATAGGTAATTTTCTCTTCGCCGTGCTTACGTTTGATAAAGCTGTCTATAAACTGCATCGGTCCCGGACGGTACAAAGCCACCATGGCAATAATATCGTCAAAGACTGTCGGCTTGAGCTCTTTGAGGTAGCGTTTCATGCCGGCAGACTCAAGCTGGAACACGCCAGTCGTATCACCGCGCTGAAAGAGCTCAAAGGTTTTTTTGTCATCAAGTGGTATTTCTTCAAGCTCGATTGTCGTTCCGTATACACGCTTGATGATACGCTGTGCATTGCGAATAATCGTCAGGTTTGACAGACCCAAAAAATCCATTTTGAGAAGTCCCAAATCTTCTACGGGGCCCATCGGATACTGTGTGGCTATCACGTCCTGCTTGGTACCATCTGCAAGCAGGACCTGCTTTGAAGCGCGCTCAAGCGGGATAAACTTGACTATATCATCAGGCGCAATCACGACGCCAGCCGCGTGTACGCCGTGGCTGCGGACCGTTCCCTCCAGCCTGATTGCGAGATCAATCACGCGCTTTGCCACCTCATTTGTCTCATACTCGCGCTTGAAGTCCGGATCGTCGACAATACTTTTTGCCAGTGGAATATGCCGACCCTGCACTGGCTGCGGTATGAGTTTCGCTATCCGGTCGGCGTCCGCATACGGTACTTCGAGCACACGCGCAACGTCACGCACAGCCGCCCGGGCCGCCATCGTGCCAAAAGTGACAATATTAGCCACTTGGTCGCGACCGTACTTCTGCGCGCAGTATTCAATCACTTCGTTGCGGCGCGTGTCCTGGATATCGATATCGATATCGGGCATAGAGATACGATCCGGATTCAGAAACCTCTCAAACAGCAGATCGTACTTGATAGGGTCAAGCTCAGTGATACGAGTGGCATAAGCCACGATTGATCCTGCCGCCGACCCACGGCCCGGACCAAACACGATTCCCTGTGATTTCCCCCAGTTAATAAAATCCTGCACGATCAAGAAATAGCCGTTAAAGCCCATACGGTCTATGACTTCAAGTTCGAATGCGACTCTGTCCAGTACTTCTTTTGACAGCTTCTTCTTGGCGTCCTCCATGGTGATGCGCTGCGCTTTTGCCTCTTCGACGCCTCCATATCTCCAGGCTAGCCCCCGGTAGACTAATTTGTGCAGATAGCTTTTTTCGTCGTCGGCTTCGGGTACGGGAAACTTTGGTATCAAAATACCGCCAAGTTTCAGCTCGACATCGCATCTGTCTGCAATTGCCTTCGTATTGGTGACAACCTCTGGGTGCGCTCCACCCCAGCGCGAGATAATACTGCCGGCGTCTTCGACATGCAAAGGAAATTCTTTGAGACTCATTCTATTCTGATCGCTCAAATACGCGCCCGTACCAACACACAGTAGCGTCTCGTGCGCCTCTTGGTCTTCATGCTTCAGGTAGTGGGCGTCGCAGGTTACGACAACCGGGATATCGAGCTTTTTTCCCAGAGCAAGAATCTTCTCGTTAATATCCTCCTGCTCAGTATTGTGCAAGGGATTATCCGGATGACCGTGGTCCTGAATTTCCAGGTAGTATCTATCTCCAAAAACTGATTTGTACCATGATGCAATCTCTTCTGCTTGCTGAATCTGTTCGTTCTTGAACGCTTGGCCTATCTCGCTCCCCATGCAAGCACTGAGTACAATCAGGCCTTCGTTATATTTCTCAAGCAGATCATGGTCTACCCGCGGGAAATAGTAATAGCCGTCAAGATTTGCAATCGTAGACAGGCGCATGAGATTTTCATACCCCTTGTTGTTCATGGCAATCAAAATCAGGTGATAGCGCTGCTTGTCCTTCTGCGGGTCTTTGTCAGTGTGTTTGCGGCTGGCAATATATGTTTCGATACCAATCAGCGGCTTCACACCCTCTGCTTTGGCGCTTTTGTAGAAAGTAATGGCACCAGAGAGGGTGCCGTGGTCTGTCATTGCAACAGCTTGCATGCCCTCACTTTTGACAAACTCAATAAGCTGCGGAATCTTTGTGAGCCCGTCCAACAAACTGTACTGCGTGTGATTGTGCAAGTGCACAAAGTCACTGTTTTGTAGAACCTGTTTCCCCATTTGTATGTATTATAGGACAGAAGACACTGCCGGCTTATTGTAATAAAAACGTAGAGACTTTTTGAGTTTACTCTTGAACCTGGATGGTATCCTGCACTTGTTCGGTGATACGGCCGATAAACGGCAGCTCATTAAAAAATGACAGTATCCAAATAAGCAGGGCGACTAGTAACGTCGCGCCGATGACACCGCCGAATCCCTGAAACAACCCCTTTATAAATGACTGGCGATAACTCTTGGCAGCATCAAGATAGCCCGTCTCGTACACACTGGCGACTATCCTGCCTAGGTCTTCGTACTGCTTTGCCTTCAGCTTCTCTGACTCTGCCCGTTTCTTTGCCATTTACTTGCGCGTATATTTTTCGAGATTTTTTAGAGCGTCTTTTGCATCTTTGAGCGCTTTTTTGAGGTCCGGGTCATCGGTATCGCCCTCGTGGAGCGCGCTGAGGATTTCGCGAACTTTTTCCTTGGCTGTTCCTGCAGCTGCAAAGACTTTGTCAAACTCGTCCTTGGCCTTGCCGGATAGCTCGCCGCCCCTTTTCTTGACCTCGTCAAGCTTTTGATTCAGTTCGCTGTGGACTTCTTTGAGCTTTTTTTCGGCTTCAGACTTTGCCTTGCTGGCCGCGTTCTTGATATCCTGGCGGGTTTCTTTGCCGCTCTTTGGGGCTGTCAACACGCCTGCAACGTATCCGGCGACACCGGCAATCGCTGCGCCAACTGCTACTTTTTTCCCTACATTCTTTGACATCGTCTAGCCCTTTCTCTTCTTATTTTTAAGCACTGTGTCGATAATATTCATCGCAAATTTACCGGCTGCCAGCGGGCCGGCAACATTCTTGAGCGCCGCCGAGGCAGCCTCGACATTACCCACGACACCATCAGCCTTCTCGGCAAGACGCCGAATAGTTTTGGAAAGTTTTATCAGTATAACCGACAAAATTATGCCTAAGATGAGAAAAATAGCTAAGAAGACTGACAGAATGATGACAAGTATCTCCATTGCGTTCTCCATGTACCTACAGTATACACCTTAGTCAAGTTTGGCGCGAAGATAGGCCTCAAACCCGGGACCAAGATCCTTGTGCGCAAGCGCAAAATCTACTACCGTTTTGAGATACTCAAGCTTATCACCAGTATCATAGCGTTTGCCCTGAATAATTGCGCCGTATACATCATGCCCGTCCTTAATCATGGGTTCGATGACTTCGTCGGTCAGATAAAACTCACGGTCTTTAGGCAAAGATTCCAACCCCTTCTCAACATAATCAAAAACGGCGGGCGTTAATAGATACCCGCCAACAGCGGCAAAATCCGAGGGAGCATTGTCTTTGCCGGGCTTTTCAACAATATGGCCAACTTTTAGCACGCCTTCTTCGACTTGCTCGCCGCCAAGCACACCATACCGGTCATAGTCAGTGTCTACTTCGGCTCGGATACTCGGGATAATAATGCCGCCGTACTGTTCATAACGTGCAATCATCTGCTGGAAAGCATTTGGTGTATTCACCGTCAGATCGTCTGCAAAGGCATAGATAAACGGTTCATCGCCTATCAGGTGCGCTGCATTCATGACAGGTGTCGCGGTACCATACGGACCCTTTTGCCTGATGTAAACAAAGTTGGCAAGATTGGCGATTGCCTCGATCCGGTCGATAAACGGCTGCTTTTTTGGGCCACCGGCGCGCAGGTTATTCAGGAGATCCTCGCTCGGTACATCAAAATGGTCTTCGATACTGCGCTTGTTGCTTGACCCGACAATAATAATGTCCTGGATGCCGGCGGCCACCAAATCCTCAACAATGTACTGGATAATCGGCTTGTCGATGAGCGGCAGCATTTCCTTGGGCATAGCCTTGGTCTGCGGTAGAAACCGCGTTCCAAACCCGGCAGCAGCTATGACGGCTTTTCGTACTGGTTTAGTCATCTCACCAGATTGTAGCACATCCTCTATTCGGGGAAAGTAAAAAGTAGTTATGCTTGCAATCGATATGCCACCTACTTAGAATAGGCGTATCAAGGAGAAAAGAATGAGGTTTGGTCCAGATCAACCTACGATAGACAGCATGCACAATGCTAGAGACTCTCGACTGGTTGTTGAACGAAGAAAGCGAGAGGCTATCACACAGACACGACGTCGTAATCGTATAGGACGATTTGTAGGAAATCTGATGGATGCTGAATATGCAGTCCTGCTGGACGGCGATCTGCCGCTTTCAAGTCTTGACCAAGAAGCTGGCTGGGTAGATATACACAGTGACGGTCAATCTGGGCTAACCTTGCAGTCGCGTTTAGTTAAGTGGCAATTTAAATATCATGGAGGTCTCTTCTTTAACCACGGGTGTAAGCTCGTTACCCGCTATACCGATGATGGAGGCAATCACACGCACGATCATGCTGTCGTGGAATACAATCGCACATACGACTCAAGAAGGCGGAAAGAAGAGCTCGGTATCAACCCCGGCCTTGGGCTAGCAGGAGGGTCAGTAAGCCTCCTAGACCAACCCTCTTTACGCAAACCGATTGATTTGACCTTTGTGCGGCAAATTAACGAAATTGAACGTGATCTAGTAAATCCGCTCTCCCAAGCTACTGCTTAGACATCAGACGCTTTCGCCTAACGAACGCAAAGACTATAAAAACTACACGCCCAGTTGCTTTTTGATGAGCTGCTGAACTACGGCCGGATTGGCCTTGCCCTGAGAGGCCTTCATGACCTGGCCGACGAGGAAGCCGATGGCTTTTATTTCGCCGTTCTTCACATCGTCTGCGGCCTGCTGATTGTCACCGAGGACCTGCTGCACAATCATGATAAGCGCGCCCTCATCCGACTCCTGAATAAGATTCTTCGCCTCGGCTATTTTTTCTGGATTTTCGCCCGTCTTGAGTACTTCAAGCAGCACCTCTTTAGCTGCGGTCGAACTTAGCTTGCTGCTGTCGGTCATTGCCACAAGCGAAGTGAGCTGCGCTGACTTATCGAGCACATCAGCCCAGGTAATTTCATTAGTAGACACAAGCCTTACGACTTCGCCGGTAAGCCAGTTGGCGATTGTCTTGGCTGCTTTTTCTCCATGAGCATCAATAACACTGCGGACAAAATGCGCAACATCGGGCTCATCCAGCAGGACATCCACCTGCGAGCTGTCCAATTTGAGCTTCGCAAAAGCCGTCCTGAGTGCATGAGGCAACTCTGGCATCTCGGCCTCGATCCGGGTGATAAACTTATCGTCCAGCACCACCGGCGGCAGATCAGGATCCGGGAAATAGCGGTAGTCATGCGCGTCTTCTTTTGTGCGCTGGCTAAAGGTTTTCATGGCATTGTCATCCCAGCCGCGCGTTTCTTGCACAACCTGCTTGCCGGAATCCAGCACTTCAGTCTGACGCTTGATTTCATACTCAATCGCTTTCTCGACAGAACGGAAAGAGTTTAAGTTCTTGGTCTCGGTACGGGTACCAAGCTGGTCGGTTTTACTCAGGCTCACGTTGACGTCAAAGCGCATATTACCGTGATACAAATCAACATCGCTGACGCCGGCATACTTCATGAGCAGATAAAGTTCATGTGCGTATGCTTTGGCTTCGGCAGCGGTATGCATGTCCGGCTCCGACACAATCTCGAGCAGCGGCGTACCGGCACGGTTCAGGTCCACCAGACTATAATCTTTGCCTTCGGGGTGTATCGACTTGCCGGCATCAGCCTCAAGGTGCGCCCGTGTCACGCCAATACGCTTCCCCTCACCGTCAACGATAATATCTACGTGGCCGCCAAGCACAATCGGCTCATCGAATTGACTAATCTGGTAGCCCATTGGCAGATCAGGATAAAAATAATGCTTGCGGTCAAACTTGCTGAACTTTTGCGGCTTGGTACCAAGCGCAAAAGCAGCCTTTGCAGCTAACTCAACGGCCTTTTGGTTCAAAACCGGCAGCGCGCCGGGCATACCAAGGCAGATGTGGCTAATAAGCGTGTTCGGCTCGGCCTCGCGTGCATCATTGCCTATAGCAGCAAACAACTTAGTCGTGGTCTTCAATTGTACATGACACTCGATGCCGATGGTCGGAACGTATTTAGACATACACGAACTCCATCCCAGATTTGCCATGCGCTATGAGCCATGTGCAAAAAATTTGCCATGCGCTATGAGCCATGAATCGTTCATTGCTAATAGCTAATATTCTGCTCATTGCTAATTGCCAATTGCTCATCATTTTAGCGCTCCTAGGTCGCGCAGTGCTTGCCGAATCCCCATCAGAGCCTTCTGGACTTCTTTCTGTTTGAGCTCAGTATCAACCTCATGCACCAGTTTGTTGCGGAGTTTGTGTGCAAACCACACCGCATCGTTGTCAGAGAGAGACTTTTGTGCAGATACCAGGCGCTCGCCCATAGTGCGGCCCTTAAACCTGCGCTTTTTGAGCGCTTCATCCAATAAGCTGTCGGCGTTAATAACAGCAAGCGGCCAGGCATCTGATCGAGTCAAGCCCTTTTGCAGGCTCTTCCATTTGCCTGTGAAATACTCGCGGTTGAGGTCCTTATGCGGGCGCTTGGTCAAGAAGGTAATCAGCCCCAGCACCGCCAAACCGCCGCCAATTACTGCAACCAGGAATTCGACACTCATCGCAGCTCCTCATAAGCTTTTGCAACGCCAAGAAGCTCTCTGTCCCGCCCCTGGGGCGCCATCAGCTGCAAGCCGACGGGCATATCATCTACTTCTCCGCACGGCACCGAGATTGCCGGAACACCCACGAGGTTTGCCGCTACAGTCATAATATCTGTCAGATACATCTTGAGTGGGTCCTCGCTATTCTCGCCTATCTTAAAAGCGGTTGACGGAGCCGTAGGACCAAGCAGAAAGTCGACTTCTTTAAAGGCTTTCTCAAACTCATAGATCAGCTTGGTTCGCACTGTCTGCGCTTTATTGTAATACGCGTCATAATAGCCAGAACTCAGTACATAGGTCCCAATCATAATCCGCCGTTTCGCTTCGGCACCAAACCCTTTCTCGCGCGATAGTTCGTAGCTGTCTTCTAAATCTTTTGCATTTTCGATGCTAAATCCATAGCGCTGCCCATCGTAGCGGCTCAGGTTGCTGCTGACTTCTGCCGGACAGACGATGTAATACACAGCGAGCGCCAGCGGCAGGCTTGGCAGGCTCACCTCTTTTATAATGGCGCCGGCTGACTCCAGGCTCCTAATTGCCGTCTGGATCTGCTCTTTTACGCCCTCTTCAACGCCATCGCCCATGTATTCTTTGACCACACCGATAATTTTGCCATTGAGACTGGTATCAAGCTTGGCATATGATATTTCATCGCGCTCAATAGTCGTACTATCGAGCTCATCACGACCGGCCATGATATCAAGTACCAGCGCCGCATCCTCTACTCGCATAGTGATCGGCCCCATACAGTCCAGTGAGCTCGCCATAGCCACCACACCACTGCGGCTTGTCAGTCCGTAAGTTGGCTTAAGGCCCACCGAACCAGTAAAGCTTGCGGGCAAACGGATAGACCCGCCCGTATCAGAACCAAGTGCAAACGGCGCCAGACCAAGTACGACGGCTGCTGCCGAACCACCCGAGCTGCCGCCCGGGACACGTGTCTTGTCATGTGGGTTTAATGTTGTAAAAAAGTCACTGTTTTCAGTCGATGACCCATGTGCGAAAGCATCAAGGTTGGCCTTGGCCACACAAACAGCACCTTCGGCCTCAAGCCTTTCTATTACCGTAGATTGATACGGTGCTTCAAAGCCCTTCAATATGTTACTGGCTGCCGTCGTTTCACTGCCAAATGTCAAAAAATTGTCTTTGGCAATGAATGGCACGCCTGCCAGGCGGCCTGGATTCTTGCCCGCACGGACTTGCTCGTCTATAAACCCTGCGCGCTCGAGCGCTCGGTCACGCATGACTGCAATGATTGATTTGTATTCATCGGCTTCATGAATGCGCCTCAGGGATTCTTCAACTAGGCTCGTAGCAGACACCTCGCCAGCACGTACATTCTTAGCAATCGTATCAATTAGATCCCAGGCCATCAGCCAATCATCCTCTTGACTTTGATATAGTCCCTCTCAGTTGCAGGTGCGTTCTTAAGAAGCTCCAGCTGGCTCAAGCCGTAATCTTTCACTTCATCCGCCCGCATCACATTTGTCAGCCCGGTCACCTGATAGGTCGGCTTAAGAGCCTTCGTGTCAACATCGCCGAGCATCTCGACGTAACCCAAGATAGCACCTATCTCTTCCTGGAACTTCTCGACTTCTTTGTCGCTCAGCCGCAGCCGGGCTAGTTTGGCCAATTTTAAGATATCGTCGCCAGTCATTTTTGCCATGTGGAATCTATTGTAACACCTTGAAAATCATATGAGTACCTTGACTTTACTTGACAGGTGTGATATAATGAGAGGATACGGTAGCACGCTCACGATGTAGGGTGCATGCTCATTTAGCCACCAAAGGTGCATTGCCAGCGAATTATGGTTATCTGATATCTATAGCCCTAAGATCTGTTTTTTCTTAGCTGCAAACTCTTCTTCGGTCAAAATCCCCTGATCACGCAGTTCGCCCAGCTGTCTAAGCTGGTTAATCTGGTTCTGGCTGTTATCTGCAGTTGGCACAGGCTGGGCTGGTACGGCAGATGTTGCAGCCGCGCGCTTTGCCCGGCTCGAACCTATCGCTGCTCCTGCAATCAGTCCCCGTCGTCTGCCGCTTCGAAATGATGGTCCCATGTATATCTCCCTGCCTTACGTTTGTCTCTTTTTATAGTCTATAGTTTGGATTTAACTTCTGCAATGAGGTCCCTGAGTTCTGCCGCCTTTTCAAACTGAAGATTCTGGGCAGCCAGGTCCATTTGGGTACTCAGATCTTTGATGAGGTGTTTGTACTCTTCTTTTGGAATTTTCTTTAGGTCAAGCTTGGCCTTTTTGTCTTCTTTGCTCTCCTGATTATGCATGCGTTCTTCGACCGCCTTGGCGATACCAGCCGGTGTGATACCGTGTTCTTCGTTATACTTTGCCTGAATTTCGCGGCGGCGATTAGTCTCATCGAGTGTACGCTGCATGCTGCCGGTAATGTTGTCGGCGTACATAATAACCCGGCCCTCAACATGGCGGGCGGCGCGGCCGACGGTCTGGATCAACGCCTGCTCGCTGCGTAGGAAACCTTCTTTATCAGCGTCAAGAATCGCCACTAATGATACCTCTGGCAAATCCAAGCCCTCGCGCAGCAGGTTGATACCGACCACGACATCATAAATTCCAAGCCGCAGGTCGCGCAGGATATCAGTACGCTCCAGCGTATCAACATCGCTATGCAGATACGTCACTTTGATATTAATGTCTTTGAGGTATTCGGTCAGGTCTTCGCTCATCCGCTTGGTTAAGGTTGTTACGAGCACACGCTGGCGCTTTGCGACCGTGTCGCGGATTTCAGCAATCAGGTCGTCTACTTGGCCTTCTACCGGCCGGACTTCTATCGGCGGATCCAGCAAGCCAGTCGGGCGGATGACCTGCTGGGTCGGTTCAGGGCTGCGCTCCAGCTCGTATTGTGCCGGTGTCGCACTGACATACACCACTTGATTCACATGCTTTTCAAATTCCATAAAATTCAGCGGCCGGTTATCGAGCGCGCTAGGCAAGCGAAAACCGTGCTCAACAAGCACTTCCTTGCGGGCGCGGTCGCCATTGTACATACCGCGCACCTGCGGGATAGTCATGTGCGACTCATCGATGAACATCAGAAAATCGTCGGGGTAATAATCCAGCAGCGTGGCTGGCTGCTCGCCTGGTTCGCGGTTAGTCAGATAGCGGCTGTAGTTTTCGATGCCCTTCACAAACCCGGTTTCTTCGAGCATCTCCAGATCAAACTTCGTGCGCTGGCCGAGCCGCTGCGCCTCGAGCAGCTTGCCCTGGTTCTGGAAGAGTGCTGTTTGCTGATCTAGTTCAGTCTGGATTTTGCCGAGTGCGACCTTAAGCTTATCGTACGGGGTGACATAATGGCTGCCCGGAAAAATCTTAATACGGTCTTTCTCGGCAATGATTTCGCCTGTCAGCGGATCAACATTGGTAATACGGTCGACCTCGTCGCCAAAAAATTCGATGCGGTAAGCCGTTTCCTCGCCAGCCGGGTAGACATCGACTACATCGCCACGGACACGAAATGTGCTGCGGTGAAAGTCTATGTCGTTACGCTGGTACTGGATATCTGTCAGTTGCCGCAGGAACTTGTCGCGGACTTTGCGCTCGCCCTTTATGACTTCGATACTCAGACCGTCGTAATCTTCAACAGAACCAATACCGTAGATACAGCTGACGCTGGCCACAATAATCACGTCCTTGCGGCTCAGCAGTGCGTCTGTGGCAGCGTGGCGCAGCCGATCGATTTCTTCGTTGATTTGGCTGTCTTTTTCGATATACGTATCAGAGCGGGCAATATATGCCTCCGGCTGATAGTAATCAAAGTAGCTGACAAAATAGTGTACTGCATTGTTCGGAAAAAAATTCTTGAACTCAGTGTACAGCTGCGCCGCCAGTGTCTTGTTATGGCTCAGTACCAGCGTCGGCTTCTGGATATTCTGGATGACGTTGGCCATCGTAAATGTCTTGCCGGATCCAGTCACGCCGAGCAATGTCTGTTCTTTTTGCCCCTCATTCAGGAAACTCGTGATACGTTCAATCGCCGCTGGCTGATCGCCTTCGGGCTGGTACTGGCTCTTTAGCTCAAAACTGGACATCTAGGTAGTATATCAATACTTCAGCAATTTAATTGAGTCTATGACAGCCTCGGCTTGGTCAATCAGGTTTCGTGGATCAGATACGAACACATTATAGAAGATGCGCAGCTGTTTGCCGTCTCCAATATCAAACACGTAGGTATACTCTCTGTCGCCTTTCAGCCGCGCGCCCAAGCCCTCTTCTGTATCTTCGGTGTACTCGTGCGTATACTTTTTACCGGCTATGGGATTATCCTTGCCGTTGACCAAGGTGTAGTCTGCCGCTACACCTATAGGCTCGGCAAAGTTATCATGAATAAGTATCGAAAAGACTGACGCGCCGCCTCCTCCGTAGCTTTCGCTATCCGAGATCCCAGCTGAGATAAGTCCAAGCTGCCTCGGCTGGTCAGTGCCCGGGATAATAAACCAGTCGCTATCCATAATACGGCGTATACCGGTCCAGTCGCTTGGGAATACGACCGACAGGCCACCTTGGCCGGAAACAGTGGCGCTAGCCTGCTCTGGTTGATTAAGTACTTGGTCGGGGTTCGACCACGTTCGACCATTTGCCATGCACTGTTCTGGGTAGCTTTCCATAACAGGGTTACCGGCCGCAACACATTCGGCAAAACTGTTAATACCAGCCTGTTTGTCGCGCCCGAGCTTCCAAGCATAAAAGCCCGCTCCTACCAGCGCCAGCAGGATAATGATGATAAACGCGACCTCCATCCGCCCAAGTTCATACTTTTTTTGCAGTATCCCCATCGGTCGCCTCCTTTGTCTGATTTTATTATACTTTAATTCAAACAAAATTGCCTGCGTACCCTAGAGGCGCAGTTTGTCAGACGTAAGCAGGTTGCTGTCGAGCTGTGTCAACACACTTTGCTCCAGCACTTTCTCGCCCATATAGCGCATAAACAGCTCGTTCCATAGACCAGCTCGCATATGCGACACAATCCGGTGCGGATAGTCCGCACCCAAGTAATAGCTCATACTAAGATCCATGAGGTTGAAACTAACGGGCGTATTATCACCGAGCATTACGCCAACATAATCGAGATCGCGCCAAAAGCGAAGCTCCGGATCAATCATGAATAGCTGCTCTTCGGCTCTACGCCACGATAGGTCCTCCGGCTGAATATGAGGCTGAAAGATCTCCGGATGCGCTGCATACTCAGCCCGCCCAAAATGCCGCCCGACAATGCGCCAGTGTACTTTGTTGCCAGCCAGATCGCCTGCATCATGAACGTCTTCGTTGAGAATTTGCGTAATCTTTTTGCCAAAATCCGGTCTGACCTGCTGCAGTTTAAAATAAGCGCTGTACAAGCGTATCTCTTGCATATAATGAAGCGCTGCCGACAGGGTTGCAATGGTCAAGCCCGTCACGCTTTCCGGGCGAGGCGGCAACAGCATAATCACACCCATCTCTTTGAGGTGAGTCAGGCTGTACTGTTTGTGATGCAAAAATGACTCGAGCAGTCCTGCATAACGCTGTTTGTCCAGTAGAATGATCTCTATATCGCGGGTCTCGAAGTCCGATGGGACAAGATTTTTGTAAGTCTTATTAAACCGCCTCAGCCATGACGGTGTTTCAGCAAAACGAAGCGCACCGTAGATCTCTGCCAGATTTTCGCGCTTGGTCAATGATTCAACAGATTGGTACCCCAGGTGTTTCATCAACCTCTCGGGGGGCATTGCGTGCAGCAATTTCTTGGCCACGCTCTTTTTTATCACCCAAGCCGAACGAGGAATGTCCGCCTTCTCTAAGGTACGTTTGATGCGCGGCAAGACTATCGCTGGGTTGCTCGGATCGCTCGCCCCTATGTGCTTTGCCAGATGCTCGTCGTGAAGCTTTACCTTTCCAAGCAGTGCATAGTACAGCTCTTCACCGGTTGTATCACGCGCGTCCAAGCCCAGTTCAGCAATTTTGATGCGAACGGTCTGGATAATCTCGCTCATCAAGCGGACATCCATACTCGGATTGCCCGATGATCGTTCCAACTGGCGGATAGCCAAGCTGAACCCAGGCTCTTCAGCAGCGAGTAATCTCGAAATAATATTGCTCATCCACCCCTCTTTCTACTCTGAAGTATACAACATATTGCGACCAAAAACAGCGGCACTATGGCAAATATCGTTGTTAATTAGTCATCACCTAGGCATAAGCATTGATGCTATACTTGGATGTAACGTATGTCAGACAAAAAACTACAGGCAATCACCCCGCACCGCGACGCTATCGTCAACCTTCTGCACGATGAAACGGAGGCGCGCGTTGACCGTATCGAGAAGGAATTCAAGGCGGGCTTTGAGGTCGTCAACAAATACAGCTACACCGTCACTGTCTTTGGCTCAGCCAGATTCCTCGAAGACAACCCGTATTACAAGCAGGCTCGCGAGATTGGCAACATGCTGGCCCAAGAAGGATTTACTGTCATCACTGGCGGTGGTGGAGGCATCATGGAAGCAGCCAACCGCGGCGCCTACGAAGCCGGCGGAAAATCCATTGGCCTTAATATCCAGCTTCCGCACGAACAGCAGCTCAACGCCTACACAACCGAAAGCCATCCGTTCAAGTACTTTTTTGCGCGCAAAGTTATGTTGGTTTACGCAGCCAGTGCACTTATCGTCTGTCCTGGCGGTTTTGGCACCTTGGACGAAATGTTCGAAGTCATCACACTAGTCCAGACCGGCAAAATGCCGCCCGTCCCTATAATTTTAGTCGGCAGCGATTTCTGGCACCCGCTTGATGATTTTATACGCACCAAAATGCTTGATGAAGCCGGCGTTATCAGCCACGGCGATGAAGAACTCTACACCATCACCGACGATATCGAAGAAATCAAACATATCGTCGACAAACACCGCGAAACAACTTCTGTCTTTGCCATGCCTCCGCAAGCCTCGTCGCCCATCAAACCCGCCGAGAGATTAGAAGATTTACTGTAGACAACTACAACTCTTCTTCTCAAACAAAAAACGCTCCCGCTTAGGAGCGTTTTTACTACCGTATGGCTAGTCCATCGGTTTCGGAATATACCACTCAGGAGCATCATCCAAAAGTTTCTGGATCTCAGCCTCTGTCATGAGCCCCTCTTGGGCACCAGGGTGCTGGACAACATTCATTGAGTTAACCGGGCCCCAAGCCAAGGCTTCTTCGAGTGTCTTACCGCGCATGATTGCAGCGGTAAAGGTGCTTGCAAAGGCATCGCCAGCGCCAGTCCGCTCGTATGGCGGGGCTGGATCTGGATAAATCGGCATAAACAAGCGCTTGCCTTGCCCGCTGGCGTAGGCCCCGGCTGGACCATCGGTAATACACACCACCATGTCATCTGGCCCAAGCGCGTGCAGCATATCAAAAGAACGATGCAGGTTTTGCACATCATCGTTACCACTGACATGGGCGGCCTCTTCTTTGTTGAGCACTAGGATATTACTGTGTTTGTAAATGCGAGCAAGTCGTTCGGCCCCAGCCTTCATCTGGAAGGTACCCGGCTGGAAAGCCAGCTTGACGTCTGGATTTTCGTCCAGCCAGTCAGAAAGTTCGTCATGAAACTCGAGTGCATTCTCGGCCATAGAGCTAAAATATATCCAGCGTGGCTTCTCGCGTTCACGTAAGTTTGGCCAGATATACTCGTATTCTTCGTGGTTGATAAGAATCGTACGCTCTTCGCGATACCACAGTACATAGTGATAGTTGGTTTTTTTGCCAGGATTAACGCGTACATAGCGAGTGTCGATATTCTTTGCATTGAGTGCGGCGATAATACCGCGGCCGTATTTGTCATCTCCAACATTTGTGACGTAACCGCAGTTAAGCCCAAGCCTCGTGAGGCTAACAGCAGCATTGGCGGCATTACCCACGCCCTCGACTACCACTGCGTGATCAAATGGGATCTTGGTGCCGTATTCCATGGCAATGACTTTTTTGCCGTGCTCGTCGACATAAGTCCAAGCTTTGTCATCAAATAATTTGATAAACGCGTCGGTAACAACATCACCTACACTTAGTACATCCAGTTGATTTCTATCAGCCATGCCCTCACCCTCTTGTTGTTATTTGCTTATGCTTAGTCTCATTGTAGCACAAGCCTACCAGTAGTGGTACTCACGAGAAATCCTCTTAGGTATCTGTGGAGAACCACATAGATATTCACCCACATAGCCTGCGTGGTGGGGATTGTTGCTAAATAGACTTAAGAGGGGAGATGTCCGACCGTTATTGCAAATAGGACCATACGAGAATGAATTACCTGACCGCCTTGCCTGTCGATCCAAACAATCCGATTTTTTCTTCTACAACTGCTTGTATGGCAGCTATGACTTCTGGCATGAGCTTCATGACGGCGTATTCGTCCGGGTTCTCTTGCAGTACGCGCACGAGTGTATCGCGAAAGGCAATACGCATGTCGGAATTAATATTGACCTTGCTGACGCCGATGTGAGCCGCCTGCTGGAAGTACTCGCCTGGCGTACCGCTGCCACCGTGCAGGCTGATCTGGCATGGAATAGCATCGCGTACTGCCTGCAGCAACTCAAGATCAAGCTGCTTTGGCACCGGATAGCTGCCATGCAAATTGCCAACAGCGGCTGCAAAAGTATCTATGCCGGTTGCCTCAACAAAATGACGGGCACCTTCGGGCGTACTAAAGGTTTTTTTGATCTCTTCGTAATCAAAGGCCTCTTTGTGCACGTTTGAGCTGCCACCAAAATAATGCGGCTCGCTCTCTACCAGCGCGCCGGTGAACTTGGCATACTCCACGACTTCACGTGTTTTGGCGATAATTTCATCTTCTGAGGCGTCATGATTTGCCTGGCTAATGTCGATGTGGATAAATTCGTAGCCTGCGTCGATAGCCTCCTTGCAGGCTTCGACAGTCGGACTGTGATCGAGGTTAATGTACATCTCGATGCCATACTCTGTCTTGTAGTTGTCTACGAGACAGCGCAGGTTTTCCAGGCCAATAGCTTTGACCTCGCCATCGCTCACCTCTACAAGCACCGGGCTATTAGTTTTCTGGGCAGCCTTTGCAATAGCAATCAAAGTTTCCTGATTGTCTATATTGAAGGCACCTACCGCAAAGTGTTCTTCGCGCGAGCGGCGCATAAGATCACGTGCTTTGGCCGTGTTATACCGTATTCTCTTGATTGATTGTGACATATTCCACCCTTTATTTACCCTGAAGTATAGATACTTATGCTTAAACTTGCAAACCGACTACTCAAGCCCAGAAGATAATACTGAGGCCCAGCAAAGATATAGCCGCAACAATAAGCTTGCGATAATAAAACCGCCGTTCGCCCAGCAGCCAGCCGGCCAGCACTGCTACAATCACGATGCGGAAGTTCGCCACCACCATAATAACAGATAGGTTATGGCTCTTGTCCAACGCGTACAAGAAGAACAGTGCCGCACCAACGCGCAGGAGTCCGATCGAGGCTGCATTCTTGATAACAAAGCTGTCTCTCATTATCTTTTTTGATTTTTGGCCGAATAGCGCAAACAGTACGAGCGCCAAAGCAGCCTGCATTGGCCAGCCAAACCCAACATAGCTCCCAATACTTCCGTTGGTAATTAATTCCATCTCCATGATATGCCCGAGTGCCATAGATAGGCTCGAAATAGTCACGTAGAGCGCGCCTTTTATCCAAGGCAGATCACGAAAATCAACAAACTTTTGCCGGCGCTTCGCCAGCATGAGCATGTATCCAATACAAGGCACCAGTACAGCCGTACCCATAAGCTGCATGCTGGTGAGTTGCTCGTCAAATATAATCCGAGCAAAGAATATCGTAAACAATGCACTGGATGTTGCCAGCACGGCGGCCGTGGCGCTCTCTAGATAGACAAGCGCACGGTACAAATAAAACAGCCCGAAATTAAAAAACACCGCACTGGCGATATAGGCTACCCAGTTGTTTGTAAGATCAGACCATGCAAGGCCGCCAATGAACGGCAAGAGCAGCAAGCCGCAGACCGCTAATGATACAAAAGTGATTGTATTGACATACAGCGCCGCCTGCCGCGCATACGGCAAACGGGCAATACTCCGTGCCTGCAGAGTGCCAAGGGCAGAGAAAGATGCATGAAGCAGTATGAATACTTCCCAGCCCACCTCTGCTACGTCCTATCCTTTCTTATCGAGAACCTGATGCGCCGCCAGAGTAATATGTTTTGGCGTCAAGCCGAATTTTTCGAACAGTTCATCCGGTGTGCCGGACTCGCCGAAACGATCCTTGACACCAACACGGGCAAGCGGCGTCGGCAGTTCTTCGGCAAGCAGCTCGGCAATTGCTCCGCCAAGACCCCCGGTAATCTGATGCTCCTCGGCAGTAACAACCGCGCCAGTCTTCTGAACACTCTTAAGAATTGTCTCGTTATCAAGCGGCTTGATGGTCGGCACATGCACAACCTCTGCAGAGATGCCGTCCTTGGCCAGTTTGTCGGCCGCTACCAGAGCGTTATATGTCATCACACCCGTTGCAATCAGGGTCACATCTGATCCCTCACGGAGCACATATGCCTTGCCAATTTCGAACGGCGTATCTTTGGTTGTAAATACAGGTGAGGCTTCGCGCGCCAGCCGCATGTAGTTTGGCCGCTTGTCTTTGGCCATAGCGATGGTCATCTTTTCAGCCTCAACTGCATCACCGGGTGCCAGCACTACCATATTCGGCAGCGCACGCATAATCGCAATGTCCTCTAACATCTGATGTGTGGCACCGTCCGGGCCCACGCTGAGGCCCGCATGCGAACCAACGATCTTGACTGGCCGGTCATTCAGACAAATAGTCGTACGGATTTGTTCCCAGTTGCGCCCGGGGCTAAAAGCCGCATAGCTGCTCACAAACGGGATTTTGCCCATCGCGGCAAGACCCGAGCCAACCGTCACGAGGTTCTGCTCGGCGACACCGACTTCAATAAACCGATTAGGAAATGCTTCTTTGAACAAGCTTATCTGTGTTGAATCGGTCAGGTCTGCTGACGCCGCAACCACGTTTTCATCCTGTTCGCCAGCAATCTTAAGTCCGCGCCCAAAGCCCTTGCGCGTCGGCTCCTTCACAAGTTCACCAGATAGATCTGCTAAATGTAGGTTCATTATTCGTAGTACCCTTCGCTTTTGATCTTACCCCTGAGAGTCCTGAGATCCTTGAGCGCTACCTTAGCCTGATCGGCCTTGGGCGGATCTCCCGGTACATCATTGAGTCCCGGCGGCATACCGTGCCAGCGATAATCGTATTCCATGTAGCCGACGTCCTTACCGGGCACAGTGTGCGCAATGATGACAGTTGGCTTGTCAGCAACGGCGCGCGCCATCGCGCACGCATCAATAATCGCCTCGATGTTGTTGCCATCAATCTCAATCGTGTGCCAGCCAAAGCCCTCCCATTTCATCTTGAGGTCATCAAGAGGCATCACCTCTTCTGTCGGCCCGTCAATCTGGATATAGTTGCGGTCGACAATGCCGATGACGTTATTCAAGCCATACTTGGCGGTGAACATGGCCGCTTCCCAGATATTTCCTTCGTTGAGCTCGCCGTCGCCCATCACCACATATACCCAGCGCTGCATATCTTGGTTCATCCGCATCGCCAGCGCCATACCGGCTGCTTGGCTTAGGCCGCAGCCAAGCGGGCCGCTGGTATTCTCAAGCCCCGGCAGGGATATTCTTTCTGGATGGCCCTGCAGGCGCGACCCGAATTTGCGCAGCGTCATAAGCTCGCTCTTTGGAAAGTAGCCCGCATGAGCCATGGTGGCGTACTGCACCGGCACCGTGTGGCCATTGCTGAGCAGGAAGATGTCGCGCTTTTCCCAAGTAGGATTCTTGGGGTCGTGTTTCATAATGTCAAAATAGAGCGCCGTAAAAATGTCTGCGAGCCCAAGCGGCCCGGCGGAGTGCCCAGAACCAGCCTCCTCAAGCATCTTGATGATATCTTGGCGGATATCATTGGCCTTCAGTTCAAGTTCGTGCAAAGTCAAATGCTGTGCGTCTGTCATGTTTGTCTCTCTGTTACGCTAATGCTTGTAGTCTAGCAGATTTCAATTAGAATTAACATCAATAGACAAGCGGATTCTACCCAGCCATGACTGCGAAACCCTTATCTGAACTCCCGCCGAGCGAGCAAGTTTTCAGGCTCGATTATTGGCAAGTACCAACGCCCAGCACGGAATATCAAACACCCCCAGCATTTCCTAAACGTGCAAAACGGCATCTTGGAATCGGCGAAGAGATGTACCGGGCTGCTATAGAAGCATGCGTTAATACACTAGAGGGCATACAGACCGTAGCTTGGGAAACAAGAGGAGGCACACAGGTAACCCCCATTGACAAGCCTTCGTATTTCAATCAACCGGGTACAGTACTGCTTCTGGATATGGAGGAGCTGCACCCTTTTAACGAGAGCCGCCGTGCTCATGGAGCCCACTACCATAGTCAAGACGTGAGGAGACGCGTAGAGAGCAAAGAACGCTATGCGAGACGAGACGCATACCTTGGCGAGCCGCAAGCAAACGATACCGTCACCACTCCGCCGCTCGTGCTTACGCAAGAGGGCTACCACGAAACGCCCCCGAGCATCCTACAGGCCCTGGGCGCCGCAGCCTATAAATCCGCCTATATTATCAGCGAAGAACGTGCAAAATACTATGCGCGCAGGGCCGGGTTAGCGGTGGTCGGACTTGACAGAAAGAATAACCCGAGACTTTACGGGGGACTTATCAGGAAACAGGACAAACGCTTTTATCGGCCAATCAACCATCCCAGGACACCGCTCATACTGGGTGAAACCGTCTCCCATCCAACTGAGGGGATGCACTCTTTTACGCGACTACGGGCACTTGGCATCTGCTACACACCCGCAACTACCCCTGCAAGCGATAAAAGAACGTTTTCCTTAGGCAGATTTGCCTTCGGCGGCCCGCACTAAGGTTTCATAGGCACTTTCAGGATCGGCGGCCTTTTGGATAGCGCCGCCCACGTTCAAGACATTGACGCCACCTTCTGCTAACGTACGCGCTGTCTGCTCATTAATCCCGCCGTCCCAGCCGATTTCCAGCGTCGGCTTCATGATCATGAGCTCTTCGACTTTTTTTAGCAAGCCAAAATCTGCCTTGCCGCCGTAATAGCCAAGGTCGCCGCTGAATACCAGTACGTGGTCGATATCATCGAGATGGTCCTTGATAACGCCCGCCGGAGTATCCTTGAGCAATGCCACGCCGCGGCGAATCCCCAGACCCTCCAGCTCCTGCAAGAACTCCCACGCACCATCTGCCTCAGCATGTACGATGGCTAGGTCCGGCTGGTGTACAATCACCGTCTCGAGGTGCTCCAGCGGCTTCTGGTACATAATATGAAAATCCACAATCAAACCCAGCGGCCACCAAGCGTCCTCGATCGGCTCCAGTTTGGTCGGCGCAAACACGCCGTCGGCAAAATCAATATGAATCCGCTCAGCAAACTCGGCAATCCGCTCAATTGCTTCTCGATATTCCTTAGAACTTGCCCCCATCACCGTCGGGCATATCACCGCTTTCATACCTCAAGCATAAACAGTTTATCAACAGGTGTAAATAGTGATAATTTGAGCGGTAAGCGAGAATTATATGCACCCACGTTTACGTGGGGCAGCTAATTTCTTAAGAAATTAGCTGAGAAGCCAAGAACACCATGTCCTTAAAAATAACAGAGGTGTTCATGGCCTGAAGCTTTACTTTACTTGACAAGTGTGATATAATGTGAAGATATAGCTTCACGCAGCGTTACTCTCTGACTTTTATAGATGGAGTAACTCTGGTTCGGCATATAATTCTCCCTCATCGGTCAAATTATAGGGTCAGTTACCTGACTTATCCTCGGCTTTCATACTCTGCAGCGTGCGTACAAATTCGGCATCATCCTTGATGAGATCCCATGTCTGGACTGTTCTATCCGTAGAACCTGTCATCACATCAACAAACACGCCGGCTCTGCCTACCGAAGGAAAGGTATTGACCGCGCATTCACCCGTGATGCTCTCGCCCTCCTTTAGCGCATAAGACGCAGACATTGACGCCACAGTACCATCGGTGTCGAGCACAAAGAATGGATGCGAATCCTCGCTATTGCCTGCCACGGTAAACTGCTTAAAAGACATGCCCGGGGTTTGCGTAGTCAGCTTCTTGACCAATGTATATGTCTGGGACTCTGGATAACACCCGCCACCGATACCATCCTTGTCGGTTATTTTTATCCTGAGACCTTTTGGCGCCACTATGGTTGTACTCTTGATTGTATAGGTCTCAAAAATCGCATCGGTCTCTTCGATAACCGTCCAATCCTTGGGGTGCTCAAAACTGGCTGTAGAGCGGTGCTCTAGACCGGAAACATGCGTTGTGACTATCCTCTCAGGCTCTGTCTCGTCCTCTGGCTCAGTGACTGATTGGGATTGATTGTTGGCAGCCGGCTGATTCGTATCCTGACCCGAATCGCGCACAACAAACCACCAGATAACCGCACCAACTATGATAATATCTGCTATCAAGAATAGGATCAGAAGCTTGCGCGGAAAGCGTTTCTTTTCGGGCTCGGTCGGTGGCATCAGAGGACTTGCCATCTGCTGCATATTGGTTGGCTGATTGTAGTTCTGTGGTTCCATGATCGATTCTCCTTTTTATTTAACCCAGTTGCGCAACTCTTCTGGCGTGGCGTTCTTCAGTGCTATGCGGCGTCTCAAGCCAGATCTGAATGGCGCGCTTCATTTCATCAAGAGTTAAAAAGCGCGATGACAGACTGAGTACATTTGCATGATTATGCTGACGGCTGAGGCGCAGGATTTCGTATGGGTCATCACTCATGTTGCCCTCGGCATCAATAGGCTGCTTGGCAAGTGCCGGCCCGTAGAACAGGGTGCAACGAATACCCTTCATTCGATTGGCTGCCATTGCTTCGCCCTGACCACTACCACCCATGATAATTGCCGCGTCGGCGGTACCCTCAGCAACAGCGCGGGCTGCTGGAGAGATGAGCTCTGGGTAATCATCATCCATGTCGAGTTCTTTTGGCCCAAAATCAACAACCTCATGCCCTAGACCGGCTACAAAAGTCTTTATAGCCTCATACACCTCACCATATGCCAGACCTGTATGATCAGTCGTAACTGCTACTTTCATATAACTATAGTAGCACCTTTAGTGGCCAGCTGCGTGGTGAGAGCTATGATGACCCTTCTTATGAAGATCCTTGCCAGTATCAGCCACGACTTCAACCAGGCGGTTACTGTAACCCCACTCGTTGTCATACCAGACCATCACCTTGCCAAGATTCCCGCCAACTACTTTTGTAAGAAGCAGGTCAACAGTGCCGGAGTGGCTGTTGCCGATGTAGTCTGAGCTGACAAGCGGCTCTTCTGATACGCCCAGGATACCTTGATAAAACGGATCTTTGGCAGCCTTTTTGAAAGCATCATTGATCTCCTCAACAGTCACATCACGCTTGAAAAGAATCGTAATATCACTGATCGAGACCACTGGGGTTGGGACACGAATACTGAGGCCATCAAACTTGCCCTTGAGCTGCGGGAGTGCCAACGACACCGCGATAGCTGCGCCAGTGGTTGTTGGCACGATATTTTCTGCAGCGTTGCGACCTTCGCGCAGATCCTTGGCAGGTGCGTCCTGCAAAGCCTGGCTTGCGGTGTAGCTGTGTACCGTTGTAAGAAGCGACTTCTCAACGCCGAATTCGCCATCGAGCACTGCCATGACAGCGCCTAGTGAGTTGGTTGTACATGACGCATTACTGATAACCTCAGTTGCGCCATCGAGTGAATCATCGTTTGCACCAAGTACGATTGTGTCGACACCCTCGCTCTTGGTCGGGCCAGAGATGACCACGCGCTTCGCACCCGCCTTGATATGTAGTTCGGCACTCTCTTTGTCAGTAAAACGTCCGGTCGATTCGATAACCACATCAATATGGTTCTCACCCCATGGCAATGCAGCGGGGTCCTTCTCTGCTATAACCTTTATCTTCTTGCCGTCAACGATCAGGTTATTTTCGTCGTGATCAACCTTCTGGTCATACGTGCCGTAGTTACTGTCATGCTTGAGTAGATATGCCAGTGTCTTGGTATCTGTCAGGTCGTTGATTGCGACCACTTCTATGTCGCTACGCGCAAATGCAATCTTAAAAGCGTTTCGGCCGATACGCCCGAAACCATTTATCGCCACCCGTGTTTTCATATGTGCTCCCGCTAGAGTTTTATTTTCTGTCTAAGAGGTATTGTATAAGCGTAAGCGTGTTTCTACAAGATTATTCTTGAGCAAGATACCTGAGCAGCACCAGAGCAGAACGCTCTTCGTCCATACGGCCATCCAGACACATTCTTTTGGCTTCTTCTCTAGATACCTCAACAACCTCCGCATCCTCACCCTCTTCAAGCGCCTGATCGGTACGCTGATGCTGATCAACCACAAAATAGAACAAATCCCACTCAACCGTGGCACCGCATTTTGAAGTGTGAAAGTGACGCAGGTCTTCTGTAATAACGCCCGCTTCTTCTCGAGCCTCAGCTTTCGCTTTGGCTGTTGCGGGTCCTAGAATATCCTGGCCAGAGGACAAAAAGCCGTTATACTCCTTAAGCGAATCAAATACTTTGCCACCAGGCAGACGGTAATCATAGCCACCGATTTCGTGCCGAAACTCTTTTGTCAGCAGTATGCCTGTTTCGGTCGGGATGATTAATCGTGTGCCAGGAGCCCGGCGGGCTTTCTCAAAAGTCTTTATCTTGCCTGGTGCAACTTCCACGTCACATTGGACAACCTCGACTATTTGACCTTGGTGTGTAATCCGTTCTTTGTTGACAGAAGGCATGTGCTCACTCATGTCCTTATTGCTCTGTCCAGCGCTTTTGACACTCCTTGATAGTGGCTTTCGCGTCTGCGACATTTCCAAAACCAAGCACCTTAGTACTGCCGGGCTTCTTGAGGTCCTTATAGTGGCTGAAGTGGTGCTCGATCTGCTTCTTCCACGCATCTGATATGTCGTTGATGTCCTGGATATCCTTGCCCCAGTGACGGTCATCATCTGCAACACAAATCACTTTGTGGTCCATCTCGCCGTCGTCTTCAAAATTCATGATACCGACGATACGGCCATCAACCTTCACGCCGGTAGGGACTGCAGCGTCGATCAGAAGCAAAACATCCAGCTCATCGCCATCATCGTCCAATGTCTGTGGAATAAAACCGTAATTGCACGGCTTGGCAAAGATCTGAGGCTCTACGCGGTCCAGTTCAAAAGCCGCCAGCTTGCGGTTCCACTCAATCTTGAGATTAGAGCCCTTTGGAATCTCATTGATTACATTTATGACACCACCGTCTACATCGCCTGCGTCGTACACTACGTTAAAGTCCGCCATAATTTCTCCTTTTCTTCGGTTCTATTGTACACTACATACCGATGTTAATCATAGGCCACCGCGGCGCCAAAGGTTTGGCTCCAGAGAATACCCTTGCCAGCTTTCAGGCTGCCCTTGATGCCAATGTAGACGGAGTCGAGTTTGACGTCCGCGTAACAGCAGATAAGGTGCCTATTATTTTTCATGATGCAAAGATAGGTAAGGTACCGCTCTCGCGCCTGACCCTTGATGAGTTAAGGAAGCAGCACACCGACCTCCTCACGCTCGATGATCTGCTCCGCTTCCTGCAGAACAAGACGCGACTCGTTATAGAAATTAAGCCTCGTGTTACCGCAACCCCAGTTGTCGACTGTCTGCAGCAGCACCTGGACTCTGGACTGGACACAGAACTTATTACGATTTCTTCGTTTGACTACAAGCTTTTGCAAGCAGTAAAGCAGCAGCTGCCAAACGTAACCCTTGCTGTAAACGAAGCGTGGTCAGGCGTGAGAGCCTCGTCCCGTGCCCGCAGACTCGGCACAAAGTATGTCACCATGAACCAAAAATGGCTTTGGGGCGGGTTTATCAAGAGCGTTGCGCGTAGCGGCTACAAATTATCCACCTACACTCTCAACAATCCAGTCAAAGCAAAAAAGTGGCAAGGTTACGGACTATATGCGGTGATTACTGATTACCCCGACCAGTATAAGATCTAGTCGTTGAACACAAGGGGTTAGTTGTGATAACCAACGCTATCCCCAGCTGAGCGACCTTAATCTCTCCGGACTTCAAGTTGCGGAAAGATGCAACATTCAGGAATCCGGTATCTACTGCTAAAACATCGCCTGTGTCACCGATATCGCTCGAGTCTACTACGAGAGCATGTTCTCTCTCTTCTCCATCAAATTACTCCTCAAATGATAAAGATACTATACCCTTGTTCGATATTTATACAAGTGCTTTTACATTTTTTCGAGGTATTCGCGGATGCGGAGGGCGGCGGTGGCACCCTCACCGACGGCAGTGGCGATTTGCATGGTTGAGCCTTGGCGGCAATCGCCAGCTACGAACACGCCCGGAATGGTTGTCTCTAGTTTGTCAGCATCGGCTTTGATAAAGCCGATCTCGTCCAGTTCGACATCGCTGTTTTGTAGAAACTTGGTGTTTGGATCAAGGCCTACAAACACGAATACGCCATCTGTTTCGAATTCGACTTTGTTGCCGGTTGACTTGTCGGTCCCAATGACTTTGGTGACTTTATTCATGCCATCGACGTCACCGCCGACGATTTCATCGGTTGTTGTCTGCTTGTGTACGGTAATCTTGTCAGCAAACTTCTCTTCCAACTCGTGGACGAGTACATCAGAGGCACGAAAGTCACTCCGCACCAGCATATCTATATGGCTGGCAAACCGAGTCAGGAACATGGCTTCTTGAACAGCTGAATTACCGCCGCCAATTACTACTAGCCGTTTGTCTCGATAGAACGCCCCGTCGCAAGTGGCGCAGTAGTGCACACCGCGGGCATAAAATTCTTCCTCACCTGGCACGCCGACCTTTTTATAACCAGCGCCAGTGGCAACCAGCACGACCTTGGCCTTCACTTCACCATCTGTTGTATCCAAAACAACAAGATCATCGTCTTTTTTGATGCCGGTGACTTCGCCGAGTTCAATAACTGCGCCAAAACGTTCGGCCTGCTTGCGCATAGCATCGCCCAGCTCGAGCCCGGCAACTCCATCGGGGAAGCCCGGGTAATTATCCACCCAGTCAGTCGTAGAAATCAAGCCGCCGGGCACAGCTTTTTCGTACAAAGTTGTCTGGATATCTTCGCGCGTCGTATAAATAGCTGCGCTCAGGGCAGCCGGCCCCGCCCCGATAATTACTAGCTCGTGTACCTTCTGCTCACTCATAACCAGTTACCTCTTTTCCTCTAGTCTACCTCACTGATTAAAAAAGTTCTTGTTTGGATGGAGTGCAAGGCAAAAGCGAGCACCGTAAGGAAGCTGTATTTCAATACTGCTTCCGCGGAGCACAGCTTTTAACGCCGCAATCCGCCAGACAGGGACTTTTTACCCGAGTGCCGGGGCAAGCTGCGAGAGGTTAAACCCAATAACAACGTGCTTGCTCTCGTCTTCTTTCTCGACCACTGTCACCGGCACTGTCAGCGCACCGCTGATTGCTAGGGCTTCCTGCTGGCGGTCCGGCTGATCGTCGAGATTCACCACCTCGTACTCATGCCCTTTGTTGTCCAGATACTTCTTGACCATGACGCAGTACGCGCAGGTGTTGGTAGTGTAGACGGTGATTTTTTTTGTCATTTTATCCCTCTTGTTGATATTTATTACTGAACTTACTACCCATTATATAGCGCTTGTGCTTATGGTCAAGACACCATATGTTGTGGTTTTAGCACTAACCACCCCTGTTAGTCGATAGAAACGAGTTCGATGTCAAAAACCAGCGGGCCCATTGGGCTGCCGCCGCTGCCTGGTACATAGCCTTCTGGCGCCTCACCGTAGGCAAGATTGCCAGGAATAATCAGCCGGCGCTGGCCGCCGACCTTCATACCGGGAACACCCTGCGTCCAGCCGGCAATCACGCCGTTTAGGCTGAACTGGTATGGCTGACCCATGTCCTTTGAGCTCTGAAAAATCTGCCCGTTGACCACATACGCGCCCGTGTAGTGCGCCGTAATTGTTGCACCCTCTGGCACCACTGCGCCTGTACCCTCAACAATATCTATGACCTGCAAGTCTGTGACCGGTGTGGTAATCGGGGTAAAGCCAGCGAGTAATGTTCCTTCTAGTCGTGCCATGTTTTCTCCTGTGTCTTGATTATTTGCTTGATTGAGCTGCTCCTGAATCATCTGTTGCTGCTCGAGCGTCAGGTCGCTGTTATTGCTCTCATTGCGAGAACTCCAGAGCAATACTGCGGTAAACGCGACCGAGGTCAGAATGAACAATCCAGCCAGCGCGAGCGTCCCAAAACGACGCATAAATTCCATAGGGTACCTCCACTTAATCGTTGTCTTAGTATACCCTAGCCCTACTGCTGCCGCGCAAGCACAATGTCATTATTACTACTTATCAAACACCCGCAGGCTGGAGCTGAGAGGTTTCGCGCCCATCGAACCTGGTCAGCTCAAACGCACAGCATTCTTGGAAGAAAAGTGATACGGCCCCTGAGGCCAGCCGTGCTGGAGCGCCATCAAGAGCGCCTCTTTTAAAAGCGGGGAGACAAACGGAACTTCGGAGAGCTTGTCTATAGGCAGCCACTGCGGTTCATACGTATTAACGTCTGGTTTTGTCCAAAAAGCTTCCTCGGACTCTGGCGGCAAGGCTGGCTCACCCGTCACATAGTCGCATAGATACACATGCTGCGGCCCATACGGGTCGCCCGCTTCCTCGACAAAGACCAGTCGCGGGTTTACAACTGTCACACCCGATTCCTCCCGCACTTCGCGTACAGCCGCAATATCCGCTGTTTCACCTGACTCAACGGTGCCTCCGAGTAGTGTGTAGTAGGTCTTACCCAGCTTAAACCGCTTCATGACCAGTAGCTGGTTGTCTCGAATAACAATGGCGCGTGCACAGTATTTCATACTCGTATTGTACAGGTCTTTAGCCAGCTATTTCGAATTCTTCTAATTGTTCCTTGGTTCTGTCGGTCGGGGTACGTGACTGCAGCTTGAGCAGTTGGGCATAGATGCCGCCGGATTTTGCCAGCTTCGCCGGGTTTCCGATTTCATCAACCCGGCCGCCTTTGAGCGTCACGATCTGGTCGACTGCCGCGATAGTGCTCAACCGGTGCGCAATAATAATAGTGGTGCGGCCTTTCATAAGCCGCTCCAGCGCCTCCTGTACCAGCGCCTCAGACCGACTGTCCAGACTGCTTGTGGCCTCATCGAGTATCAGAATCGGCGCGTCTTTCAGTAGCGCCCGCGCAATCGCGATACGCTGCTTCTGCCCGCCAGAAAGCTTGAGCCCGCGCTCGCCAATTTCGGTATCATACCCTTTTGGCAGCGCTGCAATAAATTCGTGGGCATTGGCCGCCTTTGCGGCCGCTTCTATCTGCTCTTGTGTCGCTTGTTTGTTGGCGTATGAAATATTTTCGTTAATGGTGCCGCTGAACAGCGCCGGTTCCTGGAACACCACCGCAATCGAACCTCTGAGCGATGCCTGTGTTGCACGGGTAATATCTTGCCCGTCAATAAGAATTTTTCCGTCCCCTGGTTCATACAATCTCAGCAGCAGATTCGTCAGCGTGGTCTTGCCCTCGCCGCTCTCGCCAACCAGCGCCACCTTGCTGTCTGGCGCAATCTCAAACGAAATATCCTGCACTACCGGTGTCTTATCGTAGGCAAACGATACCTTGTCAAAAGTAATTCCGCCTTTTTTAACCTTCAGAACGGCAGCATCGCTGGCATCATTGATTTCCGGCTTCTCATCCATAAGTTCAAAATAATCCCGGCTGTCGGCTACCGCACGCTGCGTGCTGTCCACCAAAAAGCTGATGGTAAATATCGGAATACGAATCTGCTGGGCATACAGTATCAGCGCTACCGCCGCACCAGGCGAAATATTGCCGTGCACCGCATCGACAAAGATATACAGGTACACACCCAGAAAAATGACGTTCAGCAGCAGCCGGCGGCGCACATCGCGCACGTGCCAGTAGATACTCTGCGGCTTGTTGATGCGCACAGCTTTTGCGATATAGCGCTGAAAGAACAATAGCTCACGAGCTTCTTGATTAAAGCTTTTTATCACCTTAACCTGCGTGATAGCCTCATTGAACCGGCCGCTGGCGATATCATAGTTCTCGTTCTTTTCTTTCTGGTACTTCTGCCATTTGTCAGAGGTCCGCACCGTCAGCCAGATATACAGCGGATACAACGAGCCCAGCATCAGTGCCACCGGCCAGCTATAAAACGCTACGATAATGAGAGCCAGCAAGGTGCTGACAATAAACTGCATAAAGTTGTTGCTGACCATCTGCGCAAAATTGCTCAGCTGATTCACCGACCGGTTAAGACGTCCTACCAGCTTGCCGCTGAGCGACACATCAAAGAACCGTTGCGGCAGCGACAGCAAATGCTCAAAGTAGCGGTTGGATAATATCTGGTTCATTTTGGCCGATAACTGATCGCCTAAGAAACCGCTGATATTGTTGAGGAAGTTTGCCAGCACATCCATGGCAAAGATAAGCAGCGCCAGGATAACAACGGTCCTGACATTGCCGGACGTGCCTTTGCTGATTTCGTCAATTGCCTGGCCGCTCAGGAACGGCAGCACGACTGTCGTGACACTAACAAGCACCGTCAGGACAGAAATACCCACGTAGTACCAGCGCAGCACTCCAGTAAACCGGAGAATCCGAAGAATATACCTCATATACTTTCAGTATACGCGGGCATAGATTGTCTGTCACACATTGTCTGAAGCCACAACCGCGGTTATGCATTCGGATAAGGTGTGAAAAGGTGTAGAAGTAACGGGAGTGTTGGGAGCGCAAAAATGCAGCTACGACCAATATCTCAACCATGAGAACCTTTCTTTCGCCTTTTAGGACAAATCAATCACTTGCGCGATCAATTCAGTGCCCCGGGACCGGAGGTCAGGTTACGTGGAGGTGAACCACGACCTCCGGTCCACCAGGGCTGCTCGCGCAGGTACTCATCCTCCTAGTGGAGAGGGGGAGGACAAGCCTTACGCGAGCTTTTCTGTCGCCCAACCCGGACGGGTGGCCAGGCAACAGAAATCTTCTGCCAGAGCAGTACTTGAGGACGTCCCCCGATGTACTCAGACTGCTCTGGCAGACATACAAGCGTGCAGCACATCTCTCATTCGAGAGGAAAGCGCACGGCTTGCACATGGACGAGGCTTCTCAGATCACTAAAGCGGTTTCCCATTTTAATTTGCCTTGTGGGGCAGATCCAAGTCGCCTCGATGACCTCAGCAGCCGCACTCCCCGTGTTGATCTTGACACGGATCCATGCGCAGCTGCTGTGGGCGAACCGAGCAACGTTTCTGGATGGTCATACACACCCAGAAGAGCTCAGGCTCAACTCTTGTATCTCAATAGTCTGAGATAACGAATTCTATCGGCCAAAATTGACCAGCAAAATTCGTCATCTCAGAGAAATATTTACTTCTACACCTTGTTAAATAACCCCTTGAGAGAGCGTATTCACTCCATCTCAAAGTGGAATCATTTTAGCCCATTTTACAGATGAAGTCAATAAAAAACTTGACAAAAGCATAAGTAGTATGATATAATGAAAAGATAGGGTCTGGCTAGAATATAGATTCCAGATGTTAGATTTTAGAAAGCGGGCCTCAACCCGCCCAGTAGAAACAGCTTCTTAGCTAAGATTCTTCAATAATGGACGTATCTGCTCCATCGGTAACCCCATCGCTCCTGTATACGAACCCTCGAAACGCTCCACCAGCGTAAAGCCAGGCGCATCAATAAAGAAACCAAGTGCAGCATTGCGTTCGGTAGTACGATGATCCTTTGCGAGAAGGCTCGCTAGGGTGTCTTCAGTAAACTGGCTGTAGGTAACTTCCGTCGTACTTAAACCGTCCTTTTGCACCTCTTTATCCCTGACGATAGCAAAGCCAGTGACGACTACTATGGTTGCTCCGCTTTGCTGCATGCATAGGCTCAGGGCTTCCGCAGGTGTCTCAGCTTTATGAAAAACTCTGCCTGATTCTTTTTCGTACGCAACTGTATCTGCTCCGATGACGACATCCTGATCACCCGCTTCAACTGCCAAGGCCTTGGCTCGAGCAATCGCAATAGTAATGTCTTCCAAGCCCTTGCCTTCTAATTCCGTCTCAAGTACTCTTTCGTCAACGCGTGATTCAGCTATGACATATTCAATCTCAGACTTCTCAAGAATCTGAGCCCTGAGCCACGACTTACTTGCAAGAATGACCTTACGCATGAGCACTCCTAATACACGTCTAGGTTAGCATATCTGTCCGGATGAGGCCCGTGGCTACCATCCGCCTCCACCACCACCCCCGCCCCCACCACCGGAGAATCCGCCGCCGCCCGAAAATCCGGAACCGCCAGAACTACTCGGGCTGCTGTAGGCCGCGGACATAGCCGTTGCCATATTGCTGTTCAGTGCCGAAGCCAAATAGACAGAGTTAAACGCTGCCACGTTACTGCCGGCAAACCATTCCGGCGCTTGGGTATATAGATCCTTGAACTCTTCACTCCACTGCTTTTCTACCCCAAAGACGATAGCGTAGGGCAACAGCTTCTCATATAAGTGAACCGTCTTTTTGGGTTCGACACCAGAGCTATACGGCTTGCCCTTCGTAGCTTCAGCGGAGTAGGGGGCATCGGGGCTCTGCATCATCCTGATGCGGTCGGCTTCGGCCGTTTCCAGATACAGCTTGAGTCCTAGGGCGTGCTCCTTGGCCACAACTCCCGTCTCTGTCCGTGCTGGCATAGCCAGCGCAAAGACAAACAACAGCACGACCGACAAGAACATCCCGATGGCTGCGCCCGGACCGAAAATACCCACAAATATACCCACGCTAAACAGCGATACCACCAATACGACCCAAAGTACTGTGCCCGATTTTGAAGGATGCGTCTTGAAATACCCGTCCTTTGTGACGCTGTCGATCAGCTCTTTGCTCGCCTTACTGACATGGGTGTAGTATTTGTTCCTCAGCGTCTTGAGCTCAACAACATCGTGTAATTTCATGTCCGGGAAGATGCCTTTTAGCAGCTCTTGTTCGTAGGGCTTGAGCGCAGAGACATCTGCGTTAGTCAGCTCAAATGAATACTCCAGTGTATCTTTGCGGAAACGCTTAACCTTTTTCTCTTCAATAATCTTAATATAGCCGCGTACCGCCAGGTCAATCAGTGTGGCGGTAATATCACGCTGATCTGCCCGAAAGTCAGCGATTGCACCTACTTCTGCCGGACGCAGGCCATCAGGTGCATCGTACTGCACCACAATAGTGCCGCGGCCCTTGGCGTCGCGGCCAAACTTCCACCAGCGGCGGAAGGCAAAACCGCCTATCAACAGCGGCGGCAGTACAACCCCTAAGATATTGCGCAGATTCTCACGGACCTTCTCGGCAAAAGTCGCCGGCCGGAAGAAGCCCTTCTCAAACCCGGCAGCAATCGTGAGAGTCTGATACCCGCCCAGCGGAGCAGTTGTAACCGCTGTTATTGCACTACCGTCTTGAGAAATAGCGCAGGTATCGGTATTTGTACCATACACACCCGTAAAGCAATCGAGCTGCCCGTCTGCCTCAAGCCCGTCAGCCAGATGCACCCTGGCCGTTACTGACAGGAACGACTGCCGCCACTGGTCGCCGTTTATATCCCAATACAGCTCATCATGCCCGTCGTAGAATTTGATGACATTCTGCATGCTGTACTCGATGGTGTACTGCTGCACGCCAGTGATATACACATTCGGATCGCCAATGCGCAGTACCAGGTTGTCGTTCTCGGTGCGAGTGGTGTACTGCACGGGCGCGTCTGATTCTGAACTGACAGCGTTGATCTGCAGCTTCAGGTCGCGCCCATCATACTTCTTTGGAATCGCCCGCTCAATCCCGCGGTTTTGGCTGCTAAACTCAACCGTCATATTCTCGGTCACGCGCATGGTACCCTGTGGATCATCATTGGTTAAGTAGTAATCTGCCTCAAAATTCAGAAATACGAAGTCGTTCACGCCCTGGGCATGTACCTTTAGCGGAAAAACAAAAATGCTGAGCAGTAGCAACGCACTCAATACTTTTCGCATAGAAACCCCCTTACGCTGGTAATAGTTCGTGCATTTTATCGGTTGCGGCCGCAAGCAGTCTGGTCGCTTCGTCAGTGGTCATGGTTTTGTCAGGATGGCTGAAGTGGACGCGGAAGGTGATGCGTTTGGTACCCTGGTCTTCGGGAACAAAGATATCGCGCGGCTCGATGTCATAGACATAGCCCTCGGCGACTTCTGCAAGCGATTTTTCAAACGCGTCACGCACCTGCTGCCATGAGGTATCGACGGGTACTTCTTTGGTATAGTCCTGCGACGTCCCGGGTAGCGGGGGTAATGGTGTGTAACTGTTTGGCTTCAGCCTGAACATCAACTGCTCAAGCTCCACCTCAAAGGCGGCGGTGAATTCTGGCAGCTTGAGGGCTTGTCTTACCTTTGCGTTCAGCTCACCAATAACGCCAACTTTATCACCGTCAATAATCACACCGGCGCTTCTGTTTGGTTCATAGTGGCTATAAACCGGGTGCTCATAAGATGTAAGTGGTACGTATTCGGCTTGGCCGTCTGTGATCCAGTCAATATATTTTTTGGCCAGATAATATGCCGCGCCCGCTTGGTAGGACTTTGCCGTTTTGTCATCAGCAGTCACAACCAGCGCGATATTTTGGAACTCCAGCGGCAACTCTTCCTCGCCGACAACGCCTTTGTGATGGATTTTGCCGATTTCGAACAATGCAAATTGGTTGTCGGTGCTGCCCGCCTGAGCTTTGATGTTGGGGCGTACTTTGCTGAGCAAGCTCGGCACAAGACTTGTGCGGTAGTATTGTAGGTCCGGACTGATGGCGTTGCGCAGGTGATAGGCATGCTCCTGGGCATTGATGCCGACTCTCTTCATCAAATCGCCGTGCACAAAGCTGTAGGTCAAGACTTCATTCGCACCAGCCTCTTTGAGCCGGGAACGCAGGTGTTGCTTGAAGTCAAATAACTTGTTTTTTGGTGTCGGTTTGGCGGTGCGCTTAGGCAGCACAACCGGCAGCTTATCATAGCCATATAAACGCCCGACTTCTTCAACAATATCCTCAGGGATCTCGATATCCATCCGCCAGAACGGGGCAAAAATAGCCAATTCATACTGATTAGGTCCTTCTTCGGGATATTGTTCTCCAACCTGCAGAACCTCGACAGCAAGCTCTACGTTCTGAAGCAACTTAAGAACTTCGTCCTCTGTCAGGCTAGAGCCAAGCCGCTCATTGATGAACGGCACGTTTACATGCAACTCAGTACGCCCCTCGTCGGATATGCGTACATTATCTAGGCTTGCCTGAAAATCAAAGACTTGTGACGCTTGTTCCGCGCCAGCCAGTTCTACCATATTCTTCATTGCATACCATAGCACCCGATCGTTCTGCAGCGGGCTCTGGCCTTTGTTAAAGCGCGTAACCGCATCTGTAAATAACCCGAATCTCATGCTCGTACGACGAATGCTGTACATATCAAACGTTGCACACTCGATAATAATATTCTTGGTATTTTCATCGACTTCGGTGTCAGCACCGCCCATCACACCAGCCAACGCCACAGCTTGTTTGTCGGTACTAATAACAATCTCTTCGCCCGTCAGCTCTAGCTCTTTGCCGCCCAGCAGCAAGAGCTTCTCGCCCTTGTTGCTCAGGCGCGGGAAGATACCTGGTTTATCCGAGCGCTCTCTGATTTTGTCGTAGTCAAAAGCGTGCAGAGGCTGGCCTGTCAGGTGCATAATATAATTTGTTGCGTCCACAACATTGTTGATGGGTTTGATACCAACCCGGGCCAAAGTTGCCTGCAGCCACATCGGGCTGGGTTTGACGGTAATGCCGCTCATCGCTACAACCATAAACCTTGGCACCAGATCCGACACATCGTTCTTTATTTCTAGCGGCAATCCTTCCTTTGACTCAAACTGCGGCGGATTAAGATACCAATCCGGACTCTCAAATTTCAAGCCGGATATGCCGGCCAGTTCGCGCGCCACACCCAGCACGCCAAAGCAGTCCGGGCGGTGGGTGAACATCTTGTTTTCGCAATCGATAACAAAGTCGTCTAAGCCAAAGTAGTTGGTCAGCGGTTCGCCTGGCACCGGCTCTTTGCCCGCATCTTCTGCTGTAACTTCTACAATGCCGCTGTGGTCGTCACTAATTCCCAGCTCGTGCGCGCTGGCCATCATGCCGTTGCTTACCACACCGCGGATTTCGCGCGCCTCCAGCACAAAAGGATCAGTGTCGCGGCTATTTGGTACAGTCACACCCGGCGCTAACCAGATAGCGTACATGCCTGCGGTCACGTTTGGTGCACCGCAGACCACTTGGATCAAACCATCTTCACCACGCTCCACAGCTTGGTTTTGGCCACCATCGTCAACACGACAGACATTGAGCTTGTCGGCATCTGGATGTTTCTCACACGAAACCACGCGTACAATCACTGCGCCCTCAAACTTCGGCGCCCAGTCAACAACGTCCTCAACCGCCCCCAGCTGCGCGCCAATACGCTGCAACAGCTCCTCACGCAGAATAGACTTCAGATCAACGTTTGAATAATATTGCGCTAAATTCAGACTTACCTTCATATAATCGGTGCTCCCAGCCCGCCATCGATGATTATCGTGGTAGCATTTATACTTGGATTTTTTATAATCAGCTCCATCAGGTCCGCGATTTCCGCGGGCTCAACAAGCTTAGCCGGAACAACGCCCTTAAGCATGTCTGCCATCTCTTCCTCGCTCATATCTTCATTCCAAGCGCTCCTTACCCAGCCGGGTCCAATACCGACCACTCGCACATCAGGAGCCCATCTTTTCGCATAAGCAACAGTTAGTGAGTCCAGGGCAGCTTTGCTGGCTCCGTACATAGTGAATTGTATTTCACCCAGATACTTCTGGCCGAACGTCGAACTGATATTCACTACCACGCTGCCTTTGTTAAGTAACCTATCGGCAACGGCCATTAGCACACCGGCTGACGAGGTGTTGACGGCGAAGTTCTTCTGCCAAGCATGCCAGTTCCTTTGCACCTGCCAATCTTCAGCCTCAGCGTAATACACCGCGCCGTTGACCAGTACGTCAAACTTGTCACCACTAATCTGCTCTAGCAGGTTTTGAAAGCTATCCGGGTCGGCAAAATCCGCTTGAATGAACTTCACATCCGGATACTTTTGCTTGATTTCAGCGGTCATTTCATTGTCTGAGTGATAATGTGCGGTAACTTCATAGCCCATCGCTAGGAGCTTTTCCAGCAACGCTGCGTTTACCAGACTGTTCGCACCAGTTATAAATGCCCTCATCTCAAACACTCCTCAAGCTTGGGTAGTACGATATCAGCAATCAGCTGGTGGCCCTTGTCATTTGGATGCAAGCCATCTTGAAGAAGATCTTCGTTATTATCAATGTGCTTCTTGAACTCATCAAATACCGGCACAAATACTGCTTTTGCCTCTTCGGCTATTTCTCGCATGGCCTCTTCATGAGCCTTTGTCTTTGCGTTTGTGTAGTAATACTCTCCCCAAGAAACAGGAGTTGTCTTGCTCTCATCACAGGAAGGATATCCAACGAATACAATGTTTGTGGATATCGGTTCTACCCTTGAAACAATTCCTCGCAAGTTCTTCTTGTAGGTATCAATGGCAACAGCCAGGTCAGTATCTTGCGGCAAATTATCATTGATGCCTGCCTGTACAACAACGATCGGCATGATAGTGTGACGATCTCTGATTCGCGCTCTGACCTCGTTTTCGATCCTCTGCAAGATATCTTCTGAGGTATCCCCATCGACACCAAGATTATATATGCCGTGATAATCTCTATCTGTCAGCTGTTTTTCACCGTAGTATCTACGAATCAAATCCACCCAGCCGTGCTCAATAGCCCAATAACCCTGCGTGATGCTGTCTCCAAACACTAATATGTTCATACTTCACCCTCCGGCAAAAGCGAAATTATCTGAAATCCGTGCTGTTCGACCTGTTCAGGAGCAAAGTATGCTTGATCTTTTGTCTTGCCGACGAAGCCAACCTTTTTGCGGATCTCGCGTCCGGTGTATTCATTTTCCTCGGGAAGATACTCCTTCAATATCAGAATGTCACCCGGGCTGCACTCCCAATCGGCAAGCCTGAGTTCGTATGTTTTCTGGCCGCTCAGGATTCTTTCGAATGCATCGGGCCAGGTCTTTTTCTCGATTACACTCATGAGCCGGCTATCCTTTGTTCCAATTCATCTGCCCACTGCATAAATGACTCGAGCGGCTTCTTACCAATCGCCCGATACATCATAAGTATTGACCACTGCAGGTCATTTATCTCGTGTTCTATACGCGCCTCAATATCATCCTTCGGACGCAGGCCATGTTGCGCTTGTACAAGCTTCATGAGATCGCCGAGGTCTCCCATCGCGCCTTCTGTATACTCGCGCAAACCCCATCCTGGCCCGCGCTCACGATAGATATCATCAATATCAGCTGCCCGTTGCCGCATCTGTTCTATATCACTCATCAGAACTGCCTCAGGAATTTTAGATTGGCGGATTCGAAGTGGCGGATATCTTCTATGCCGTGCTTCATCATGACCAGACGTTCGACGCCGCAGCCCCAAGCAAAGCCCGTGTACTCATTGGAATCTATGCCGGCCATCCTGAGCACATTGGGGTGAATCATGCCGCAGCCCAATAGCTCCAGCCACTTTTGCTCCTCGCTGTTGTCTTTGCGCAGGACTTCCGGCCGCTCAATGGCAAATTCAAAACTCGGCTCTGTAAATGGGAAGTAAAACGGCTGCAGCTTGGTCTTTAACTCCTGGCCGTAATATTCGTTCATAAACGCACTGAGCGTGGCGATAAGATTACCCACTGTCACGCCCTTGCCCACGTACACACCCTCAAACTGATGGAAGGTATGCTCGTGCGTGGCATCAAGGTCTTCGTTGCGAAACACGCGGCCGGGTATCAACGCGGCGATTGGCTCGCCCTTTTCCAGATTAGTCCGGTATTTTTGCAGCAAGCGGTTTTGCATGGTGCTGGTGTGTGCCGGTGCTATCAGGCCCTCGTCAGTCATAAACGTGTCGTAATCGTCACGAGCCGGGTGGCCTTCTGGGAAGTTCAGGCTCTCGAACATATGGTAATCGTCATCAATCTCGCGCGACTCCTCCGCTACAAACCCCATACGCTGGAAGATATCGGCTATACGGTCAATCTCTTGTGTCAGCGGATGTAGGCTAGCTTGCTCTACGGAGAAGAATTTCGGCCGCTTGTCGGCTGGTACATTTACATCCCACGGCGCGGTGATATCAATCGGCGGCAGGTTTGATACTTGATACTTGATACTTGATACTTGATCTTCGAGCTCCGCTCGAAGTAGATTAACCTCTTTACCAAAAGCCCCGCGTTGCTCTGACGGCAAAGTCTTGAGCTGGTCAAACAAACCCTTGAGCGCAGGATCACGCAAAATAGCCCTTTTGTCCTCAAGCGAACCAAGCTTTGCCTTTAGCTCGTCTGCCACACGTGCAATATCTGGATTTTGATAACTCATCTTAAGATATATTGTACAACAGAGATGCACTAAGAATAAGCTTTGGCTTTATGTTTTTTGTAATTATTGCTGTAATATCATTACCAAACTTACATAGGCATAACGATGCAACTTCAATTTGAAAAGAAATTTCTCGACACAGCAAGCAGACTCGCACGTGCTCCAGGCGGACCAAATGAGGATGACCTAAGGACTATACGTGCTACTACAAGTGCATTGTTAAGCATTGCAGGTTCTGCACCTAGAGGCATAGATCTTAAAGCCAGCTTCTTTGTTGGTCGAGGCATAAATGAAGACTACTCTCTGACAGGAGCTGGCGGGATAGGATCAGCTCTTTTTGATAACATAAAATCTTTGAGTGCGCATATAGCTGAAATATCGGTTAGAAATGTCACGCACAGAGGGCTCTGGTTTAGAATAGTCGATGACATAGATCAGCTCGGCGGGCCTTCTATAGTAGACATTCATGTTTGTCCCGGACTAGAGATTGATGTACCACAAACATCCCCTCACCAGCTCCAGTTTGTGGAACCAAGTAACTTACCGACTTGGAATAGAATATACTAAATATGGCGACATTTTCATTCGATATTGTTTCGGATTATGACAAGGCTGAGCTTAACAACGTCTTTGACCAGACGTTGCGCGAGCTTGATAACCGCTATGACTTTAAGGGCACACCCGCTGCCGTGGAGTGGCTGGACGACAAAAAGGGCTTGAAGGTCACCGGCAACGGCGACTGGCAAGTAGATGCTATCCTCGATATTGTCCGCAAGAAGTTGGCTGCCCGCAACCAATCACAGAAGCTGCTTGATACCAGCAAAGACTCTGTCACGAGTAATCTCAAAATCACCAAAGAAGTGCCGTTCAAAAAGGGCCTGGACCAAGAGAAAGCCAAGAAGATCACCGCTGTTATCCGCGAAAAATTTCCTAAGGTCAAACCGCAGATCCAGGGAGAAGAAGTCCGCGTAACTTCAAGCAGCAAGGACGACCTGCAAGCCGTCATGCAACTCCTCCGCGAACAAGACTTCGACTTCCCGCTGCAATTCCAAAACTACCGCTAGGCCGGTACCAGCTCATCTATCTGTCTCATCAGCAGTGCGCTATGCCCCAACTGCCGCTGGCGCGCTGCCTGTAGATCATAAACCCGAGCCAACTTAATGCACTCGCAACCAATTATGGGCGGCACTACGGGATTACGCGGTTCGCGAACACCACCCTCGGGCTGATCTGGCGGGAACATATCATCAGGTGTCCTAACGTCAGCCAAGGCCGCCACAAAATCATCCAGCTGCTTGATCTCTGAGGCTCCCAGTTCTATCATTTTCTATCTCCTAAGTTATTGTGCGCTGTTAATTATTGATCTTTGCTCAGAACTCTCAACGTAAAATTTACCTTGACGGTCTTTGCTTACACCCATAACGATACTGTGCGACAGGTAGATTCTCTAGACTTAGTGTTTTGAGTCAAATAGAATTGACCTACGATGCAGGAACACCACCTACAAAAGGATATTCTCTACCGGCTTGTACTGAGCGATTCTGCGAGGTTTGCCGATCTAAGACCCAGGCATGTCGACAGCAATGTATTTACGTATCATTTAAAGCAACTTATTAAAGAGAAGCTTGTCTTCAAAACTGACGACGGCCTCTATAGCCTTACCCCGCTCGGACGAGTAGCAGGTATCAATGTGACTCTCAGTAAAAAAGAGCTGCTTGAGCAGGCGCACTCAGTTATGCTGTTGTGCCTCAGAACAGAAGAAGACGGCTGGCTGCTCAGAAAACGGCTTGCGCAGCCGATGTTTGAAAAAATCGGATTTACCCATGCAGAACCCAAGGGCAACGAGAAGATTACCGTAACGGCAAAGCAGACCTTTATGGATAGAACGGGCCTCAGCTGTAACTTCCAAGTGAGAGGTACTGGCTATGTGAAGCTGTTCCGGGGCAATGATCAAGAAAGTTTTGTGCACTTTACGCTTCTGTTTGCCGATAGTTACTCTGGCAAACTTGTCCACGCAGCTCGGAATGGCGAGAATATTTGGCTCAAAGAACCTGATTTTAAAGATTCCAGTATGATTCCAAGTATGTATGATCTGGTCCAATTAATCGACACTACTGACGGTATCTTTTACGCCGACCTGAGTTACCAGATCTGACCACCCAGCCTTACTCTTTTGTACCCCTTACGCTATACTAGAAACAATGGAAGCAGACAAAACAGCTTTTCAAGAGGCGTCATTCTCTGATGACATTGTTGAGCGGATGTATAAAGTACTCAAAGAGAATGACCGCGGTGGGCACACCTCGCCGGCCAAGCTCTACCCGCATCAGTGGCTGTGGGACAGTGCGTTTGTGGCTATCGGGCTTCGACATCTCGATGCCGAGCGGGCTGCCGAAGAGGTCGCTAACCTCGTGCGCGGCCAGTGGGCTAACGGCATGATACCCAACATGATCTTTGCTGAGGGCAGACAATACCAGCTCGAGCGTGACGCTTGGAAAAGCTGGCTCAACCCGCATGCCCCCGATAGTGTGGCAACCAGCGGTATCACGCAGCCGCCAATGATTGCCGATGCCGTCGTCAAGGTGGGCGAGAAGCTGCCAAAAGATCTCAGGCATGAGTTTTATCATTTTATGTACGAACCGCTCATCCGCTATCACACATGGATTTATGCCGAACGCGACCCGCACGGCGAGGGCCTGGCGCTGCTCGTCCATCCGTACGAAGTCGGCCTCGACAACACACCGCCGTGGGTGCACCAGCTATATGAACACAGCCGCCCCTGGTGGATTGCACTTATCGAAAAATTCCGCCTGCAAAAAGTTATTAACTTTTTGCGCAGGGATACCCGGACAGTAAACCCGGGACAGCGCATCAGCTCGCTCGAGGCGCTGCTGCTCTGGGATGTTGTGCGCCGCCTGCGCCGCAAGCGCTATGATATCGATAAAATCCTGCATCGTGCCCTGTTTGCCACCCAGGATGTAACGTTCAACAGCATCCTGGTACGCAATAACACGCAGCTGCAGCAGATAGCCAAATCTATCAGACGCAAAATTCCCGAAGATTTGCTGGCAAAGATGAAATATTCCGAAGAGGCGCTTGAGAAACTATACGACGAGCCAAGCGGTCAATACTATTCGCGCGATTTCATTACCCACAAACTCATCCTAGAGCCAACTATCGGCACCTTTATGCCGCTGTACGCCGGCACAATCACACAGGAACGAGCTAAAGAGCTCGTAGCACTGCTCAAAAATCATCGTAAATACTGGCTGCACCACCCGGTACCGAGCGTGCCGCTTGACTCGCCATTCTTCGACTCTGACCGGTACTGGCAGGGGCCGTCGTGGCTCAATACCAACTGGCTGATTATTGACGGGTTACGGCGCTACGGCTTTGATGAAGAAGCCGACGAACTCACAAAGCGAAGCATTGCCGTCGTCGATAAGTCCGGACCATTCGAATATTTTGACCCCATCGACGGCAAAGGCATTGGTGCCGCCGACTTTGCTTGGACCGCCGCACTGATTATAGATTTAGTTAAATTTAAGGGAGATAGGACCGGTAAGTAGCCGCCTGTTGTTCCGAGAGTCTCCCTCCGAGAGTCATCTCATCAATAACTTTTTTGGCCGCCTCTGTTGGCGACAAGCCTCGGTCGGTGTAACGATTAGCATCTTTAAGCGCGCTATCACCACCCGCTATAAATACTGTCGCAAGCTCTTCGTAACCACCATCTGCAAATATATCTCGGGGTGTTTCCATGAGGAGTAAATTTATTCGTCTGATTGGGGTTTGTCAAGCATAAGCGGATCAAGCACAGCATCGCCGCCGGCTATTTTGACCACGTCTTTGTCAATCCTACCCAGCTCTTTTGACGCATTATTATAATGGCCAACAGTTGCACCGAGGCTTGTCCCTATTTTCTTGAAGTAACCATCGTAGCCAATCAGGTGCTTCTGGAGTTGTTCAACATTCTTACGGATAACTTCAGTGTCTTTCTGAATCTCAAGGCTGCGTAGCCCCTGCACAATTACCTGCAGCATGGCGCTAAGCGTGCTCGGACCCACAATCGTCACGTGCTTATCTACCGCAGCATACTGCATAAGGTCGCGGCCATTGACACCACCGGCGCCGACTTTATTGGCAAGCAGATCATAATAGATTGCTTCTGATGGGATGAACATCAGCGCCTGCTCAAGCGTACCCTTTTTGGGCAAAATATATTTGGCTGTTTCATCGATACGCTTCTTGAGGTCTTCTTTGAACTGCTTTTCAAGCACAGTCCGTGCCTCGCCCTTGAGTTCGAGTAAACGGTTGTAGTTCTCAAGACTGAATTTGCTGTCAATCGGTAGTAGTTTGCCGTCAAGCTTGATGACCGCGTCTACCACCAGACCCTCGCCAAACTTGTACTGCAGTTCGTAGCTGCCCGGCGGTAATAAGTTCTGCAGAATCTGGTCAAGGTAGAATTCACCTAAAACTCCCCGCTGCTTGGGATTTTGCAGGACATTCTGCAGCTGTTTGAGTTCGTCAGCTACGTCAACCACTCTCTTGTTTGTATCGTCAAGTTTAGTGAGCCGCTCGGTGACATCCTTGATCATCTGCTGACTGGCTTTGAGTTGCTCAGTCATGCTCTCCTGGTTTTTATCAAGCCGCAGCGTCAAATGCCCTTGCAAACCTTCTCGCAAGGCCAGCATTTGCTCATTTATAGTCACCAAATCCTGCTTGAGCATCAGATTGCCCTCGGTTTCGGCAGGTTTTTGGCCGTTCTTGATCACCAGCGCAATCAGCACCAGACAAATAACTCCCAAAACTATAACTGCAACAAGCATAGGCTTATTGTAACAGACTAGTCCTCCGTGTTAGTCGTCATCCTCCTCGTCATGGTCGTCGTTATGATCGTGGTCATCTTCATGTTCATGATGCGATGACTCATGGCTGTGTCCACGGTCGTGGTCGTGATGTATGTAGCGATGCGCAATATTTATTGTGAGCCCAACCACCAGCACGCCAGCAAGCAAAAGGAGTGCCTGCCAATCCAGCCACTTACGCTTTGGCTTGTGTTCGTGAATCTCCGGTATGACATCGCTCGCTGCAATATAGAGCAGGAACCCAGCACTGAGACCCAGCAAGACGCCAATCGGCAAGACGTCCGAGTTTCCAAGCGCATAGACAATGACTGCTGCAACGACTGTTGCGAGCGAGCTAAGCACGTTTACCAGCAGCACCCTGACACGGGACATACCACGGCTTAACAACAGTCCAAAATCGCCAACTTCCTGCGGGATTTCGTGCGCAGCTACTGCGATTGTGGTGACGACACCCGTTGCCGGACTCACAAGGAAAGCTGCCGCAATTGCCACGCCGTCCAGTGCGTTGTGTACGGTATCCCCTACGATAATGAGAGATTTTTCAGCCTGCTTTTTATCATCATGATGCCCGTGATGGTGATGGAACCAACGTAGACCCCTCTCGCCTAAGAAGAACAGCAGCATGCCGATAAGCGCAGCTAGCAATACCGAGTCAGCTGAACCCATTTCCACGCCTTCTTTAAGCAAATCAAGAAATACCGCAGCCAGAAGAGCTCCAGCCGCAAATGGGGTTGCATAATGCGCAAACTTTTCTGCCAAGTCCTTCCTGCTAAGCAGAACAGCACCAACACTTAGTGATGCCACGCCGCCGATTAATGCCAAACCTACAAGCTGCAAATATTCTGTCATCGTATATTCCTTCGTTTTATTCGCCTGCACATTAGCGTAATCGATGGAGGATATTTTTTGCAAATATGTCGCAATTCGTGCTAGTATTGCAACTATGGAAGAGACCTTAGCTCGAACCCTCAAAAGCGCAGGCTATTCTATCACCAAACCGCGCGAAATCGTCTTCAGTGCCCTTCGGGCTGGTAAGCCGCGCAGCATGCGCGAGCTCACCATGGACCTTGCGAGCGTCATTGACAGGGCCAGCATCTACCGGACGGTAGAGCTGTTTGAAAAACTTGGTATCGTGGTACGCGTACAGACTGGTTGGAAATACAAGATTGAACTAAGCGATGCATTCCTACCACACCACCACCACATCACGTGCTTGAACTGCGGTAAAATTGTCAGCTTTGATGAACCAGACCAGCTGCACGACATTCTTGAGAAAATTACCAGACAGCATGATTTTACCCACGACAACCACTCGCTCGAAATATCCGGCTACTGTTTTGACTGCCGTTAGGCAATCTAACGCCGAAGGTCCTGATACTCGGTCTTTAGCCGCATTGTCAGCTGTTCGAACGTCGCTAGCGCCTTGCTGTAGGCATCATTTTTATTCGCCTGATATTTTTGCACCTCTTTGACGGCTTCGGCCCGGCCGCGTAAGACTTCTGCGTAGGCCAAGCGTGCCTGGCTAATGTTCCGAGCCAGCTCCTGCCGCACCGCCGCTTGGTCAACAGCGCGCCCCATGCATGATGATCGGGCAGTCAAAAGCGCGTTATGGCTTGCCGCCCTATAGGCCATGAATCCATCCTCGACAGCACGGTAACGCTGGGCAATAAAATTATCAATGTCTTGCAGATATTGTCCACGAGCGGCATCAAAACTCGTCCGGCGCAAAGCAACACCTTCGTCAACCTTCGTGCGGAAAACAGTAACCAGCCCGTGGTACTCTTCACCCGCCTTGCCAGCAAGCAAGCCGAACGAATGGGCACGGCTTATGTCTTGTTTGGCACGAGAGGATGAGATTGCCTCGCTCACAATACGCAGGCTATCAGATCTGACAGCCTGCCTGCCTGTCTTCGCCTCATAATAAGCCGTGATGAGCGTATCAAAAGACTCTGTGGACCGCACCAGAACCTGACTAATCTCATCACAGATAGCCGATGGTAGCGCCGCTTCATCAAGCGCAGAGCCGATATTGTCGGCTGCGGCATCAACCGGCTGCGTGATTTTTTGATCCTGAGTACGCATAATTGCATCTGCATTTTTTTCCTCACGCACGTCATAGTCGGTCAGCCAGTCTATCTCGTCAATTGTACCCTCAAGAGGATGCTGTGCTGTGTCCACGCCCCAGCCCTCCCGCTGGTTAGCATTCTCCCGCCGAAGCGCCAGGCCCGCCCACAACGCAAGACATATCAGCAAAAACATAGTTACAAGCAGCACGTATTCGATTGGGCGCCGTACGATTCCTTCGCGTCTTCGAGACTTCACCATCTCATTCCCCTTTTGCTTAATTGTAGCAAATTTGCGGCCCTTCGCAGAAAAATACGCATAAGAACAAAAGAGAGCCGTTTGACGGGCTCTCTTTTGTTCGCTCGCCCGTTCGGCTGCAAGCAGCTTCCGGAGTTCGCTGGCCACCTCACGATGGTTATGTACATGATAGTCCGTGTACGCAGAATTTGTCAAATATAAAATTATATTTTATAAATGCTTAAGGTTTAAATCTGTGGACAAGTCGAATTTTCACCCCTTATTGCCAGTTGCGCTCTATTTCGTGGATACGATCGTGATTTAAGCCAAAATAATGGGCAATTTCATGCCAGAGCGTATGTTTGACCTGCGCCTTGAGACTCGCCTCGTCATGAGTGGCATGCAGCATCGGATTCTTAAAAATAGTAATTCTGTCAGGCAGCACCATCTGATAGCCATTGCCGCGGGCTGGCAACGGAATACCTTCGTATAGGCCAAACAGCGTCTCATTGCCACGCAGCTTTAGTTTTTCTCTCTGAGCAGAAGATGGCTGATCTTCGTAGGTGATCAACACGTTGTTCAGCCGAGACGTATACTCATCGGGCAACTCGTCGATGGATTCAGCAATGAGCTGGTTAAACTTTTCGTCTGAGATGGTGGTCACGTATAAAGCTTATCACTGAAGCTTGATGGATTTGATGATAGTATCAAGCTGCTGTTTAACGCTTGCGGCCGGTACACCGGAGTCCAACCCGTCAGTTCCAGCAGCCGCATCTGCACAGTCTGCTGGTAGAGCAACAGCGTAAAGTTGCCCCTTCGCAGCAAACCCTATTTGAGAGCCACTGCATCCGCCGTCTCCACCATTAATCATAATAGTGGAGTCAGCTCCTGTCACGTTCACCGGTGCAAGTGTTGGCTGCGTAGACTGAATACTACTATCAATTATTGAAACTTCTTCCCACATACTACCCGAGATATGTCGCCAGCCCGCAGGATTACCAAAACCACTGGCAATATATGGTTCAGTCACCTTACCAATAACTCTTACCTTACCGTCCCATCCATTAGGGTACGAGACAGTGATGCCATTGTTCGTAACCGTTTGCCACCCGGCTGGCGGCACAAAGTCCACCCCTAGCTCCCCTGTTATGCTTGCATCTCGCTGCGTGTCTTCTTGCTGGGACTGCGAGCTGTCTTGCGAGGCGCTGTCTGACTTGTCATTTTGCCGGGAATAGACGAAATAGGCGCCGATACCAACAAAGGCCAAGACGAGAACTACCAGCAAAATTTCGACTATTGTGAATCCGTTCTGGTCCTTTGCGTACATAGAAACTCCTAAAATTTATGGGTAAATCATTTATGCTTTAAGCATATAACAGGATTGGTCTAAATGACAAAGGGTTTGGCAGTTCACTCAGGGGTTCAAAAATACGTTGCCTGAGCGGGCCATCGCCGCCCACATAGAAGGCGGCGTGCTAAAGGTCATCGCACCATTTAAAGAGCTGTTGCAGCCTAAAAAGATTGCTATCAAGGCAAGTAACAAATAATCTTTAGGCGGATTTCGCAGCGCGTTTGCGGAGGTTTGGGTTCAACTCTTTTTTGCGGAGTCTCAGTGATTTTGGCGTGACTTCGAGCAGTTCGTCGTTTTCGATAAAATCCAGACATTCCTCGAGGCTAAAGATCGTTGGCGGCGTGAGCTGTACTGTGCCATCAGATGATTTGCTGCGCATGTTGGTCAGCTGCTTGGCTTTGCAAACATTTATCTCCATATCTTCTTGGCGAGTATTGAGGCCGATAATCTGTCCAGCATAAACCTTTTCTGCCGGATTGATAAAACAGATGCCTCGCTCCTCGACATTTTGGAGTGCATATGGTGTCGAGACACCGGTTTCAAAAGCAATCAGCACGCCGTTGCGCAGCTGCTGCAAGGGCGTGCCCATCTCTTGGTAGCCAAGTGGCAGCGTGTTCATGACAATGGTACCTTTGGTGTTGGTCAGCAGGATGTTGCGCATACCAAGCAGTGCCCGGGTTGGCATTTCGTAGACGAGACTTGTGACGCCCTTGGCACTGCTTGCCTGTTCTTTGAGGGTTGCCCGGCGAGCGCCGAGCTCCATCTGTACGGCACCGACATGTTCGGCTGGGACTTCAATAATCACTTCTTCGAGCGGCTCCATGGTCTTGCCGTCTTGCTGAATTGTCACAACTTGCGGACGGCCCACTTCGAACTCATACCCCTCGCGGCGCATAGCCTCTATAAGTACGCTCAGATGCAGCTCGCCGCGGCCGGAAACCGTAAAACCAATGCCATTGTCCTCGACACGGAGGCCGACGTTAGTCTCAAGCTCTTTATCAAGACGCTCTTTGATCTGGCGACCAGTATTAAACTCGCCCTCGAGACCCTTGAACGGGCTGGTGTTTGGACCAAGATAGATACGCAGTGTGGGTGCCTCGACTTCAAGCACCGGCAGAGCCTCCGGGTTCACGGCGTCGGCAATTGTCTCGCCAATCTGCGCTTCGGCAACACCCGTCAACTGCACGATATCTCCAGCCACACCGCCAGGAACCTCAAAACGGCTGACTCCATGGCTCATGAAAACATTATCTATACGAGCTTTGGCCTGCGAGTCGTCTTTTTTGCACAAAGTCACCGTATCACCCGGCTTAACTGTACCCTGCGTAATACGTCCGATAGCGTATTTGCCCTTGAAGTTGTCCCAAGCCAGTGCGTTGACAAGCATCTGGAACGGCTTTTCAACGTCAATCTTTGGTGCCGGGATTTCAGAGATAATCGCATCAAAAACCACGTCAAGATTTGTCGCAGCTTCGGTGTCAGCCGGTATATCCTTCCAAGCTTTGCCGGCGCGGCCGATGGCGTAATAGATCGGGTAATGAAGTTGATCTTCATTGACGGCAAGCTCGAGAAACAAGTCTGCGAGTTCATCTTCGACTTCGCCGAGGCGGCGGCCGTCTTTGTCGATTTTGTTGATAATCACAATTGGCTTGAGCCCGCCGGCCAGCGCTTTACTGAGTACAAACTTGGTTTGCGGCATGGGGCCTTCCTGCGCATCGACAATCAATAGGCAGCCGTCAGCCATGTTGAGTGTGCGTTCGACCTCGCCGCTGAAATCGGCGTGGCCCGGCGTGTCGATAATGTTAATGCGGTACTCGCCGTGCTGCACGGCGGTGATTTTAGCAGTGATGGTGATACCGCGCTCACGCTCTTGATCGCCGCTGTCCATGATAAGGTCTTGGCTCATTTCGGCCTGGTTGTCGCGGAAGGTCTGGGACTGTTTGAGCAACCCGTCGACAAGCGTCGTTTTGCCATGGTCAACGTGCGCGATAATCGCAATATTTCGAATCTTCGTGGGATCTTGGACACTAGCAGCCATAGCCCGCCTGTCTTTCTGTAAGTTATTTGCTAAAACTTTGTATATATTTTAGCATAAATAACTCTTTTCATCAATACAAAACCGCCCTTTTCGGGCGGTTTTGTGAGTGCATAAGGGGCTATTTTCTCATTATAGCAAAGTTCTTATGTTTTGTCAAGACCCTACTGTTCCCATGGGAAATCAACGTGGCCAAAGTGACCGTAGCGGGCGGTTTGTTCGTAGATGGGCCGACGAAGATCCAAGGTCTTAATGATACCGTTTGGACTCAGATCATAACCCTCTACCACTTCCTGCGCACCGTCTATCGTAACCGTTGCTTCAAGCGGCTGATCGTAGCCGATGGCATAGGCAAGATGCACGAAAACTTCATGGGCTTTGCGCTCCTTAAGATAGTCTACGGCAATCTTGCGGGCGATATATGCGGCACTGCGGTCAACCTTGCTCGGGTCCTTGCCGCTAAAACAGCCGCCGCCGATGGGTATGCGCGGGCCGTAATTGTCAACTACGAGTTTGCGGCCAGTCAGGCCGGTGTCGGCGTCAAAACCACCCTGGCCCCAATCGCCAGCCGGGTTTATGTGGAGCTTCGCTCCAGATTGAGGATTGAAGACTGGAGATTGAAGAGAAGACAGCCAAGATTTGACAGCCTCTTCAAGCTCATCGTGCGGAGCATTTTGGAAGCTGGCAACGACTGATGCAATTTTGCCATCCTTCAGAGTAACCTGGGTCTTGCCGTCATACGGCCACTTTTTGTACAAATATTGGTTGAGCTGGCGGCTCAGCATGACTTCGAGCGGTAGCAATTCCGGTGTTTCATCGCAAGCATAGCCGACCATGATGCCTTGATCGCCTGCTCCGCCCGTATCGACCCCTTGGGCGATTTCGGGGCTTTGCTCGACCAGCCGGACCTCTACTTCGACGTCACCGGCTAGGCGCTCGACTATCGGCTCGATTGCAACCTTGGCTGTAGACGTAATCTCGCCCACAACAAACACCTTGCCGTGACCACCGACAGCCTCAACCGCGACGCGGGCCTTTGGATCTTCGGCCAAGTAGGCATCAAGTATCGCGTCTGAAATCTGGTCGCACAGTTTATCGGGGTGGCCCGGGCTCACAGACTCGGCTGTACGATAGTTATTTTTTGACATACCCGTCGGTAAATCATTGACTCGCTCGGAATTATGGGCAAGCTCATGTTTTGCTCGCTTCGTCATGATATAAAATATCCTTCCTCTACATCCACAGAGAAAGGATAGTGGTTCTTTTCATAAAAATCCGCTATATCTCTCCTGCAGTGCAGGCTCGATGGAGCACCTTCCTTGGTTGCTGAGGCCAAGAGGTTGCTGTACGGATCAACGAGCGAGATCTCTCCCCGTACTCTTCATATTAAAAATATAAAAGCCCGCTCAGCATAGCATGGCCCCAATACTATGTGCAACAATATGCTTATGAAATACCAGCTGGGCGCAAAACGCAGGCGCCGGTTCGTACTGCCTGTGTTACTGATACTACTGCTCTGTGCGGGCGGCGCGCTGATCTGGCAAGTCCGCAGCAGCACTTCCGTACCGGTCACATCCGAGTTTGTAGAAGCGCCAGAAACCACCCGCACCCTTACCGCGCAGATTGTTTTCCTAGGCGACACTATGCTTGGGCGTGTTGTCGGTCCGGCCATTCTGGCGGGCGATGACCCCTTCAGGCACGTCCGGCCCATACTCGACACCTACGACTACCGCATAGCAAATATTGAGTCCGTTATTGCCGACCCGTCTGTGACCACCACGCCAGCAAACAAGCGCTACACTTTTAATGCGCCGCTTGGCGTACTGGACGCGATTGCCGGCGTGCCGATAGATCTGAGCATACTCGCCAACAACCACACCGGTGACTACGGCCGACCGGCCATGCTGGATATGCTGTCACAATTTGACTTGAAAGGCCTGCATCATACTGGCCTCGGGCGCGATATTGATGCAGCCTTCAGGCCTTTTGTGACCGAGCTTGAGATGTCATCAGATCAAGAAGACCTCCCTACGGCACCAGTTAAGATTGCCGTTATTGCCTTTAACGATTTTGAGAATGTGTTCTCTGACGCCCGGGCAGGCACGCCGGGCAGCGCCTTTTACGACCAAGTACGGCTTGCATCCAGTATTAGCACCGCAAAGGCCGACGGTGCCGAGCTTGTATTCGTCGTGCCGCACTGGGGAGCTGAATTCAGGCTGGATAGTTTTACTGCGCGCCAGCAGCAAATAGGCCGCTGGCTCATAGACAACGGCGCCGATGCGGTTGTCGGCGGACATCCGCATGTCATACAGCCAACCGAAATTTACCAAGGCAAGCCTATCATCTACTCTCTCGGCAACTTTGTATTTTCCGGCATGGAGTCTATCCCGCATACCGGTAGAGGCCAGATGGCCGGCTTTGAAATCACCATGTCAGCAAAGTTCAGGGGCAATAAAATGATTTCTGCAACCGACCTGCAGCTGTCAGAGCCAATCTATCACTTCTACAACCTAGACCTCAACGGCTATCCCATCCCGGAGTAGCCGAGCCCGGCCCACCCATACTGCGTGCACGCGGCGGACCGTAAAGAGATTGACCATGCTTGCCATATTGCTTATGATTGATACAACTTCATTAACCAAGGAGAAACTATGAAATTGTCAGTGCAAAAAAGTCAACGGGGTTTTGGTGCGGTTGAGATAATCATCGCCTTGGTTCTTATCTTGGGTATCGCCGGAGGGGCGTATTTCTTTATTAACAAAGATAAAGACAGCGGCGGATCGGCAGCCGTGAACCAGCAAGTTGCGGACGAGTGCAATAAAGCCATGGATGATAAAGATCTGTGCAAATTTGCAGCCAGCTGGACGGACAAACGGAGCTACGTTGCTGTTATGACAGCCGGCCTTGACGGACAAACCATGACAACCACTATCCGTAATGATGACAAGGGCAATACCCACACCACTACCAATATGCCGGGCATGCCTGAATCTGAAACAATATCGTTCGACGGCAACACCTACACCAAGGCCGCCGGACAAACCGCATGGATCAAGTATTCGGCCAGTACCGATGATTTTATACAGGAGGATGAGGAGATCCTGCCGGAGTTCGACTTTGACGATTCATCCGTACAAAAGTACCAAAAAGAAGGCAAAGAGGCCTGCGGCAATCTGAACTGTTTCAAGTATTCCTACACCGATACCGATGGCGTCGTCATGCTCTGGTTCGATGACAAGGACTACCTCTTGCGCCGCCTGAGCAGCAGCGCCGAAGGCAGCACTATGGAGATGAATTTTGAGTACACCAGCGTCACTATCAGCGAGCCATCGCCTGTACAGGAGTTTAGCATATAAAGCACTGGCGCAGACATGCAGCGCCAAATAGGAGAAACTCTGCGCCGTTCGGCGAATAAGCATAGCTCTTGTCTCAGCAAAAATACAGATACATCTGACAGAATATAGTAAGATGTATCCACATGAGTCATAGTACAGGCGACCGGTTTGAGTATATAAAGCAGCCGCACATAATTATGCTGCTCTTAGTGGTACTCTGTGCAATCGGATTTGCCGTCTATTCCGGCGTAAACCGGGTCCAAGACATAAACCGTATTGCAACCCTCGACACCTACGACGCTTGCCGTGAGTTTATTGATGACGAACCTCTCTGCCGCTTTGCGGCTGCAAGCGAGCAGGATACGCAAGAGAATTACGTCATTACATCGACCGCCTCAAACGGCGACGCAACAGAAATATCCACCATCGAAATAGAGACGGCCGACCGCATGAAGTCGACCACCTTTGACGGCCCCAAAGAAATCGAGGCCTTCGTAGTCATAGACGCGGCGAGCTACGTCAAAGATTACGCCGATGGCCTGTGGGCTTTGTATGAAGATCCCGAGTTTGTCGCCTCCGATCCTGTCGCAGAAATCTACGACTTCTCTTCTGCACAGGCTGCCAGCACAGTTGAACTGAGGGACAACTATCACCCTGAGGGTACTGAGCTCTGCGGCGGCCTGACCTGTTACAAATACCGCATATCGGCGGCTGACGAGACCAGCATAACAAGCTATATCTGGTTTGACGATACGGACTTTTTGCTGCGCAGACACATGACAATTTCCGAAGGCGTCACCACTACCAACCAATTTGACTACCGGACAGTGAGCATCACCGCCCCGTCTCCAGTAAAGACCGTGACCGAGGAAGAATTCGACGCTTTTCTGGAGCAGCAATAATGTCCTACGTACCGCTTGCGGAACGGCTCAGGCCAACTACTCTGGGCGAAGTTGTCGGCCAAGAACATGTTCTAGGGCCGGGAACGCTTATTGCTGAACTCACAAAGTCCAAAACACCGTTCTCGGTTATATTCTGGGGGCCGCCCGGCAGCGGAAAAACCACACTGGCTCGTATCATTGCCACCGACCTTGAAGCCGAGTTTATAGAGCTCAGCGCAGTAACGTCCGGCAAAAAAGACGTGATGAAAGTTATCGAAGACGCACGAGTGAATAGCCGGCTGGGCCAGCGCACCGTGCTGTTTGTGGACGAGATCCACCGCTTCAGTAAATCACAGCAGGACGCGTTTTTGCCCTATGTCGAGAGCGGCCTTATCACCCTCATCGGTGCCACGACCGAAAATCCAAGTTTTGAAGTCATAAACCCGCTGCTCAGCCGCAGCCGCGTCATTGTCTTGCAGCCCATCAAAAAGGAAGACATCGTGACGCTTATCAAACGTGCTCTCAAACACGAAGGTATCAAAGCAGCGCAAATGCCGAAGGACGCGGTAGACTTTTTGGCCGAACTATCCGGCGGTGATGCCCGCGTGGCACTGGGCACGCTTGAGATTGCAATCGAAATTGCTGGTAAGAATAAAATTACCAAGGCCGTCTTGGAGTCTGCCGCCCAAAAACGCCTGCCCGGCTACGACAAAAACGGCGAAATGCACTACGACATTATCAGCGCCTTTATCAAATCCATGCGCGGGTCTGACGCTAATGCTGCATTGTATTACCTCGCCCGCATGCTGCAAGCCGGCGAGGACCCTAAGTTTGTTGCCCGCCGCATGGTGATATTCGCATCAGAAGACATTGGCATTGCCGCCTCTCCCGCGCTCAATCTGGCCGTTGCCACCTTTCAGGCGGTTGAACGCATTGGCATGCCAGAGTGCCAATACAACCTGTTCCACTGCGCGCTTGTACTGGCCAAAGCCCAAAAATCCCGCGTGGTCGCAGATGCCATGGGCGCTGCGTTGGCCGCAGCCGACCAGTACAAAGCCGCCCAGGTACCATTGCATGTCCGTAACGCTCCCACCAAACTCATGAAAGACCTCGGCTACGGCAGAGGCTACAAATGGCAGGCCGATTTCAAGCACAAAAAAGGCTTTTTACCCGACGAACTCAAAGACCTGAATCTATTTCTTTGAGGCAAAAGGAGCAGTCGAGGCTGCAATGCCAATTGCTACGGCCACAACCACGATGTTCTTGATGATGTATTGCCCCTCCAGCGTCGGAACAAAGGGACTCTGCCATGTGTACTCAGGCACAAGCACCAGCGGCGCACAAACAATAGCTAAATGCACGAGCAAAAGCGGCATCACAATACGCGTAGCTTTTGGTATCAGAAAGAGCACGCCGATAACACACTCAAAAAGACCAATAAGCATAAACAGCTGCTCGTAATACCCGAGCCCCAGCATCTTGCGAGTCAGCTCAAGTGCGAGAGGGCTGGCCGGGCTGGCTTCGATAAGTTTGAGCAAGCCAAACCAGAAAAAACCACGAATATAGAAAAACGTGCAACTGGTATGTAAGTACGTCTGAAAAATGCAATGAGCCTAAGGTCAAAGGTAGACAAACGTTTCTTCATCTAATCTGCCGCTCTTCGGAAATTGATCATCATCAGCCCTGCGACCACAAAGAATAGTGCGGCAAAGAACACGATCTCGCCGTACAGTTCGGCTTTGACGCCCTGCCCGTAATTATCATAAAAGTACCGGACCGTTGCGATTGAGTAGGTCGCGGCCGAGGTTGCGGTTGCAGCCACCAGCAGACTTCTGCTCCGTACAAGCCCAGCTGAGATTATGGGGATAAGAAACAGCACCCCGTACTTGCTGGCCATACCACGCGTCCAGTACACATTGATGGCTGCAAACAAAATGTCGCAGGCAAGCAACACTATCAGCAGCCCTTTGTACAAAGATTCGCTGCTCACCTTTGCACGGCAGATATACCAGATGATTGTATTGACGATAAACAGCGCACCGGCAGCCGTCCAGCGCTGCAGCACTGCTTCGTGGCTGAGCAGGTTCCACGAATCGAAGATAATAATCGGTACCATGTAAGCCAAGATGTACAGAAAATGCACGCGGGTAATGCGCAGCACTATATGCCTAGTATCCTTTTGGAGATCCGTGTGTTTCTTGGCCATGACTGCATTGATATAACCATAAGCAATGTGACTTGGTCAATATCGGGTTCGGTACCTCAAAGGAGTAGATCTTCTTATTATACATTATAGCACACATTGTCAAGTATGTCAATATCTTAGCCCGTATTTGCGAGGCTCCTCCCCGTTACACTAGTATTCGTAACGAGATAAGGGTGTTGGCTTAGCCAAAATCTCGCTCGGATTGAAATTGGCCGAGAAAGGAGAGGGCTGGTTCTGGCTTCAAGAACATCCGGGTTCTGCTACAATGACGTCAACATGCGGCAGTACATCTTTCGTCATAAACGTCTCGTAATTCTTGCAGGCATTGCCGTGGGACTGCTTGCGATATTTTTTGTTATGGAGCCAACAGCATACTCCCCGCACATGCCGCCGGCAGAGGAGCAAGAATCCAAGCAGTCCGAACCACCAAGAGAGCGGAAGTTTGTGTATCCTTCGGGCTCACAAACCCTCTTGCCCGACCATCGTATCGTGGCACTGTATGGCACCCCCGAACATGCCGTCTTAGGCTCTTTGGGCGAGCAGCCGCTCGAGGCGGCCGTGGCCCGCATCAAAGCCCTGGCAGCAGAATACCAGGCATTTTCTGACGAACCGGTATATCCTGCCTTTGAAATCATCAGCACGATTGCGGCTGCCGAGCCAACGGACAACAACGATTATTCGCGCGAAGTTTCGATCGAAAAAATCCGGCCGTGGGTAGACGCCGCCCGCCGTGAGAATATCTATGTCATATTGGATTTGCAGCCGGGACATACGGATTTTTTGACGCAGGCCAAGCAATTTGAACCACTGCTAAGTGAACCGCATGTCGGCCTGGCGCTTGACCCGGAATGGCGGCTACAGCCTGGCCAACGCCATATGAAGCAGATCGGTTCGGTCAGTGCGGCTGAAGTACAGCAAACCGCCGATTGGCTGGCAGATTTGACCAAGATGCATGATTTGCCGCAGAAACTCTTCCTCATCCACCAGTTCAAACTGGCCATGATAGAGGGGCGCGAAACGCTCAATACCTCGCAGCCGGAACTTGCCTGGCTGATTCAGATGGATGGACTGGGCGCGCCTCACGTCAAACAGGATACGTGGAGACATATTACCGCTAACGCGCCGGCTGGTATGCGCTTTGGCTGGAAGAATTTTTATGACGAAGACAAGCCGATGCTTTCGCCCGAGCAGACTTTTACGACCGTCCAGCCAAAGCCGTGGTACGTGTCTTACCAGTAGTTGCGTAATTTCCAGAACAGATTCGGGGCACTGAGCGGCTGGCTCAGTACGACCTTGGTCTGGACGTTTTTGTCCGACTCAGCCCAAGCGGTCCCCACCACGGTACCCGCCTGAAGCGGCGTCTCGATTGGTTCGAGATAGGTGTCGACTGCCTGATTGCCGCCCGTCCAGGTGTACAGCAGTAAACTATCGAGTGTAACCGCCTCTGATACCTGGCCCCAGCCTGTCTTATAGCGGCCGACCGTGGTGCCAGCAGGCATAATCTCGATATAACTATAGAGGTCGAGCGCTTGATCACGCAGGCTTCTGACCTCTGCCTGGAGCTCTCTCCAGCTTGACTGGCCAAGCACAACGCCGATAAGGCTTCTTGACGCCTCTGGACCGTGCTTAACTGCAAACAGCAGGCAATAGCCAGCCTCGTCTGTGGTACCGGTCTTTATGCCCACCGCTCCATCGTCGGCCAGCAGAAAGTTCGAATTGCGTATTGTGCCCGTACCAGGAATCACCGCCTCGCGTGTCTGGATGATCTCAGAGAGCACCGGATGAGCAAGCGCCAGCTGGCCAATCTTTATGAGATCGCTTGGCGTACTTTTACTGCCGGGAGAGAAGCCGCTGGCATCATCTACTATTGTTTGGTTCAAATTGTGCCGCGCCAAAAACTGATTTGCTGCTATAAGATATGCGTCCATTGATCCAAAGGTCCAGCGCACCAAAGAATCCGCCATATTGTTCGCAGACGGCAGCATAAGCCCTTGTAAAGCCTGATAGGCGCTCAGCTGCTGACCGCTATTCACCGGCATGACCGATCCAAGCCTTGCAACGTAGGCATGGTAAGAATCAATATCCGCCTGTGCCACCGTGTAGACAGGACCCTGTTCGCGGATGGCAAGCGGCTGCTTATCGAGTACAACAAGTGCAGTAATAACCTTGGTGATACTTGCGATAGGCTGCTGTTTTTCTGACTCGGCATAACGCGCAAGCACACCGCTGTCGGCGTCACCCAAAGCAGCTTGCCCCTTGGCTGGCCAGGCTATCTCGGGAATACTCGACTGCACCGTCTGCAGGACAGTTGTCTCTGCGCCCAAGGCTTGTACGGGCTTATTATGGGCAAGCGTACCGTAGCCGAACAGCGCAACGAGACATGCCAGTACAACGGCAAGGCCGGCCCGTCTCTTTGGGTTCGGCTGCTTTTGTACACGTCCGTGCTGGTACCGCGCTCTCGTGACTTCCATTACCTACAAGTATACAGTAGTCGTGCTTATGCTGCCTTCTGCTTACTTAGTCGCCGCCTCTTGCGGGCAGTCTTTTCTTTCTTGTCTTTTGGCACCTCTATCGGGTCGAATGGCACACCTCGCTGAACTGCCAGATATACCTTGATGGTACTCACAATCAGGATCATAATAACCGGCCCGATAAACAGGCCCCAGAAGCCAAACATACCGAGCCCTGCAAATACAGTCAGCAGCATCAAGGCCGGGTCAAGCCGGGCCGACTTAGGCACAAGAATTGGGCGCAGAATATTATCGATGTTAGTCACACCGATAATGTGCCACAACACGACCAGCAAGCCGCCGGAAATATTACCAAACAGCATCATACCAATACCAAACGGAATGGTGATTATGCCGCTCCCCAGCGGTATGAGCGACATCAGGGTAAATATCAAAGCCAGTACAAAAAACGCTTCATGGAAACCCGCAATGTACACCGACAAAGCACCGGTGAAGCCTTGGATCACAGCAATAATGAACTGGCCGCCAACCGCGCCGTGCACCATATCGCCCGCTTTGGACATATACATACGCGAAACTTCCGGGCCCATAGGATTGAGATTTTCGATGAGCAGAGCAAGTTTGCGGTGATTCACCAAAATAGACAGAAAGACGTAGATAAAAATGATGGTGGTTGTAATCATGCCGAACAGACTGCCGGCTAGCCCTGTAATGGTCTGCAGCAGCCAGTTCCCAACCGACTGGGCAACACTGCTGATACTTGAGCGTACACTATCAGTCGTGAGATGCACGTCTACAAAAGGGACTCTCTCGAGCGTGTCATTTGCAATACGCAGCACCCTGTCGCCAAGCTCGCCCATATCAGTGTCTTGGACCAAATGCCCCGCGCCTTCGGCCAATACCTTAACCTGATTAGCAGCCAAAAAGACGAAGCCAATTATCGGGATAAGCACGAGCAGCGTTGCAATAAGAAACGTGAATGTTGCAGCAATACCCGAACGAAAGCGTCTCAGAAAACGCTTATACAGAGGTAAAAATAGATAGGCAACAATTGCCGCGACGCTTATGAGGATAAAGTACTGTCTTAGAAAATAAAATCCATAGACAAGCGAGATGACCGCTGCAATCCCAACGGCACGCTTCTGAGATTCAGTAAAATTACCAAAATCATGTTTGGCAGCAGCCTTGCTCATAGCCATAGCATATGACACTTTTTCGTCTGCGACAAACAAAGAAGCTCCGAAGAAGTACCTTGTATAGAGCTCGTGCTTGGCTGGGAGTGAGGGATACGGTTTATTTCTCTTGGCTGGGAGTGAGGGATTCGAACCCCCGAATGCTGGGACCAGAACCCAGTGC
>CAZXOA010000001.1:0-136036 GCA_964642275.1 uncultured Candidatus Saccharibacteria bacterium | reverse complement strand
GAACCTGCAACCAACGGTTTTGGAGACCGCTACTCTACCAATTGAGCTACACCCCTCTGTCGATGTGTAATGGCCAGATAGTCTTATTGCAAACAAAATAAATTTGCTCTGCAATTTTGTCTATCTCGCCAAGTCATCTCCAGTTCGATTGTCCAAACAGCAGACAAGCTGCTTGGTTTGATCAATCGGATAAGACTATTGGCACGTCAAATCAATGACAATCATACCGTATATCTGTTAGTTTGTCACTGATAAGACGGCAAATTTCATATATCGCCATGGTTGTTATAAAATGTCATCTATATGACTGGTAAAAATGTTGACCGCATAGAGCCTGTGCAGCCTGTTTTGGTGCTGTTGTATGGGTTTCCGGGCTCCGGCAAGACCTATTTTGCCCGCCAGTTTACTGATGCGATTCATGCAGCACATCTGGAGCAAGACCGTATTCGGCACGAACTGTTCGGCCAACCACGTTTCACCAAGCAGGAGAATAGCGCCCTAAACCGCATCATGGAATACATGGCAAACGAGTTTTTATCTGCCGGCATTAGCGTAGTCTACGACATGAACGCCATGCGTATTGGCCAACGCAAGGCCTTGCGCGAGATGGCTCGGCTCAGCAAGGCACACACAATTGTGGTGTGGTTCCAAGTAGACCCGGACACTGCCTTTGTTCGCAATCAAAAACGAGACCGCCGCACTTTTGACGACCGGTTTGCCGTCGGCTATGACGTCGAGGCTTTCAAACAGATTGCAGGCTATATGCAGCAACCTGAGCACGTCGAAGACGTTGTTGTTGTCAGTGGGAAGCATAGCTTTTCGAGCCAGCTCAGTTCGGTCATAAAGAAGCTGTCTGATATTGGGGCCATAAAGGCGTCGGCCGCAGCGCACAAAATGATAAAGCCAGAGCTCGTTAATCTGGTTCCGTCTGTAAGTGCGCGAAACCAGATACAGAGCCGGCGCAATATTGTCTTGCGCTAAGGATAACTGTGCCGCAAAGAGTATTTGACCTCCCAGATATCGGCACAGTCACTTTCGTCAAAAGACGCGGCAATACAAACATCCGCATGAGTTTTGCCCGCGACGGTACAGTACGGGTGAGCCTGCCTTATTTTGTCTCGTATCACGCTGGTGTGCAATTCGTGTTGAGCAAGGCAGACTGGCTGTCCAAACATCGCCCCGATAAAGCATCGGTACTGACAGACGGTATGCGAATAGGCAAGGCCCACCGGCTTGCGCTTGAGGCGGCAAAAAACGGCAAAGACAAGGCGACTGTCAGCGTCCGCCACAATACCGTCAGAGTGTTGTGTCCAGTAGAGCAGGAACATAAGCACCCGGATGTGCAATCGGCAGCCAAGCGCGGCGCGCTCAGAGCGCTCAAAAAAGAGGCTGATCAGCTTTTGCCGCAGCGCCTAGACCAGCTTGCCTCGACGCATGGATTCTCGTATACGTCAGTGGCCACAAAACGCCTCAGCTCAAGATGGGGGAGCTGCAGTCAGCACAAGGACATAATACTCAATACGTATCTGATGCAAGTGCCTTGGGATTTGATTGATTACGTTATTCTGCATGAACTGGTACACACCGAGCATCTCAATCATTCGCCCGGCTTTTGGGCGCGGTTCGAACAAGTATTACCAGATGCAAAAACACGCCGCAAAGAACTCAAGACCTACCGCACCGACATACCAGCTCAATAACGATTGCCAAGGAATACTTTTGCTTCTTCGTGTTATCTTCTTGATATACCCGCTCATTGCTCGGAAAAGAACGCGCAAATCCGTTCTTTCACTCATTGCGCCATGCTATAATTCCGCTTATGGATACACGGTTTTCGCCTGGCACGGATGACCAGCGTGCTATAGATCTTGAGCATGCGCAATTATCTGCGCTGATAAACAGCATGGCAGACGGAGTCGTTGCAACCGACGAGCAGGCAAAGATCACTATGTACAACGGAGCGGCGCTGAACATATTAGATAGCAATACATCAGTAGATGGTGTCTATATCGGCAACCTTCTCAAACTGCTTGATACACACGAACAGCCGATTGATACCACGCGGCTCGTGCTTGAGACCAAGACGCAGACAATATCCCGCGATTACCAGCTGAGATACGCCGACGGCAACCTTGTCAAAATCTACCTGAGCATTGCACCCGTAAAGCCCAGCTACGGCCGCGGTGAAAAAGGCGGGTACGTGCTACTGATCCGCGACATCACCCATGAAAAGTCCCTTGAGGAAGAGCGCAACGAGTTTGTCAGCGTTGTCAGCCACGAACTGCGCACCCCTGTCACTATTGCCGAGGGCAACTTGTCTAATGCGCTGGTGATCATTGACAAAGACGGCGATATCCGCGCCATTGACAACGCTGTACACCAAGCGCATGACCAAATTTTATTCTTGGCGAGCCTTATCAATGACCTGGCAACCCTGTCGCGTGCCGAGAACGGCACGCTACAAAACCTCAACTACGTCTCTATAAACGTCCACCAGCTGGTGCACACGCTATCGCAAAACTACGTGCCCGAGGTAGAAAAAAAGAATCTGACAATCCACACCGAAGTAGATCCGAGCCTGGAGCTGCTCCATAACAGTTCGCTCTACCTGCGCGAAATTTTGCAGAACTTTATTACCAACGCTATCAAATACACCGAGCACGGCGTTATTACACTAGCCGCCAAACCAGCCGAGGGCGGTGTTGAGTTCAGCGTCAGCGACACAGGGATTGGTATCAGCCAGCAGGAGGTAGATGACGTGTTCAAAAAATTCTTCCGCTCCGAAGATTACCGCACCAGAAAGAGCTCCGGTACCGGACTCGGGCTGTATGTTACCCAGAAGCTTGCCAAACTCATTGGCGCGCAGATATCTCTGTCCAGCACACTTAACAAAGGTTCGACTTTCACAATCTTTGTGCCCAATATGGCAACTACCGGCCCGCGCGATTCGCTGCAGCGGTGAGTCTATTCCTCTTCTGCCAAGGCGGGGAGCGAACGGTGATAGCGCATGACAGGAATACAGATATTGCGATCTTTCCAGATAACCGAAGAAAACTCATAGCGAAGCAGAGAAAACTGCAATACAAAAATGTCCACGCACGCAGCGGCCGGCAGAAGAGCCAGCGAGATTGTCTGCGGGCGAACGAGCCAGGCACGCAGCAGATACAGATGCGTCACTTCGAGTAAGATGACGGTGACTCCGGCGATGCTGTGCGCCGCACCAAGCGGAACAAAGAAGCCCGTAATAAACGCACCAAACGGCAGGACAAAAAGCCACAGCTGCGCAAGCGTCACCAGCAGCACGTTCTCGGGACGCTTACGCAGACGAGGATAGCGCACGCGCACCGCCGTCTGCCACTGGTCCTCAAAACGTTTTGCCGACGACACCATCATCTTGCCGGATGCACGCATAAAGCTGTACTCATCTACAACGGTGAGTTCCCGGGCAAAGTACCCTTCGGGCAGCACGCTGGCCTTGACGGCCTTCATCTCGCCGCGGCCGAAGAACGCCTGCCGGGTAATCATCCAGACCGTGCTGAGCACCGGCGGCCGGTTGAAAAACCGGCGGGGCAGGGCAATCTCCCACCAATAGCGCATGGGCTGCACTAAACTGGCATGTTCTCCCGCCTGCAAGCCTTTGGGCAGCAGTGAAATCATCTGTTTTTTTCTGGCAGACAGGCTCAGTACCATAGACCTGATAGCAGTCTTCTCAAATCTGGTGTCGACACCACAAAACAACAATAGCTCACCGCTCGCGGCCTCTGCCAGTGCTTGGTAGGCTTGATTCTTAGCCAGCCAGCCGTCTTTGGGCGGGTCTCCGGCTATAAACCGAACACCTTTCTGGGCAAACCCTTTGATAATCTCCGATGTCTTATCATGCGAACAATCATCCAAAACCAAGATTTCGAGCTTCGGATAGTCGCTGGCAAGCAAGCTTGATAAGCAGCCTGGCAGATCTTTTGTTTCGTTGCGAGCCGGAATACAGACGCTAACGGTCGGCAACTCAGCATCGGTTTTATGAACGTCGCTCGGGCGAATCTTCATACGATCAAGATTGCGCCGTGTTGTCAGTACCAGCACACCTGCAGCCGCAGCAGCGCACGTGAGCAGGACGAGCAGGATTGCCGCAGGACTCAGCTGATGATAGTGCTGAAGCCGCCACATCAAAAGAGCAGCTATCTGAAATGTCAGCAGCGCAAGCGACGTACGCCGCGTAGAGAAGTACAGCCGGGGCTCAGCAATACGCCGGGACAGCACCCGGGCGGCATTAGTAAGACGATACATAGCGATAATACCCACCACCACGGTCGTTATATGCAGGTCGTTCACAAGCAGCAGCGTCGTCGCAAATACGGTAGTCGCAAACACTGCGCCGTACAGTGCTGTACGGATCAGCTTGGAGCGGTTGAGCGCCGCCAGCAGTTCGGCCAGCACACCCAGGACACCGTACAAATAAGCAACCCCGAGCGGATCATCCCACATCTATGCACCCTCCGCTGTGTGCCGCACTACAGGACAACCCATAGCACTTGGTTTGAGTAATCAGTACATCCACCAGAGATTTCGTCGCTTGCCGTATACTTGCACACCCGCACATAGTACGTGCCCGGCGCACGCGGCTTAAGCGTGTATGGGCCATTTCCAAAATACTCGGCATCTTTTGGATACACAGGGTTTTCTGACGACGAAACCAAAACCTTGAACCCATGAGGGGCTGTACCCGCAAATGTCCAGTTGATCATATCCTCGCTCAAGGACAAATTGACCGCGCCAGGTGCAACAGCCTCCGGGGCAACTATAACCGCCTCGATTGTGACGGTATTACTGTAGACAGAGCAGGTGCTGTCGCTCGCGCGGTAAACACACAACCGGTAATGGAATACGCCCGATTTTGCCCCGGACCACGTAAAGCTCCGTGCGCTCGGCGAAGACACATGCTGAGCCTCGTCTCTGCCAAAAGTAGGCACTACTGATGATTGGCTTCGTACTATCTTGAATCCGTCTGGCGCCGTTACACCTGTAACGGTCCATGATAATACCGTTCCTTTACTATTGTTCGCGACCTCCAGGGCCAGCGAAGCGCCGGCAGGCGCCGGGTCGGTAGACACGTTCGCAGACTTTATCTTTTCCCAATACCCAAGCTTATTCTTGAAGTGGCTGTCTTTTTCATCTTGCTCCAGGTTCCAGAGCAGAAATCCATTACTCCTTAGCTCGTCCAAGGATATATCGGTGAGCTTTTCTACATACAGATTGTCCGTGTGTATCGTGTAGTACTGTTTGCCCTCGGCCACAGTAATATCATCGAATTGAACACTACTTTGCAAGACACGCACGCCTTTTTCTGTGGCAGTATTTGTCGTCTGGAAGGCGGTTCCCAGCGCCCTGTAGCTCATATCATCCACTTCGACTACAAAGGAGCGGTCGGAAGCCACGACACGGCTGTAGACCGAACCCGACCGTTGCTCGACCCGAACAGCCTCTGCGCTCAGGCTCGCAAGACGTATCGCCGTAGACTCGTCAAGCCGGACAGCACCGCCGTCATCAAGACTGAGTACAACACGGGAACCCGCGTCCGTACGCACAAAATCGCCTTCGTTCAGGCGCGAACGCACCGTCAGCTCATGCCACGTTTCTCCGTCGCGGCTTGCGGTTGCCTTGCCGTCAAGCACTGTCACAGCTATGCCCAACATATGAGATGAGAGATCCTGTGAATCTGCACCATCATTCCGGCCAAGCAGAAAGTACGCGCCAGTTCCCAGTAGTAACACCAACGCGGCCAGTGCCGGTATAAACACCCGCTTTTGTTTGAAAAAAGGCGGTTTGGCCGCAGGCTGGACATCGCTTACTCTTGCCTCTATCTCTGCGCGAGCTTCTTCTCTACCGGCAGCTGCTGCCTGTGGCACCCCTTGGGACTGCGCGTCAGCAGACGCAACCACCTGCAGGGCGTCAGCGACACTCCGCGGCGTCTCTTCTCGCTTCTCATCTGGATTCATGACCCCTCCACACGTTTCTTTGCTAATAGTATAGCAGGGTAAGCTTAAGCGGAGAATATTTCTTCTTGTGACCAAGAGACAGCTTATGTTCTTCAAATAAAGAACCGAATCGTTCCATTTTTGCATCGACAAAAACGGGAACCAAAAAAACGACACGGCGGTTCAGAAAACGTGACTTCCGCCATAGCCCGGCCGTAATTTGTTCCTGTGGAACTCGAGCTTACGCTCTTCAAACAGTCCTCGGAACATATGCTTAAACTACGGCTGAACTACGACGAAAATCAGTTTTCTGAAAGCCGGGCAGGAAAGCAGAAGCCCTGAAAGGGCGTTATTTATACACGGCCTATCGGCCGCATTCTAAGATCTAAGAACTATCAGCTAAGATCCAGAGAATAACAGGGGTAAAACAGCAAAAACTATTGACATACTTGACATGGTATGATATAATTTATACTAAGAAGAATGTGGTGTTTGAGTCTAAATTCTCGCTACTGGATTTTAGAAGGCGGGCCTTAGGGCCCGCCTTTGTGTATAGCACCGCTGGCTAGCCAGCGGTATCTGCTTTGTGGCCCGGCTTTTAATTAAAATTTAGCGATTTGTCCATGGAGCTTCTATGGCCATGACAGACCAGCCCCGATTCAGGTGTTAGTCAAAAACACAATAGAGAGCAAGGTGCGAGCCTAAAACTTCTACCTAAAATAATGTGGAGTTTTATGGCCGACCAAAGGGAGTCTGCCTTGCGTATTGTGTTTCTTGACAACAGCTGAGTCGAGGTCTGGTTTGTTGGCCTCGGTTTTTATCAAACCTTTTTGCCGAGACAAAAAGGTTTGGACTTAGTTCTTGGTCGCAAGAACGTCTGGGATTGGTTCTTTGCAAAAGAACATTTCCATATTGACCCTCGAGTAAAATAAGAGTATATTGACACCCAGCGGCTTACTGTAATAGTAAGCTATTTTTAATGGTGAAGGGGATAACAGTGGCAGAGTCAGGTAAGACGAAGCAGCCAAGGATAAGAAAGACCGAAACGATCCGTGAGCGCAATGAAAAAGTTGCGAGCAAGCTTGAGGCAAAAGCCAATAAGCCGCCAAAACGAAGCCGTTTTAAGAAGTTTTTTGCGGCCATCGCAAAGCCCTTCAGGTTGCCGGCACGTATTATCAGCGCACCATTCCGCACTCGTCCAATGCGTATCATCGGCCGAGTCCTTGGACGAATCTTCTGGCCTAAGTACTTCCGTAATTCGTGGAATGAAGTCCGTCAGGTCACCTGGCCAGACCGCCGTACCACCTGGAAGCTCACCTTTGCAGTCATTATATTCGCGGTGATATTCGGCCTCGCAGCAGCCGGCACCGACTGGGTCTTGGATAAAATAATTAAGAGGATAGTCTTTAGGGCATAAACATTATGAGCAAGCGATACGACACAACCAAACAGTGGTATGCCATCCATACCTACAGCGGCTACGAAGAAAAGGTGGCTGAATCTATCCGCCAGCGTGCGGACAGTCTTGACATGAAAGACAAGATCTACCAAGTCTTAGTACCAAAAGAAAAGATGATCGAGATCAAAAACGGCAAACGCAAAGTTGTTGAGAAGCGCATCTTCCAGGGCTATGTCTTGGTACAAATGAAACTCACTGAAGACGCCTGGTATATTGTACGCAACACGCCGAGTGTGACTGGCTTTGTCGGTACCGGTACCGAACCGACACCTGTCAGCACCGACGAAATCGAGAAAATTTTGAAGCGTATGGGCCGCGAGGATCCAAAGCACAAGATGGATTACAAGCTGGGCGATGTGGTTAATATCATCGACGGACCGTTTAAGGGCTTTGATGGTGCCATCAACGAACTCGACGAGCAAAAAGGCAAGCTCAAGGTACTGGTCAACATGTTCGGCCGCGAAACTCCGGTAGAACTCGACAGTTTGCAGGTTAAGAAGGTTTAATAGCGTGTCAGCCGAGGCATTAGGTAACGCGCGCAGAGCTGTAGAGCATGCCGCTGCTGAGTTAAAGATAGCGGTTGATATGTATGGCTTGGGTGCTCGTGATGCAAGCCCAGGAGTATTACAAGAAGTAGGCATAGATTTAACAAAACGCCTTGGATCAATGTGTACGCAGGCGAGCGACTCTATCAAGAGCATCACGGCTAACAGGATTCATAACTCAGCTGCTGAGCCAGCCAGCCAAGATCCTCCTGCAGAACCAACGAATTTTAGGGTCATACTCACTAAAAGTGGAACACGAGGCACCTTTGTTGTTAGACCTAAAAAAACTGGACAACAGGGGTAACCTGTAGTATAATTCTTTCGTTACGCACAGCATTTTGGCCGCAAGCTTCTACAAACGGCCACTAATCACACTGTTAAGCGGCTATTTTGAGCCAAGGGTAATTTTCGCTAGGGCAGAGCACTATTCTGGAGACGTATTATACATACGATGGAAGAATATCTCCGAGCTGGCGAAAATTAGCACTCTCAAAACTGTCGCACGCACCAAGGAGTATTTATGGCAGAAAAGAAGATCAAAGCTAACCTCAAGATGAAAATTAAAGGCGGCCAAGCCTCAGCTGCGCCACCCGTTGGCTCAACGCTGGGTCAGTACGGCGTCAACATGATGGACTTTATTGGTCCGTTCAACGACGCCACCAAAGATAAGATGGGCCAGGATCTGACTGTCCACATTACTATCTATGACGACCGCACCATGGCTTGGCGCTCGGTCGGCACACCTACAGACGACCTGATCCGAAAGAGCCTTGGTATCCAGAAGGGCTCTGGTGTACCTAACAAGGAAAAAATCGCCAAGAAGCTATCTGATGCACAGCTGACAGAAATCGCTCAGGCAAAGATGGAAGACATGAACGCCGATGACATCGAATCGGTAAAGAAAATGGTCGCCGGCACAGCCCGCTCTATGGGCGTTGAAATAGAAGGCTAAGACCAATGGTACAAACCAGACACCCGCTCATGCCTCAGGCCGAGTGGGTGTCTTTTCCTACGGTTGATAATTTAAGAAATGAGCTTATTGCAGTCATACCCGGCATACAAAACGAAGGGTCAGCCACGCTCAGAGATGAGTTTTTTGAAATGCTGGAAGAACGCAAACATCAGATTGGGAGAGTGATTGTTCACTCAACAGGCGTGCCGGCACCTACAGTTGTTGACATTCGTGAGAAATCACGTCATCCACGTACGGGAAAAGATCAAAGTACCCACATTCTTGTTCTTACCGCCACTAGGCTAAGTCAGGAAGGCAGTGGAGGTAGAATGCACCACCTTCTACGGTATACCTTCTTCTAGACTCTCTCTAGCTATGAGATAGCGGTCAGCTTGGCAGCATCAAACGCCGAGGCTCCGAATATGAGAGACGACTTATTTATATACTGTCCCCGCTCAGATTCGACGGAGTCAGTTCTTTTCAGAGCGGTTGTAATTTAAACGCTAGCAAAATCATAAAACCTCCGTATAGTTATCCTTAATAGATTAACAATCGGAGGTTTTATGAGTTGGTTTGATAGGGGAGAGACTATTGACAATGGCCTTGTAGTAGGGCCGCCAAAGGTTCCTTTTTCTGCGCAGCCAGAGCACATCGGTAGACGCATTCAAAATACGAGTGAGACATTGGCCAGTACGGCGACTCAAGCGCAAGTAACACCTATATTCGAGAGCGACGCCCTACCAATTCGAACTCCAAGCCTATTTGATACCCAGCTAGAATTATTTTAGCATTCCTGATATAATACAGCTTACAAACAATAATTTGTGGGAGGCCAAAGAGCCGTTCGCACCACGAAAGGACAAAACCATGGCTAAGAAAGCCGAACTACTAGAACAGGCCAAAGACCTTGGCTTGGACATATCAGAAAAGAACACAATTGCGGAAATTGAAGCCGCGATAACAGGAGCAAGCAGTGGGAATACTCAAGAAGGTGACATTGATACGCCTCAAGCAGATGAGCAAGGGCAAGAAGTAGCGGACAAACCGCTCGCCAAGGCGGGCAAGCGCAGCGCCAAAGCTGTTAAAGAAGCTGAAGAACTCGAGGCAAAAGAAGCCCGTAAAGCAGAGGGTGCTATATCTGATGCGCCGGTCGTAAAAAAGAACCCAACCCGTTCACGCCTTGAGCGCGCTGGCAAGAAGCTGCGCGAAGCCTCTAAGCTGATCGAAGCCGACAAGCAGTACGGCATCAAAGAAGCATTAGAACTCGCAACCAAAACCAGCACCACCACATTTGACGCAACTGTAGAAATCCACATCAACCTCGGCGTAGACCCGCGCCAGGCTGATCAGAACCTGCGTGATAATCTTGTTTTGCCGCATGGTACAGGCAAGACGGTTCGCGTTGCCGTATTCACAGAAGATAAGGTTGCCGGAGCAGACATACAGGGTATCGAAGCAATTACTAAGTCCCTCGACAAAGGCGTGATTGACTTTGACATTCTTATTGCAACGCCTGCAACCATGGCGAAGCTCGGCAAGTACGCCCGTACACTCGGCCCGAAGGGCCTTATGCCGAACCCAAAGAGCGGCACCGTCACGACTGATGTCGCCAAGGCAGTCGAACAGGCCAAGGCCGGCCGCGTGGAATACCGCGTCGACAGCACCGGTATCGTGCACCTTGGCGTTGGCAAAGTGTCATTTGGCGCCGACAAGCTGATGGCAAACGTACAGGCTATATTTGACTCTATCAAGGCCAACAAGCCGCAGAGTATCAAAGGCAATTACGTCAAAGCTATTACCGTCAGCTCAACAATGGGCCCTGGCATCAAAGTCCTGGTATCAGAGCTATAGTTGAAGTCATACAAAGAAGACGCATAATAAGAAACCCCGCTACTCTAGCGGGGTTTCTTGACTCATTTCTTCTGCTATCATCCTGACTGCAGGGTCATCACTAGGAATCTTTCTATACGACCGTACAAGGCCCCCCAGAACTGTCGCTGATAAGAAGGCGAGCAAGAACTCATCCGACCGAACTATTTCGCCTACCCGGCTATAGAGTTCATTCATAATATTAGATTTTATCATGTTTTTTTGTAATACAAAATCTACAACATACTTATGCTTGTCCTGCAAAAGCGTGGCCTGTACACTAGAAGGAAGCAAAAGTGAGAGGGACAGAGCACGTGGGAGTGTACAGCAATATTCAGATTCGTCAGGCCATCGATAAAGGACATATTAAGTGCGTCCCTTTTGATCCAAAGCAAGTCAGCCAGGCATCGCTCGATGTCACACTGGGATATCATTTCTACCGCGTCGAACGCACCAATGAACGTAATATCTATAATCCGTTTGACCGCGAAGATGTCGAGCGCTATTTTGACGGCCCGTATACTGCCATGCCGCACGAGCAATGGTGCAAACTCAATGGCGTCACGCCAAGAAAGAACATTCCGCTCGACCACCCAGTTATCGCTATCAAACCTGGCGAGCGCATACTTGCCCATACGCACGAATTCTTCGGTATTTTGCCGCCTGGCGCGTGCGAAGTCCGCAGCCGCAGCAGCTGGGGCCGTAACGGCATTGCGGTTTGTTTTGACGCCGGCTGGATTGACCCTGGCTACGTCAACCGCTTGACTCTTGAAATCTTTAACCTCAATCAACGAGAGACAATCCTCCTGCCGGTGGGCGAACGTATTGCCCAGATTATCTTCCACGAAACCGGCGAGGTAGAGGGTAGTTATGGCGCCGGGCGCGATGGCGGCTTCAGCGGCAAATATCAATCCGGCACTGACCTCAAGACCATCATGCGCACATGGTCGCCTGATCAAATGCTACCCAAGGCCTGGAAGGACACCCGCAAACTGCCGGAGAAGATTGAGGGACTATCTTATGAGTAAATTGGCAATTAGCAATTTTCAATTAGCAAAATATTGGCGATTGGCGATTGGCGATGTAGCTTCCCATGGCAAATCGCGCATTGCTAATCTATTGTCAATTGCGCATAGTCAATTGCGCATTGGCTCAGGAGATGCAATCTCATGAGCACCGGTCGTTACATCGTCATAGAAGGTGCGGAGGGCGTCGGTAAGACCACCCAGGTGCAGACCCTTGCTGACCGTTTACAAAAAGCCGGTTACTCTGTGCGTATTTTCCGCGAGCCCGATAGTCAGTCGGATCTGACCGCACGAACTATCCGCCTGCTCACCCAGGACCCGACTTATCCGATGAATACCCGTACGGAAGTCTTGCTCTACAACGCCGCCCGCAGCCAAAGCCTGGAAGTTATCAGAAAAGCCCGCGACGCCGGTGTTATCTGTCTGTGCGACCGCAATTTCCTCACTACGCTTGCCATTCAGTATTACGGCCGCGGTGATGTGCCAGACTATCAGACCATCACCAGTATCATCGATTTTGCGGTGGCCGATATGCAGCCGGATATGACTATCGTACTCGATGCACCAGTGCCAGTGCTGCGCCAGCGTGCGCACGACCGCGGTGCCGGCGAAAGATTTGATAACCTAGACGAGAGCTTCCTTGAACGGGTTCGAGCTGGGTATCTATGGGAAGCAAATCAGCGTAACTACCCCGTCATATACGCTGGCGACCCTGTAGACACTGTAGCCGACTCTATCTGGAATACTATCAATGGCGCCGTCCAGTCCAAGCAGGCGCACTTGGATACCACACCGCCGGTCAGCCTGTCTGTTCCGGCAACGCCAATTAAAGAGGTTATAGAACAAAAACGCGAACACATCGATGAGCCGGCTGATATCCAGTATGTCAAAAAGGGCAAAAATAGCACCTACAGCATTACTGCCGACGGCAAAGCCTTTTTGTCAGATGCCGTCACGAATAGCGATGAAGACGTCTATGCCTTTACCGACAAATTAAGCACAACTACCGTTGCGGCCGCCATGGCGCGTCTCAGCCGCCGCGGCGATGACATGCGCGTGACCATTTTGGATGAATTTGCCGGGGCTATGGGTAAGGACGAAAAACTTCTGCAGCGTGTCATTACCGCCTACGGCGACGATTCTGTGCAGCAGCTCGTGGGCCAGCATCTGGTTGTAGAGAATGCCAGCAATCTGCTGACAAAGAAGCTCGAGTGGGGCAGGCTAGCGTCATATCTCGAGCAGTCCACCCGCTACATTTACTTTGACCAAAAAGACAAGCATGGCAAATACCGCTACTTCGTACCTAAAAATCTGACCAAAAAGGTCAAAACTGATTACGTAAAAGCTATGGACCAAATCTTTGACAGCTACTCCGACATGGTGCACAAATTGACAGAATACGTCACAAAGAACAGCAAAGTCCCGGAGAAGGAGCGCGATGCCGCATTCAAGGGGGCGGTTCGCGCCCAGGCCTGCGATGCCGTGCGTGCTGTCCTGCCAGTGGCTACCACATCGACTGTTGGTATCTATGCCTCCGGCCAAGCGCTCGAGAGCCTGATTATGCATCTGCAGAGTGATGAGCTGCAAGAAGCACGCGATACCGGCGACGCCATCCTGCGCGAAACCCGCAAGACCATACCGACTTTTCTGGAGCGGGCCGACAAGCCGGATCGCGGCGGGGCGGCAATTGCATACCGGGCAAATACCTATAAAACCGTCCAGAAACTTGCCGATCAGCACCTGCCTCAGAAACTCGGAGGCCTGGATGACGACGTACAATTAGTCGACTACTGGCCCAGGAACGAGCTGGACCTGCTGCCGCACATGCTCTACGAACATAGCGCCATGAGCTTGAAGGACCTCAAGAAAGACATTCAGAGCTGGTCATATGATAAAAAAACTGAGGTATTCCAAGCGTATATGGGCGAGAGGCTCAACCGGCGCCACCGGCCGGGCCGAGCGCTCGAGATTGCCCACTACAGCTGGGACCTCATCTGCGATTACGGCATTTTCCGTGATCTGCAGCGCCACCGCATGGTCGACAGCCTCGAGTGGCAACAGCTAACGCCGCGCTACGGCTTTGATATCCCTGAACTTGTCGAAGAAGCCGGGCTAGCCGAGCAGTTCGAAACCTGCTTTGATAAAAGCGCCGGGCTCTACAGCCTGCTGCAGGAGAAGGGTTACTTGCTGGAAGCCCAGTACGCAACCCTGCTTGGCCACCGCATGCGCTGGAAGATCACCTACAATGCCCGCGAAGCCATGCACCTGCACGAACTACGCACCAGCCCGCAGGGCCACCCAGGCTACCGCAAGCTTGTTAAAGAGATGCATGACAAATTGGCAGAAGTCCACCCGATTCTGGCCGGGAGCATGAAATTTGTAAATAAAGGCGAAGACGAGGCATTAACTCGCCTCGCCGCCGAAAAATACACGCAGTTTAAGCTTGAGCAGCTGAGCTAGGAGAGACAAGTTCGGGCGACAAGACTAAGCTCACGGCTGGAAAAGTAAGCCCTTTGTAAGATTGATGATCAATTGCTTCTAGTTCGTCAAGATATAAAATTGATCGGGCGCTTACAATACGCAGCCCTGATTGACGCTCCTCGAGGACTCCATTCAGCATAGAAGTAGCCTCACTGCTAAAACCATCGTCCCTTAGCAAGTCAACTTTGTTCATAAATCGTTCCGAAAACTGTCTCACCAACGTAAGGGTCCTTAAAGCTCTCGCAGCCTCTTCTTCTGTTGAGATTTCCTTAACAGGTGCAGACCCTTCAAAAAACCCTGTCAGTGCAGAGTTACCAGTTACAATAGGAAGTACCGGTGGATAAATTTTCCGGCCATTGGCAATCTTTTCACGAACTTTAAGCGCCATGTCGGCGCCATCGGCATGTCCTTCATGCTGGAACCTGGCGAGCCTATCAAACTCTGCCCTAGCTATATCTGCCCCTAATTTAGAAGTGATGTCTTCTACCATCTCTGCAGAAATGTCTGGTATATAGTGTCCACTCATGTCCGTAAAAAAACGGCTTCCGCATGGGAACCCGTCATATTTCTTTCCTACTTAGTTATTTATGAACGGGTTCCTTAGGCAGCGCGGCAGAGCATAGCATATGCCTGCTTGATGACAATGTTGCGACCGAAAGAAACCTTATTCATACTCTTCTCAGTATATCACACTTATGCTTGATTTGTCAAGGGCTATTTGCATTTTATCCATCCAAGGCTTATTATTGATCGTAATGAAACTTACATGTGCATTCGCCAAGGATATGAACCTCGTGATTCTCAGCAGAGGTTGTATTGTTCGTGGTGAAGCCGTGCAAATTTAAACAATACAACCGATAACCAACAGCAAACGGCTTCACCAAAGAAGCCGATTTTAATTTTAAGGAGATTTTACCATGGAAGAACTACCTCAATACCCAAGCCCGGAACATTATGAGCATCGCCGTACACAACGTACAGGGAGCGTGGTAACCGAACTGGCAAAGCAGCAACAGCAGCAAACTGAACAGCAACTTCCATTCGGAGAGTAACATGGTTGATGCATACAGAGACCCATTTGAAATACAACCTCAACCAGCATCAGTGATAGGTATAGAGGTAGACGACTCCGCAATCTATTATGCGGGCCGGCGTATACCGGTAGACTACGACGCACCCCCGGAAGTAGTAAAAGAACAGTTCAAGCAATGGCGCAAGCCCCAGGGGCCGGCAGCCCCACTGGAATTACCAGAATGATCGGCCATAGGAATGAGCCTTTAAAGCTCCTGGCTGTTATGCAAGGAGGAGAATAATGGCCTCCAGGTGTAGATCGCGGCGGCGACAAGAAGTATACGACTTTTACTTTCCCACCGAAGAAGACCTTGTTTACGCCAACCGCGATGCATTTACCCTAAAGAACGCGGCTGTTCCACCTGCAGTAAAGCAAGGTATTGTTGCCCGGCACTCCCTGGCAATAGAAAAAGCCGCCCGGAAGGATAAAAGCATCAGGTGGGTAGAAAACAGCTTACCCCCAAAGGCGCTTTTGGCAGCCTCCTATATCAACCAGATGTTCTTTCCCGTCATGAAAGGCCATCAAATAATCGCGCCCCGTGAGGCCGCCAGTCTTTACATGCTGCACATAACACATATGCGCGAAGGGTCGCTTATGCAAACGAACCCTTTGGGCTACACAGCTCTTTCGGCCATGAGCTTCGCGGCCGACGCAGTACAAAAACAAGCTGATCCGGTAGGAATCATGGCGTATGCCTGCAAACCCTATGAAGTCCACGGACAAACAGATGAAATAGCAGCTTAGGATCAGATTTACATTGAAATGCTTGACAGTATATGATATAATAAGGAGATAGGGTAGTGTTATATTGCACTCTATCTCTTTACAATGTCTGTTATATCAGGTAGAATGGCTCTTGATTACCAAAGACAGTAGCGATCCGAGAAGATTTAAGAATGCTACCGAGGTGAATACAACTTATACTTGTTATTCATTACACGTCTTTGCTAATCAGCAAAGACGTTTTTCGTCTGTAATCAGTTTTGCCAGAGGTCGATAGGCAAGACAACTGCTTAAAAATGAGAAGCGGTTTCTGTGGCTAGGGCAATTTCGGTGCGGAGCGAGAAGCGCAAATGAGCTGTATACTCATACAGTGAATGCGCCTCGGAGCGATCAAGCCGAAAGTGGCCAGCCAGAGGAAGCGCCGCCGTAAGCAAGAAAGGAAGCCAAAAACATGGCTTTAACAAAAGACAAGAAAAACCAGGTTGTGGCTGATGTTGCTGAACTTCTAAAGAGCAGCAAAATGACTGTGGTTGCACAGTATCAGGGCACAACCGTAAAAGCTATCCAGGCACTCCGCAAGGAAGCCAAGGGTAACGGCACCAAGGTAAGCGTTATCAAGAACCGTCTTGTTATCAAGGCCGTTCAGACAAATGACGCTCTTAAAAATGTAGACGTAAGCGCCATCAAGGGCCAGCTGCTCTATGCTTTCAACAGTGATGACGAGGTTGCTCCAGCTCAGGTACTCAATACCTTTGCCAAGACCAACCCGAGCATCCAGTTCGTTGGTGCAATTACTGCCGAAGGTACATTCATGAGTGCCGATGACGTCAAAGCCCTGGCAACACTGCCAAGCAAGAACGAACTTATCGCTCAGGTCGTGGCAACATTGCTATCACCAGTACACGACGTTACCAACGCCCTATCTGGCAACCTGCACGCGCTTCTGGATGGCGTAGAGGCGAAAGCCACAGCTTAACAGCTACAAATTAACAATTAGCATGTCACTTGTCACGATAAATTAACCTGTCCCGTGTAGCAATTCATCGTTACACGCCAATAGTTACATCTTCGTCACATGTGACACGTTACAAGATAATCAAGGAGTTAAATCATGGCAAAAGATCTAAAGAAATTTGCAGAAGAACTTACCAGCCTGACTGTGCTGGAAGTAAACGAACTTAAGACCATCCTCAAGGATGAGTACGGCATCGAGCCAGCTGCTGCAGCTGCCGTAGTTGCTGGTCCTGCTGCTGGCGGCGAAGCTGCCGCTGCAGACGAAGGCAAGGCAGAGTACGACGTTGTCCTCAAGGACGCAGGCGCTCAGAAGGTCGCTGTTATCAAGGCTGTTAAGGACATTACTGGTCTTGGCCTCGGTGAAGCAAAGGCTATCGTTGACGGCGCTCCAAAGACTGTCGTTGAGAAGGCTCCAAAGGCTGACGCAGAAGCTCACAAGAAGACTCTTGAAGAAGCTGGCGCAACCGTCGAGCTTGCTTAATCTAAGCTACTCTTAGCATCAAAACCGCCTCATTTAAGAGGCGGTTTTGATGCTAACTAACTTTTGAATCGTTTTTTGAATCTGTTCAAAGTCCATGTAATCATGCGTGTCACCGGGCAGTGCAACAAGCTCCCAATCAGACGGCTCATGCTGCAGAATATACTCACGGAGCATCTCCGCGCCGCCAAGAGGGTCGTGTTCGTTTTGCATAAATGCAGTCCTGGGCAAGAGCGGCAGGACATCATCAATTTCTGGTAGTTCTTCTTTGATAATACCAAGTGGCGTACCCAAAAACATGCATGCCTGCGGGCTCAGCTCGCTGGATTGTACCCCAAGCATAGTGATGACCGTGCCGATAGACTTGGCAACAATGATGTACTGGTCTACTCCTTGTAGCTTGCAAGCAAGTTGTACTGCCTCTTTTTGGATATCAACCGTCTCTACACCGGTTTGCCAGTGGTCATAGTCATGAATAATGATATTCTCTGCCAGCGGTCGGAGCTCATCTGCAAGCTCGCGCACCCACGGATGATTTCTTTTGCTGCGGCCGCCAAGCAGAACTATATACATAAGCTTTAGTATAGCGCAGGCAAGTCTGCTACCATACCATCTCATATGGGAGTTCGTAAAGACATTATTGAGTTAAGTCAGGAGTTCCGACAACGCCCCCTGAGAAGTGTTCTGTTGACCTTGGGTCTGGCAGCAAGTACTGCGTCAGGAATGACGCTCGAGCATTTCTACGGCCCGCAAAGCAACTCTGCCGCTCCCGCATCTAGCGAGATTCCCGCCACAGCCGAAAAATGATTTATCCACAGAACATAAACCAATCTTTGACTTGACATTGACATCATGGTACGTTTAAGGCAAGCCAAACTAAAATTGCGAGAAAGATAAAGTACAAAAATGGCGGAGTTACCAGAAAAACAAGTAAAAAGACTGAGGTCTCTTATTCAAGAGGCCGAGACAAATCTGGCTGCGGCAAAAGAACTGCTAGTAAGCCTAGTTGGTGATGACGCCGTCATTGCGTCGTCAAATAGCGAAGAGCAAGTCGGCAAAATTATAGAAGGCGTATTCGACGGTCAAAACATGGTCGGCTCAGACGCCAAGACCTATCCAGTACCCGCAAACTACGCCAGCAAATCAAAACTTGTACAAGGCGACATCCTCAAGCTCACCATCGCTGACGACGGTGCATTCCTTTATAAGCAAATCGGTCCGATTCCGCGCAAACAAGTTATAGGCCTGCTTACTCAGAAGGACGGCCACTATACTGTAAATTACGACGGCAAAGATTACCGCGTGCTGTTGGCAAGCGTGACATACTTTAAGGCAAAACCGGGCGACCAAGTCAGCATCAACATCCCAGAAGACGGCAATGCCGAATGGGCTGCACTCGAAGCTGCACTGTAGCCCTTGGGAAGGGGACACCCCCCTCCTAACGCGCAGTGCGCAGGCAGAGCCTGACGCTCCGACTGTTCTCCCCCGAGAGAAACAAATGAAACGAAAATAAATTCCGATTTCATTTGTAATTTTCTATATTTGTATTGTAAGCTAATTGCAAGTAAGGAGTTCTTATGTCGCAAGCTGATGGTGAAGCATTCATTGACACATTCCTCCGTGACAACGTGCTGAGAAATGAGATTTATAGTCTAGAGGCATTGATAAAAGGGCACCGAGATGCAGTTTTTGATAGTGACGGATGGGGCAAGATAGAGACCGACACCACAGAAGTACTCTCACAAGTTGAGAGTACAGTAAAAATTCATGCCGATATAGAAACATTAACCGCTTACAGATGGGGCATTTGGGACGGAGCACAAGACCGGTTCAGTGGCAGAACCGCTCGAATAACACGGACAGACGTTGCTAGTAAGCGGGATGTGCTACGAAAAGCTGGTCCATACCAAGATGTACCAAGCCGGAAAAACATCACTGGCAAGATTGGTAAACTGATGGCGCTCAGTTCGGGCTCACACTTTCCGGTAACTGATGCCCCCAGCAGGTTTCTGCGCAGACCTTCAACATATGATGTAACTGTATTTGAAACTAATGATCGCCTCGGGCCAGTAAGCCTCCCTCTCGTCTCGGTAGAGTTTCTTGATTAGCCACAGCTTGTCCACGTGTTATCAACAACAGGGGTAGAATAGCTTGCTGTTCCCACGTATAATGGAAGAACAAAAAGGGAGTGTAAGTGGGGCAAGCGTTATACCGGAAGCACCGGTCTAAAAAGTTATCGGAAATCGTCGGGCAAGAGCATATCACCAAGACTCTTGAGAACGCCCTGAAGACGGGTAAAATTTCCCATGCCTATCTTTTTACTGGCCCGCGCGGCGTTGGCAAAACTTCTATAGCACGTATCTTGGCTCACGAGATTAATGGGTTGCCCTACACCGACGAGTCAATGCATCTGGATATCATCGAAATCGACGCTGCCAGCAACCGCCGCATCGATGAAATCCGCGACCTTCGCGAAAAAGTCCACATTGCACCCACGAGTGCAAAATATAAAGTATATATTATCGATGAAGTTCATATGCTTACCCGCGAAGCCTTCAACGCACTACTCAAAACCCTTGAAGAACCGCCGGTGCATGTTGTTTTTATTCTTGCCACTACCGAGCTGCACAAACTGCCGGAAACCATCATCAGCCGTACGCAGCGCTTTACCTTTAAGGCCATCGAACCAGACCAGGCTGTTCGCCACCTCAAGGCCATTGCTGACCAAGAAAAAATCAATATCACTGATGACGCCCTACAAATACTGGCTGCCCACGGACGCGGGAGCTTCAGAGACAGCATAAGTTTACTTGATCAAGTGGGCACTACCAGCCAAAAGATCACCGCCGAGGTTGTAGAACGGCTTATTGGTGTTGCAAGTGCCACACATATACAAAGCCTGTTAAACAGCACTTATGAGGCGTTGCCAGCCGACATCATAGCAAGTATAGATGCGCTAGTAGGCGACGGAGTGAGTCCTACGCAGGCCGCCAGACAGCTAGCCACCGAGCTCCGGAAGCGACTCATAGAGAACGGCCTCGATGATGTCTCGATGAAGCTGCTTGGAGATCTTTTGAATGTGCCCGCCAGCCCCGAACCCGCTGGCGCACTCGAGATAGCCTTGTTCCAAGCGCACCTTGCTTTGCAGTACACATCTCAGCCAGCGAAGATGCGCAATAATATTCAGACTGCAGCCGTAGCTGCATCCCAGCCAGTTATCAAGCAGCAGCTTGCCGAAGAAGCTCCAAAAGACGCCTCTGACACACCGGTGCCTTCTCGTAACGAGGCGCAGCCCGAGGACGCATCCGAGCCTGCTCCAGATAGTGCAGCATCGGGCGAGATAGCAGAGTGGTGGCAAGATGTCCTGACGCATATCAAGACCATAAACAACACGCTCTACGGCGTACTCCGTATGGCAGAACCGCGCGAAGATAATGAGACGCTTCACCTGAGCTTTGGATTCGGATTCCACAAGAAAAAAGCGGCCGACCCCACGACTCAAGTAAAGATTCATGAAGCAATCAAACAGGTAACAGGCAGAACATACACTATCAATACCGTACATGATAAAAACATGACCAAGAATCAGCAGCATAGCGCTGCCGCGCAGCCATCGGCTCTGCTAAGCAGTGAAACAGCACTGCCAGAGACCAAAGACATCTCGTCTGTTACAAATATTTTTGGCGGCGGGGAGGTGCTAGAGTCATGAGCTTATCACTCCAATTAGCAATTTGCTATGAGCAATTTGCAAAACATGCGCGATTAGCCATGAACAATGCAGCTGCAGCCAATCGCACATCGCCAATGGCTAATGTTTTGCCAATCGCACATCGCCAATGGCTAATCTCTCTCGGAGCAGACGCCTGATGGAACCAAACATACCCGCCAACATCCCGCCGCAAAATACCGAGGCAGAGGCAAGTCTGCTCGGTGCCATTCTGATCGATTCTGATGCAATCGTAAAAGTAGCCGACTTGGTACAGCCGCGCGATTTTTATGATGAACGCCACGCACGAATTTACGAAGCCACATTACAACTGTACGAAAAGCACAGCCCGATCGACGTTCTGACATTGTCTGATCAACTGCGCAGCACTGGCATGCTCGACATTGTCGGCGGAGCAGGCTATCTCACTGAGCTCACTAATTTTGTTCCCACTGCTTCCCATGCCGACCGTTATGCCGAAATTATCGCGCAAAAAAGCATGCGGCGGCGGCTCATCAAAGCCAGTCAATCTATTGCCGAGCTTGGGTTTGACGAGTCGCAGAGCCTCCAGGAGCTCATAGAAAGCGCAGAGACACGCCTGTTTGAAGTATCCGAGCAGCACATCAAGCAAGATATCACCAGTATCGAGAATATTCTCAGCGCCAGCTTTGACCGCCTTGACGAGCTGCACAAGGACAAAGGCAAGCTGCGCGGCGTCCCCACCGGCTACCGCGACCTCGATAACATCCTGGCCGGCCTGCAGCCATCCGACCTCTTCATCCTTGCCGCCAGGCCGTCAATGGGAAAGACTGCTTTTGCTTTGAACCTGGCGCACAACGTGGCAGTCAAAGCCGAGATGCCAGTACTTCTGTTCAGCCTGGAAATGAGCAAGGAACAGCTCGTCGACCGCCTGCTGTCTGCCGAAGCCGGGGTCAACGCCTGGAACCTGCGTACTGGCAACTTAAGTGATGACGATTTCGAAAAAATCGGCCAAGCTATGGGCACGTTGTCTGAGGCCCAAATATATATAGATGATACCCCTAGCATCACCGTGAGCGACATGCGCACCAAGGCACGGCGCGAGGCCCATCAGCGCCCGTTGGGCCTGATTGTTGTTGACTACCTTCAACTTATGAGCGGCGGGGCTCGTTTTGGCGGCGACAGCAACCGCGTACAGGAAATCTCTGAGATATCGCGCGGGCTCAAAGGTATCGCCCGTGAACTTAATGTACCGGTCATTGCACTATCCCAACTGAGCCGTTCAGTCGAAAGCCGCAGCCCGCAGATCCCGCAGCTGGCCGACTTGCGCGAATCAGGCTCTATTGAGCAAGATGCCGACGTCGTGGCATTTATCTACCGAGAAGATTACTACAACCCCGAGACCGAGAATAAGAACATTGCCAAAATCCTCATCAAAAAGCATCGTAACGGACCAACGGGTGATGTCGACCTGTACTTTGACCGTGAGAAGCAAAAATTCCGCAGCCTTGATACAAAGCATCAGCAGCCGTTCAGCGGATAAATTAAATGATATACTGTAGAGCAGTAGCATTATGAAGATAGACCAGTTACGAACGACTCTGCTTAACGTGTCCCGTACCACTCTTTTGAGTGGAATTGGTATCTTTGCCATCGCTGTACTTATGCTGGTACATTTGGCCAGTCTTACTCCGGGAATAAGCGCTGTAGAGGTCGGAACAATGCAAACCACAAGCAGTCTTTCGGCCATTACCGATAATATGGTACATGCGCCGTACAAGACAGCAGTGTACCTCAGTACGCGTATCTTTGATTCGACCTTTGGCCTGCGCCTAACGGGTGCGGTGGTCGGAGGCCTGTCAATCGCACTCTTTTATCTTGTCACCCGTAAGCTGTACGGAACATACATCGCTCTTATTGTCACGGTGATGTTTGGCAGCTCAAGCCTCCTTCTGCACAGTGCCCGCCTCGCAACACCAAATGTCATGCTTTTGTCGCTCCTTGCTTTGATTGCTGTTGGCTTTTATCTTCGATTTGGAAAACGCAAAGATATTGGCTGGATTCTAACTGCCATAACTGTCGGCCTGTCTCTGTATACACCGGGAATGATTCTGTTTATAGTCGCGGCAAGTCTGTGGCAGTTCCGGCACGTAAAACGTACGTTTGAACAGCTCGGCACACCAGTGATTATCATAGCCTCTGTCATCTTTGGGCTGGTTGCAGCGCCGTTTATCATCAGTATTGTCCGCGACTTTGACCTCTGGCGAGCTTATCTTGGAGTGCCCGAAGCACTGGCACCATTTAACACCATGGTCAAGTACGCAGGGACAGCCGTTGCAAGCCTCTTTATCATAACTCCGCGCGATCCGGTGTACTGGCTGGGCAGACAGCCTGTGCTGGATGTTTTTGCCACCGTTATGTTTGTATACGGTAGCTTCCATCTCCTGCGCCAGTACCGTCTTGACCGTCTCTGGACTATTGGCGGCATATTTGTTCTTGCGACACTCTGGATAGGTGCTACCACCAATCGCTGGGCCATTCTGGTACTACTGCCTTTCGTCTACCTAGTGGTAGGAATTGGTATCCAAAAATTCATTAATATTTGGCTCAAAGTGTTTCCGCTCAATCCCATTGCGCGTATTATAGGCAGCACCTTCTTACTAGCAGCTATTGTGCTGTCAATAAACTTTCAGGTATACCGGTATTTTGTGGCCTGGCCAAATGCAGACGCAACCAAAGAAGTATTCACTCACCAGTACCAAAAACGCTAATTATTTCTCTATTGTTTCATTGACCACTGTCAAGCACGAACTTTTGAGCCGAGGGTAAATTGCGTCAAGACGAGGCCTCCATTCTGGAGGCATATACGCAATACGATGGAAGAATGTCCTCGGCTTGGCGTGATTTACCACTCCCAAAATTGTTGTGCACACCATGATATAATGGCTCCTTAGGAAAAGGAGTCATTATTGCTATGAGTAAATTAGATCAGGCCAAGATGCTTATGAAGGTCAAAAAACTTCAGAAAGAACTGCAAAAAGAAATCATAACCGTAGAAGCCGGCGACGGCGCCGTCCGTGTAGAAATCAACGGCGAGCAAAAGATTAAAAAAATCCATATTGACCCGGAGCAAGTAGATCTGGACGATATCGCAGAACTCGAAACATGGGTAGAAGACGCAGTCAAGGAAGCCATCAAAGCCAGCCAGAAGCTGGCAGCCGACAAGATGCAGCCGATGATGGGTATGCTCGGCGGCCTCGGACTCTAGACAAAACTTCATGTCCACCTTGCCAAAAGCACTCCAGAAACTTATTGACGACTTGGCTGTTTTGCCAGGTGTCGGTTCGCGTACCGCAGAGAGATACGCATACTACTTGTTTCGTGCAGATCAAAACAAAGCCAAGAACCTGTCTGCATCGCTCGAAAAACTCCACGCCGGTATTGCCTACTGCAAAAAGACCTTTGCATTAGTCGAAGCAGGGCAAGAGTACTCATCGCTCTATACCGATCCTGAGCGTGATAAACAGCTTATCGCTGTTGTTGCAGAACCTTTCGACATCTTGGCACTTGAGAAAACTGGGCAGTTCAAAGGCACATATCACGTGCTCGGCGGACTCGTATCGCCAATCGATGGCATAGGACCTGATCAGCTTACCATTTCACAACTCATGAAGCGTATAGACGATGATAAGGTCAAGGAAATTATCTTAGCAACCAACGCCAGCGTAGAAGGCGAAAGCACTGCGCTCTATATTCAGCAGCAAATCGGCGACCGCAAAGTCAAGATAACCCGCCTGGCGCGCGGCCTGCCCATAGGTGTGGATCTTGAATATGCCGACCAAATCACACTGACACGCGCCCTCGAAGGCCGCACATCCGTTTAGCCAACTTTTTCAAACCGCTTCACGCCATCAACAAGCGCTAGCCAGCTATCAAGCGGCCGGATAAATTCTACCGTGGGGTGCTCCTCTGAGCTGTATCGAACCGCAATCCGGTTATCCGCCTCAAGCACTGTGAGGCCCAGTACTTTGTAGCGGCTGGTCGGCGTTTTGTAATGCGCGTACACGCCGCCCACTTCTACTTGTACGCTGGTGTTACGAAGTAGTTTTTCAAGCTCGTCATAAGTAAGGTGTGCCATGACTCTAGAATAACAGATAGATAAGACGTACAATATACTGTAATGAAAGAGACAGAGCAGATCGGACAGATTATCACAGATGCGCAGCGTGTGCTGATAATTCAGGCTGATAATCCCGATGCCGATAGCTTGGCGTCTACCCTGGCGCTCGAGTCAATCCTGCACGAGATGGGCAAAGAACCACTGCTGTACTGTGGTATCGATATGCCCGAATATCTGCGCTATTTACCGGGCTGGGACAGGGTAAATAGGGAGGTGCCAAGCCAGTTTGATGCCAGCATTATAGTCGATACTTCTGCCATGAGCCTGCTCGAACAGCTGCAGAACTCCGGCGCACAGGGCTGGGTGGCAAGCAAACCCTGCATCGTGCTGGACCATCACGCAGAGGTACCATGCGATATTCCATTCGCGACGGTAGTCATAAATGACGGCACCAAAGTCTCTACCGGCGAACTGATTTACACGCTAGCCCAGCAGCTTGGCTGGCCGTTGCCGCTCGACACCTGCGAATTTGTCATGACCTCTATACTGGGAGACAGCATGGGCCTAACTACTGAAAATACCACTCCGCAGACCTACCGTGTTATGGCCGAACTTATCGAGGCAGGCGTCAGCCGCCCAAAGCTTGAGGAGCTGCGCCGCCAATATAACAAAATGCAGCCGGTTATCTTTAAGTACAAAGCTGATTTGATAGACCGCACCGAACTCATTGACGAGAAGCTGGCTATCGTCACGATCCCACAGCAGGAGATCAATGACTTCAGCCCGCTGTATAATCCCGCGCCGCTCATCCAGGGTGATATGCTGCAAACAAAGGGGGTGCTCGTGAGCGTGGTCATAAAAAACTACGACAGCGGCCGTATCACTGCAGCCATCCGCTGCAACCAAGGCGCCCCGATTGCCGCCGACCTCGCCAAGCATTTTGGCGGAGGCGGCCACGCCTACGCCGCCGGCTTCAAGCTCGAAGGCAAACCTCTCGAAGAGGTAAAGAAAGAAGTCATCCAGAAAGCCCAGGAGCTAGTAGCATGAATAAAAAAGAGCTGGAGAAATTCCTACTGGAAGCAAGAACGCAGACTTATGCTGCAGCAATTGGCAAGGTCAAGCCGCCTTTCCTCCCCGGCTCAGTGCAGTACGAATACGCTGAAGGCGACTTTTCGTATCGGGATGTTTACTATATAGGCAACGGTATCTTTCCAGGACTTGAAACGGTCTTCTCTGAAGATAAGCCAGTATGGTCAATGTCGTACTTCGGAGACTTCTCTAAAATGACAGAAGAACAGGCCGACAACATGCTCCGTAGAGCATTGATGGAACTTTGGGAGACTACCAGGATATACAATCGTGTTGAGAAAGACTACGGAGAGTTCGTCTATACTTGCGCCGGTACCGGCAATATAGATGAATTGTCAGGCAGAGAAGAAATAAAAGCAGGCGAAGAGTTGTTATACTTTTTTGAATACAACGGCGGACTTATAGGATGAAGCTTTATAGTACCCTAACCAGACAAACTGAGGAATTCACGCCGCTTGAGGCGGGCAAAGTTAAGCTGTACGCTTGTGGGTTAACCGTCTACAGCCAGCCGCATATTGGTAACTGGGTGGCGTATATTTACTGGGACGTTCTGGTGCGCACATTACGTGCCAGCGGCTACGAAGTCGACCACGTACAGAATATTACCGACGTTGGCCACCTAACTTCAGACGAGGACGCCGGTGAGGACAAAATGCTGAAAGGCGCTCTGCGCGAGGGTCTGACTGCGTGGCAAGTGGCAGAGAAGTATATCTCCATTGCCGATCATGAAGCGTATGAAGAGCTCGGTCTGACGCGTCCGACACATATGCCGCGTGCCACTGATTATATCCAGCAGCAAATCGATTTTGTGAAAGCGCTGGAAGAGAAGGGCTATACCTATACCATCGCCGACGGAGTGTATTTTGATACCAGCAAGCTTGAAGATTACGGTAAACTGGCCCGCCTAGACATAGAAGGCCTGCAGTTTGGCGCGCGCGTAGCTGACACAGGCAAAAAGAACCCGACCGACTTTGCCGTCTGGAAGTTCAGCGATCCAGCCGAGAAGAGGGACATGGAGTGGGACAGCCCATGGGGCAAAGGTTTCCCTGGCTGGCATCTGGAATGTTCTGTCATGGCGAGAGAACTGCTGGGCGATCAGATAGATATCCATACCGGCGGCGTTGACCATATCCCCGTACATCACACCAATGAAATCGCCCAGACCGAAGCAGTGACTAGCAAGCAGTTCAGCCAGTTCTGGGTGCATGCCAATCATATCAAGGTTGACGGTACGAAAATGGCAAAATCGCTCGGCAATATCTACACGCTTCAGGATATCAAAGACAAAGGTTATGATTTGCAGGCCTTCAAACTCATGGTGCTGAGCAAGCACTACCGTACAGAGGGTAATTTTACTTGGGAGATCCTCGAGGCTGCACAGAATCGGCTGCACAACTGGCAGGCCGCGGCAAGCCTGCGTTGGCAGGACAATCCCGATGCCGGTACTTTGGGTAATGATTTTTTTGAAGAAAACTCCGTTAAACTGCTTGCCGCACTGCAAGATGATTTGGATACTCCGGCCGCACTGGCACTGATAGACGGCCTGTTTCAGCACATCGAAAACTACGGACGCGGTCTGCACACGTTACACCTCGAAGAATTTAAGGGCTTCTTAGACACTGTAGACAGCTTGCTCGGTATTAATTTAAACCAGCTGGATATTACCGATAGTCAAAAACAACTCGTACAAGAACGAGAGCAGGCCCGAGACAACAAAGACTGGGCAAAGTCAGATGAGCTGCGCGACCAGTTAAAAGAACAGGGTATAGAAGTCCGCGACACTCCGAACGGTACCATCTGGAATAGGGTATAGCACCATATATATAGCGCCGAGGTACACCATATATGGTGTATAGACGCTACATATAGCGTGCCTTAGGCTGTTTTTGGAGCTTTCTTATCCTTGGGAAGGTCGTCTTCGTCGACAACTTCGAGTTCTTCGGCTTCGTCTCTCTCGAGCAGATTCTTGCGGCGCAGATAATCAAGCACAAGAATACGTAAGCAGCCAGCAATCGGGATGGCCACCAAACCGCCCAGGATACCACTAAAGCTGACGCCAATAATCACCGAGGAAAATACCAGCAGCGGCGACATATCAGTACTATTCGCCTGGACCTTGGGCTGGACAGCGTAGTTTTCGATCTGTTGATACAGAACATAGTAGGCAAACACCACCAGCGCGGCAATTGGTGAGGTAAAGAGTGCCACTAGACTCACTAACACCGCACCGATTGTATGCCCAACCATAGGAATCAGCCCGCAGATGAACACCACAAACATCAGTGCAAACGGATAGCTTACTTTCATAACTAATAACACGGGCAAGAGTAATAACGCAGCGATGGCGGCCAGTATAACCTGGCCATTGACGTATCCCTTGATAACGCGGTACATATTGCGTGCAAGCGTCTCAAAATGTGCTTCTTGTTTGTCAGGAGTTAAGCGGCGGGCCATACGAATCCAGCGGGGGCCCTCGATAAGCATCATAAAGGTAAGTACCAGTACCGTGAGCGTCGATACGATGCTGCCGCCGACACGTCCAACCGTATCAACCGCACCGCTTGTAGAGCCCGATACCCACTCCGAGGCTTGATCCGACAGTTTATCAACTTGGCTTTCAAGATTATACCTTTCAACCAAACGCCCAAGCGGCGTATCTGCATTATGAAGGTCATCAATGTATCCCGGGATGGCATCCGCAAAGGAACCGGTCTGTCTGACAAGAGGCGGAACTATGCTGGCCAGAAACGTTCCCAGTACCGCAACAACTATAAAAAAAGAGACTGCCGTCGCCAGCGTCCGGTTGCCGCGCTTTTTGCCGGGAAGCTTTGTCGACAGCCAGTGAACCGGTGCGTTTAGCGCCAGCGTGAGAAAAAAGGCAATAAATATAAGTGTCAAAGCATGTGCAGCCTGGCGAATGGCCGCCAAAAAGACCAGTGATCCAAGCACCAGTACCAGCACTCTTACGACTGTCCTGTTGGAAATTGTCACCTCAACGGTATTTGACCGAGAAAAAAGTCCCATCCCGTTAGAAACCACTTAACCTTCCTCGTACAATGTACGTCTGAAACTCCCGTAGAACTATCCTTGCCGTATTCATATCATTCATCCTTTGGTTTCCTAACGGGACCCATAAGCTCAGTATCTCATGCCTCGGTACAGTTCGCTACCGCTTCTTTGTATTTTTTAACAATCTGTTTACCAACCACTTCAATATCGTACTGCCCGACCGTTTCTTGCTGCCACCTATACATCCGGTCGCGCAGCTTTTCGTCGGCAATAAACAGTTCGAGCTGCTCAACAAAGGCATGTACGTCGGTTGGGTCAAACAAAAGATACGGCTGAGCCCCTAAAATACTGCGGTAGCCAGCATTATTACCGCCAATCACGACACGCGACCCCGAGGCCATAGCCTCTACCAATACAATACCAAAACTCTCGCCGCCGGTTGACGGAAAAACAGCGATATCTGCCGTCGCCAAGTAATCCGGCTTGTCTTTTTCGGCGACAAAGCCAGTGAATTTGACGTCACGATCCACCCGCACACGCTGATTCGCCTTGACCTTGAGCGGGCCTTTGCCGCAAATAATCAGACGGGTTTTTGCCGCTGTTTCATCCGGCAGATGGTTGTAGGCATTAATAAGCTCCATGATACCCTTGCGCTTGACCAGCCGGCCGAGAAAGACAATGTTCACTTTGCGTTTGTCAAACTGGCCCAGCCGCTTGCCCATACGAAATGCCGCCACATCGATCGGATTCGGCACGTAGACTGCGCTCAAACCATATGCCTTGCGTGCAAAGTGTACTGCCGGCTCAGAAACCGCCAGTACCGTGTCGAAGCGTTTCAAACTCTTGCCCAAAACCAGCCTGAGCGCCTGATTTGACCAACCGTGCAGGCGTGAAGCCGGCAAGATATGGAACGTCCCTATAACAGCAGTCTTTGGCCCTGCGTACCGGATAACGTGTTTGGCAAGAAAAGGGCTGTAGGGTAACTGGATATGCAGTACGTCAAACTTCTCCTGTTCGAGCAACTTCTTAATCTTTTTGCGCGATGCAGGCAAGGGTGTACGGACATTATTTTTGTTGTATTTGAGATTTACAAACCGGCCCAGACTGTGCACGTTCGGAATATCTGTCCGCTCGGTGTCCGCAACAAGATAATGTACCTCATGGCCTTGCTCGCTCAGCCATGCGCCAACCGTCAGCACATGCTGCTGGACGCCGTCGGGTTTGTCGAGCGTATCATCCAGTACTAAGGCAACTTTCATTCGACCGTTTCTTTCTGGAGTTTTCTCTGCTCGCGTACGACTCGCTTATAGACAGCTTCGTACTGATCAATAACTTTGCTGCTGTCAAACTGCTCGACATAGTCGTTAGCCCAATCCAGCCAGATATCTCGTACAGCTTGGTCGCGCAGGAATACCCGTAGCCGGCGGGCAAAATCATCTGTATCCTTTGGATTGACCAAAGATAAGAGTCCGCGGTCTTTCATAACACAACGATAACCCGGATTATCACCGGCAACGGTTGGCGTGCCGGCAGCCATCGCCTCAAGCAAAACAACGCCAAAGCTCTCGCCAAAAATGGCTGGCGAACAGTATACTGCCGCCGTGCGCAGCAGCTGCAGCTTTTTCTTTTCTGTCACCGCCCCCAAAAATGAGACGCGCGGCACCTCATGCGTATAGACCCAGTCCTCAAGCTTGTCACGCTCGGGACCATCGCCAGCAATCACCAATTTTACCTTGCTATCCTGCTGCGCTAGCTCAGCAAAGGCCTTGAGCAAGTATTTGACGCCTTTGCGTTTTTCGAGGCGACCCAGGTACAGAATAGTGTTGTTGTCACGCTTGTATTCTTTGGCACCCCGGTAGAGTTGCAAATCGATGTAGTTTGGCACTATTGTGATATCTTGGCCAGACCATTCACGCACAAATTTAGCTGCACTGTCAGATACTGCTGTCATACCCGCCAAACGTTTAAACAAGGACCGCGAAAAAGGGATCCGGAACATTTCGATTGTCTTGCCCATAGCAGTATCCGGAAAAGTTGCGTGGAACGTGGCGACTATAGGACTTGAGGCACGGGCGGCAATCTGAGCACCCAGCACCGGCACTTCGGGTTCGTGCACGTTAATAACGTCGAACTGCTCGGCTTCGAGCATCTCTTCAAGCCCGTTCGGCTCAAAACTGACGCCCAGTTCAAGCGTCGTCTTAAGAGGCGTATTGAGTTTGGTGGAGCGGCCGACAAAAACGGTTCGTTCTGGTGGCTCGCCATCGAAGTTGCGGGGACGCGGCGTAATAATCCGCACGTCGTGCCCGCGCTCGGTCAGCTCCTGATCAAGCACTTGAATAAGTTTCTGCACTGCACCGTGTCGAAAAAAGTCATACGGGCAGACTAAGCCAATTTTCATACCTAAGCTTAGTTTAGCACGTCCCGGATATTACTGCAGTAGTTTCAATACCTTGCGAGGGAACACCCTCTTTATTTCGGCTTTGCCGGCCAAGTGATTTGGCATATGAGCCTTGAGCGGCGCCGTGTAGCCTGCAAAATCTTTGAACGCAACCCGCATATGCTGCTCGACCAGGTCCTTATCAAAATAATTATCAACCTCGACCCCAATATGGTGCACTGTCGTATCAACCTGTTTGCGGCAGTTGTCTACTGTCAGCATGCTAAGCGTCGTTTCCATATGGGTTCGTGCATCGTTGCACCGCCATAGGTGTACCTCGAATTCGGTCAACAGCTTGCCCTCATCCGGCGTCAGGTCTTTGAATTTATGCTTTGCGTTAGAAGTCCTGCTATACACCGATCTGATCACCGCCGGATGCAGGCACACGTTTCGAAAAAACGCTGAGGTAAGCCTTCCTTTAAAAACCCTCGTACCAAACCGGTACAGCCTCATCTGGCGCTTCGTGAATACAAAATCTTCGTAGTGCGAAAATCCGGCGATGCTGATCACAAGGTCAATCCGTTTGACAAGCTCCGGATACTTCTGCAGCATCCTGTTGAGGACAATAAACCCATAAGAGATGCCTATGATCGTGAACCGGCGATTCTTGAATCGTAGTTTAATAATCGATGCCAGATAATCCGCCATCGTATCAAGATCAGGTTTTTCGCCAATCTTATAGAAAGCATCCATGCCGCCAAAACCAGGCAGATCCGGCATAGTAACTGCGCCAAACTCATTGGCTACTTCGGCAAACCCATAGTAGCGTTCCAAACTGGCGTGGTGCCCATAGACCAGTAAGATTTCCCGGTTTTTTCCTTTGGGCGCCGGCATGCGGAGCAAGCGCCCGCGCAGGCCGTTCATATTGAGCGGCACGATATACTCTGCCGGTATATTGGGTACTTTCATTGTCATTTGTGTTAACTTTACCTGCTTTTATATCTGTTTTGCAACCATAAGAACAAGAATCAATCATATCTAACAGCCCTTGTTTGCGGATATGACCCTATCTTATCATTATACCATACCTGTAAAGTATTGTCAATATCTAAGCCGCTTCGATGGTGCCGCAGGCCAGGCGCGGGCCGCCGGAGTGGCCTGAACCGGATTCGCCAGGTGTGTGAGGGTCGGGATTGCCATGAATCATGATAGACGTGCCGTCGGGCGCTGAATCTTTGCCAAGAAGGGATACTGGACCATCAGAGAGCGTCACGCGCGTCGTGATGGCTTCGAGCACGCCCGTGCCGTCTTCTGCGATAGTTATACTCGGCAAATCGCCGGCATGGTAGCCATGGTTGGCATCAGGGTCGGTGTTGCCACTGGGGCCCGGATCAAAATGGCCGCCAGCACACTTGAACCCGTCACAATCGCAGGCGGCTTTTTCATGAAAGTGCACCGCGTGCACGCCGGGCTTCAGAACGGCCGGGTCACCGGAAACTTCCAGCCGCACGTGGACGTATTTTGCGCCAGATACATCGTATTCCGTTAACAGAAGCGACCCTGACACTTCCGGCCCCTTTACGTCGGCCTTTGCCTGGAGCGTTTGCTTTATCCCGTCGGCCTGTAATGAAAGTTTCATATATTTTCTCCTTACCCTTCTATATTAGTCTATAAGCACAAGCCCGTGAAGCAGACGTGACAAGCGGGATCGGCCGCCTTCGCCGCGATATGTCTTGTCGACAATCCAAATGGTAAATCCGACAAACATCAGCAGTTCGCCAAGCAGCGACAGCTCATACCAATTTATGACCTCTGCAGACCCAAATGTGACGTATCCGCCAATAACAATAAGCATAAAGGACAGCAACCGAAAAAACTGCCAGAGCCAAGCGCCTTTTTTCTTGCGTGTTCTAGTAAGCAGCGTGTCGACAACGACAGTCATCGCCATACTGATGCCAAAAATAACCACGCCGATAAAGTGCATCCGATACGGCCAGCCGCTCCACGCAACAGGGAAAAGCGCGGCAATATATAAACCAAGTATTGTCATATAGATGAGCCCGGTCACAGGCCGGGCATGCTTCAGGGTGCGCCTCAGATACTCGCGCCAACGCCACAGGCCGTAGGCGCCAAAGAACAGGGCCGCTGCCAGATAGGCTGCTGTTCTGGGGTCTTTTCCAAAATCGCTGAAGGCGGTCGACCAATCAAGCATATCCGGCCGGATAGCAAAGCAAACTGACAAGAAGAAGCCCATGATAAGCACCCCTGCAACGCCCCAGAACCGGCCGTGCAGGCGCCGCATAAGGCGGAAAATGATGACCTTATCTATCAGCAGGCCTATCGAGCGCTTGCCGTAACGGATGGTGTAATAAGGGAGTGATTTCTGTTTGTTTTTTCGTGCCATTTGCTAGCAGTATACCATGCAGCTCGTATGGAGCTATTTTCACAACATATCGTCAAGGCTTATGTTTGTAATTTTTGCAATAGTTCAGCCAGATAAACTTGTGTTCCTGTGCATAAGTAGGGCATAAGCGTATTTACAAGCATAGGCATCGGGCGTACCATCATGAGCAAAGAAGTGAGGTGGAATGCGCTTCTTTTGAGGGATTAATATAAAGGAGGGTTTTGTTATGGCTACACAAGCAAGCCAGCAAAGTATCAATCTAACGTTCAACCAGATTTTGATTGCATTTGCGGCAATTATGGTTGCAGCAGGCGCGTTCGTCGCTATTATCACAAATGTTGTCGTGGGCTCGCGCGTCGGCGCTCTCGAGGCAGTTTTTGCTGCACAACACAACCCGGTCAACGTAACCGCTGCGGAGCAAACCAATAACGCCCCTCTATCATGCGTAGATCCGTCTACGAGTGGTGAAGTCGCCGGAGCTGCAACTGGCGAAGGCTCAGTACTTGGCTTAAGTACTGGCGGGGCAGCGCTTGGCTACGGCGCATCAGCTGCAAAGGCTATGCCATGGGGCAACTACAGCCAGTCAAACTCTTCAGTCATTACAACCACTACAACCAATACGTATACAGATAACCGCTGGAGCGGCAATACCAATACTCAAAGCTGGAGCTATAGCGACAGCAGCAGCCGTACAAATGTCACCATCCGCGATAACGGCAACGACAACAGCAATAACCAGACTTGGACCTGGGACAACAATAACGATAAGAGTATCAATACATCTACATCCACCAACACCGTTACTACGACTATCCGCGATAACGGCAACGACAACAGTCAAACTTGGCACCAAGATAACAACAGCGACAACAGTACAAACGTCAATGTCGGCGATGTCACACTGGGCGTAAACTATCAGAGCAACAACCAGCAGAACAACAATACGCAGAATACCGACAGCAACAACAATAACAGCAACCAAAACAACAATAACAGTCAAGATAACGACGGCCTTGATCTAGACCTCTAAACCTACACAGGTTATAGGAGTAAGACAATCAGTTAAAGCCCCGAGTACGGGGCTTTAACTTTATACTCTCAAATTGCCTGCAATACCGAAATCAACAACTACGGGCTTACGGCCGTAGTATTACGCGCGAATAATAAAGATGCTGAGTGATGCTAACGCCTGATTCGAGTCATGAGCTTGAGGTTCGAAATATATTGCTCAGGATCGATGCCCAGATGATTTTGCAGATACAGCATGTGTTTGTCTGTAAAGGATATAAGATTATCAGTATGCAGGGCTGTGTTGGCGCTGTAGCTTGATTCTGTGTGGTATTCTTTGCTCGCAACCATATCATTCAGAGCATTGAGAGCATCGATACCCTGTTGGCTCACCAGAAACCCGGCCTTATTCTTTTGCACCGACATTACAAATTTTTGCCTTGCTTTGGCTTTTTGACTTCTTTTCTGCCTCTATCTTTTGCCATGCTTTTCTCCTCATTCACGCCGTGCGCGTGTCATATATCCTCTAGTATAGGCCAGAGATTGACAATGTCCTAATCTCATATCAAAACATATATTTATACTTCCTCTTACCTAAGTCGTTCAAATCCTAAACAGAGCCACGAAAAAACCACCTTTTCAGGTGGCCTTTTCGTGGCTGGGATGGAGGGATTCGAACCCCCGAATGCCAGGACCAAAACCTGGTGCCTTACCACTTGGCCACATCCCACTACACCAGGTGATTTTACCAGATTATCCCTGTTAGTGCTAGTTTGAACTGCGGCGTTTGAACAGCCAGGTCGCGAATGGAATCGCGAAGGCCAAAAGACCAATGCACCAGATAATCGATAGTAAAATGTGGTCGCCGACAGGATTGCCCAAGAAAAGACCGCGGACCGCCTCGATAATATGCGTAATCGGCTGGTTCTCAGCAAAGACGCGGAGCACTTTGCCCATACTCTCTACCGGTACGAAAGCCGAGCTTGCGAAGGTAAGCGGAAAGATGATGACGAAAGTCAGCCACTGTACGGCTTCAACACTCTTAGCAATGACCCCGACGATAGCTGCCAACCATGAAAAAGTGAGCGTAAAGAGGGCGACTAGCCCAACAATTGCGAGCCACTCAAGCGGATCAGCCTTAGGCCGGAAGCCCATGAGCAAGCCCACAAGCACCATGACGACGACAGATATAGCATTGCGAAACAAGTCAGAGATAACATGGCCGTTCAATACAGCTATATCAGACATCGGCAGGCTCTTGAAACGATCAACGATACCGCGCTGCAGGTCATTGCTAATTGCAATCGCTGTCGTAGTCGATCCGAAAGCAATCGTCTGGACGATGATACCGCCCATCAAGAAGTCAAGGTAGCCAACGCCCTCAGGCAGAGCAAGTTTAATTGCACCGCCGAACACAGCCGCAAACAGGACAAGAAACATGATCGGCTGGAAGAAGGTGCCAAGCAGCTGGTCTGTATTACGGAGGATATGCCGGCTGCTGCGGCCAATCATGATAAGCGAATCGCTCATCCACTGCAAGGCTTTTGGCCTCTGTTCAAATGCAAGTTTTGTGGCCATTATTTTGTCTCCGTTTCTTCAGCTTCTGTGGATTTTGACTTGCCGGTCAATGACAGGAACACATCATCGAGTGTTGGCTTATGGATTGCCATAGAAGCGACTTTGATCTTCTTGGCGGCAAGTGCATCAAGCGCAGTACGCACGTCCGTATTAGTATTCTTGATAACAACATGAGCCAGTAGTTCTTTTTCATCAGTGTCAGCTACTGCTTTGCCGAGCGCAGATACAGCCTTCTTCAGGTCTGCAGCCGAGCCAAACCCGAGCTCGAGCCGGTCATTGCCGATCTTGCGCTTCAGCTCCGATGCCGTACCTTCAGCGATGACCACACCATCATCAATCACGACAATCCGGTCTGCCAGCTGGTCAGCTTCTTCCAGATACTGCGTTGTGAGCAGCAGTGTCGCACCTGTGGCAACCAGCCCTTTGATAATGTCCCACATAGCGATACGCGAACGCGGATCAAGCCCCGTGGTCGGTTCATCGAGGAAGATAACAGGGGGCGTCGCAATAAGACTCACGGCCAGATCAAGGCGGCGTCGCATACCACCAGAGTAAGTTTTGGCGGGTCGGTCAGCGGCTTTGACCAAATCAAATTCTTTCAGAAGCTCATCAGCACGAGCGCGGGCACTGTCTTTTGTCAGACGGTACAGACGTCCCATCATAATCAGGTTTTCACGGCCTGTGAGAAGCTCGTCTACGGCAGCCGACTGACCGGTCAGTCCGATAACAGTCCTGACTTTTTCTGGCTCATCCCGGACATTATTACCGTCGATATGCAGTTCGCCCGCATCGGCCTGGAGCAGGGTACTCAATATCCGCACCGTGGTTGTTTTGCCGGCACCGTTCGGGCCGAGCAGGGCGACAACCGTACCTTTTCTTACGGTAAAATCAACACCCCTTAGAACCTCTACCTTGCCGTATGACTTTTTAAGTCCTCTGACCGTAATCATATCCGAAGCCATAGCAAGCACATTCCTTTTTTAGTTCGAGGATAAAGTATACACCTACTTTTTCTTTGAGTCACTAATCTGGCGTTTTTTTCTGAAGCCTACGTTATAAATCCGCACATAGCAAAACAGAGCATACGCGCCCCAGCCGATTGCAAAGCCGCCCACAATATCAAGCGGGGCATGAATACCAAGATACATCCTCGAGAGGCCGACCCCGGTGACCAAAACAATCAGCAGCCAGTGGAACTTTTTGGGTATATATCTACCGACGACAAGTGCGAGCGCCGTTGCAAGCGCCATATGGCCCGAAGGGAAACCCGGGCCTCTGACAATATAATCAAGGTTTTCGATGTTGCTCAGCAGCTCGTGCGGGCGGGCACGGCCCCATATATCTTTTGCAAACCCAGCCGCAAGATAAGCAAGAAGACTGGTGAGCAAGATTCTCACCACTGCGTTGTAGCGTCGTAATGCCAAAAAGGCAACAACCAGTACAAAAAGCGTGTGGATTGAACCAAGCTGTGTCACGCTAAAGAATACCGGCCTGAGAGCGTCCGGCCAGCCGTAAATCCACTCAAAGAGTGTCACTTCCCAAGGATGCATGTCAGCCCCGCGCGACAGTAGTACGCTCAAAACAAACAGCAAGGTCGCGGCTATGAGCTGAGAGGTTGGGTGGGTGAGTTTTTTCATTTTCAACAGTGTTTGTTTTTTCATAAGCACTTTAGTGCCTTTCAGATGACAGTATACCTTATGATATCAGGTGAGTTCTAGCTTTTACCGTCCTTCAAGGCCCGGAAAGCCTTTTGGATGGCCGGAGCATGCTGACGCTCAAGATAATCAAGCACAGCATACACCAGCATTGCGAGTCCAACCATCTGCAACCAGCCTTCAATACCTGCAACCACGCCCTGTCCGGCAAACGAGCGCTCCGCAACGGTATTCGCAAGTGAATCCACCAGAATCGCACCAATCAAAAAGGTGACGCCGCCAACAGCCAGCAGCAGCGCTGTACGGCGCGGTAATAACCGTACTGCATGCACAAGCAACCAGATACCAATAACCGCTACAACCGGCACAATAAACAGCCAGGCATTTTCGAGAAGACTTGACGAACCTTCTTCAAACACCGATAAGTGGATAAGCCCTAGCAAAGACTCGTGTATCGCTGCAGCATCGTCGATCGACAATAGGACCGAGAGTATACCGATTGCCATCCAAAGCCTCTTCTTAGCCTTTTGCTTTGTCATAAACCCCGCCAGGAACGAAGCAGCAGCCAGAATTAGAAAGTTCATAAGCGTAATCCACTGCGGCACACTATTCTCATCGTTCATATCAAACCTATTAGAAATTTCAAACAGGGCGAGGTGCTGCTCGCCGTGCACCACAACACTAAGGTATTTGAGCGCAATATGAGCAATCACCGCGACGACTGATATCGCGATAAGAATCTTCAGAACCCGCCTAGCTTGAGACAGCGGCTGTATTTGCTCATGCATCTTGTCAGGTATCATACCAGATTCGAACACCTCTAACCATCATGCCGTTGCCACCTCTTTAGTGAGTGGCAACTTAGAGCCGGAGCGGTCCGGGAGCTCAGGGATACCAAAGGGTGTGGCCACTCATCACACGAGCCCAATATTCTACGGTGAAACGGTAAATGAGCCGGTTATGTTTGGATCGTAGTGGTCATGGAACACAAAATCGCCAACTTCGTTAAGCGTAATGGTTTCGGGACGTCCATCATCGAGTACGATTTCGAATAACCCCCCATAACTAACGTCGTCCGGATGAACCCCGAATCCAATCTCATGATCAAAGTCATCTTCGTTGATGAAGGTGAGCGTATCACACCGCTTAGCATTGATGGCACTTGGATCCGTGACACCGCCGCTAATCGTGATTATATGGTTATTGCGCAGCTCATTGCAGGCGCCGGTTTCTCTGCCGCCAATTTGGGCAATGTTTTCTTCTTGTGCCTGCCGGCGGATAAATTCTTCTGGAGTCATGGTGCGATACAGATTGGCCATAATGAATAGGGAAGCGCCGATGACAACTATGATTGTGGCTCCTGTCGCAAACATAAACACAACGTTATAGAGCGGTTTCGGCCCACGGCCGAGGTGCAGGAAAAACACCAGCTGAATAATCATCTGCCACACCGCAATCCCGAGGATTGTTGCCAGCAGGGCATTGCCGGATATAACCTTATTAACGACGAGATGGTAGGGAATGATGGTGAATATCAGCGACAGGATAAAGCCAATGATGTAGGGCATCATTGTCCCGTGCTGGCTGTCGGCTGTGGGTTTGTGCTGCTGTGATTCTTTCATACTCATACAAATGCCATTAGATAAACAACGGTGAAGATAAAGATCCATACCACATCCAGGAAGTGCCAGAAGAGGCTCAGCAGCGCTAGCTTGCGCACGTTCGAGTAGGTCAGACCGCGCTTCGCAACATACGCCAGCAGGATTGCCAACCATATCAAGCCCGAGAGAATATGCAAACCATGCGTACCAACCAGCACAAAGAACGAGGACAGGAACGCGTTGACGGTCAGAGTGTGCCCTGCATGTATAAGCTCATAAAACTCATACAGCTCCAGCCCGAGGAATGCTAGGCCTAACAGGAACGTAGCGCCAAACCAGATAAGCGTCTGCCGCTTGAGGCCGCGGCGGGCATATATCATACCAATGCCAGCAGTAAAACTACTCGTGAGCAGGAGCATGGTATTAGTGAGTGCTATCGGAAGACTAAACAGTTCACTGCCGCCCGGCCCACCCATGGTGTTGTTCCTCAGCACCGCAAACACCGCAAACAGTACGGCAAACATAAGAAGGTCGGTCATCATATATACCCAGAAGCCAAACATTGTCCGATCAGTGGCTGCCTCTTGGTGTTCTTTTTGAGCTGCAGAAAGGTGACTACTCATCCCGTTAGACCTCCAACCCTTTATTGTCTGTGCGCATCTGAGGCATGTATACACGTTCAGCGAGAAGCCGAAGACTGTATGCTGCATAGAGACTAACGGGACTCATCGTTTACGCCTCACTAAGCCAAATGCCCATGCGATGGCCGTCCTTACAAATTCGATGATACCCATATCTTCTTCGTCTTTACTCTCCATACGTTCTTTCTCGAGCACCTTGTTTTCTCTCGTACGGGCTTCTTCCATTTCTTCAACCTCAGCAGCCGGAATCGTATACTCCAAATGGTCATCAAACGTTCTCATCACCAAGATGACAATCATACCCACTATCGACACAACTGCCAGCCAGTTCATCTCCCATACAAACCCGAAGCCCATAAAGAACGCGAGGAGTGAGATATAGATGCCTGTCGCCGTGTTCTTAGGCATATGAATATCCTGATACTTTGGTTTTGGCGCGTGCAGATGCTTCATGTCCCAGAACGCATCCCGCGACTTTACCTCTGGAATAATCGCAAAGTTATAGCTCGGCGGCGGGGATGCCATAGACCACTCCAGATTACGGCCGTCCCATGGATCGCCCGTTGTATCAGCCAGACGGCGCTTCTGCATATAGCTGGCAATAATTTGGATGATCTGCAGCGCAACCCCAAGACAGATAATAAGTCCGCCGATCAGCGACATGATAAAGAACGGCTGCCAGCCCGTTGATGCATCGTAACGGTCAAGCCGCCTCGTCGCACCCATAAGTCCCAAAACGTAGAGCGGGGTGAAGGACACAAAGAAACCAACTACCCAGGCCCACACGGAATAACGGCCAATGCGCTCATTCAGCCGGATCCCGGTCATCTTGGGGAACCAATAAGTAAAGCCGGCAAAAATACCAAACAGCACGCCGCCAACGGCAGTCGAGTGGAAGTGGGCTACTAAGAACAGACTGTTATGCAGCTGAAAATCAACCGGCGGAATAGCCAGCAAAATACCGGTGATCCCGCCGATTGCAAAGACAGCAACAAAAGCAAGGAACCACAGCATTGGCGTTGTAAACCGTATCCGGCCCTTGTACATGGTACCAATCCAGTTAAACATCAGCACCGTCGTCGGTATACCAATCAGCATGGTTGCCACACCAAAGGCCGAGTTGACATTCGCCCCCGCGCCCATGGTAAAGAAGTGGTGCAGCCACACCACCAAAGAAATAGATGCCACACCAATAATGCCGGCCACGGCTGTCTTATAGAAAGCCACCGGCTTGCGGCTAAAGGTAGACACCACCTCTGAGAAGATACCAAACGACGGCAGCATGATGATATACACTTCCGGATGGCCCCACATCCAGATCAGGTTGGTGTACATCATGGGATTGCCCCCGCCCGTGGTCGTAAAGAAGTGCGTGCCAAAGTAGCGGTCAAAGAACAATAGGAAGATGGTCATGGTGAGCAGAGGGAAGACGGTAACGACCATAATCATGCTGCAGAGCGAACCCCAGGTAAACAGCGGCATTTTGAATAGCGTCATGCCCTTGGCGCGCATCTTGAGTATAGTCATGATAAAGTTAATTCCACCCAAGGTCGTACCAACACCCGATATCTGCAGGCTCCATATCCAATAATCCATCCCGACACCGGGACTGAACTCCGGACCAGATAGCGGAGCCACTGCCAGCCAGCCGGTTGCAGCATATTCGCCGCCCACAAAGAAGAACATATTGATCATGACCACGCCGGCCACATACAGCCAGAAGCCCAGCGTGTTCAAAAACGGCGATGCTAGGTCGCGCGCGCCAATCTGGAGCGGCACAATATAATTTATAAACCCGAATATGAGCGCCATGGCCACAAAGAACACCATGATATTGCCGTGCGCCGTAAAGATTTCCTGGAAATGTTGCGCCGAGAGATAGCCGCCGCCGCCCGAAGCCAGCGCCTGCTGCAGCCAAAGCATGATGGCGTCGAGGCCCCCGCGCAGCAGCATAGCGCCGCCGACGATAAAGTACATGATACCGATCTTCTTCGGATCAACTGAGGTCAGCCACTCTTTCCAGAGCCACGTCCAACGCTTTTTGTAGGTGATAAATCCAATCAGAGCTAGGCCCATCAGAATAAAGGAAATAGATCCGGCAATCGTATGCCACTCGTGCGGCAGAGCGCTTCCGTCTAGTCTACCAAGCAGAAAATCTCTCATCGGTGCCCGTCCTCAGTATGTTCAGACTCGGTATAGTGGCTGTGCGATCCGATATATTTTTTGAGCAAAGCATCAAACAGTTCGCGGTTGGCCGGACTGCTGTACATTGCAGCCGGAGTGTCTTCGCTCGGCTCAAGAAGCCTTGCATACTCAGCCTCATCAAAAACAGTGGAGTACTGATACGTCTCGTCTACCCAGGCATCAAAATCGCTCCTAGTGCTCACGCGGGCGGTAAACCTCATACCAGCAAAACCATGGCCGTTAATCTCAGCTGCGCCGCCGCTATAGTCGCCGGTTGTGTGCGCCAACAAATTGAGCGGATTCACGTGCTCTGTCATTGCGTACAGCATACCACCCAAGTGCGGGATCCAAAACGACTGCATAGGCGCCTCGTCTGCCGTCAGTTCAAAGCGCACGGGTGTATCTACCGGTATTTGCACAAAGTTCACCGTTGCTATGTCCTGTTCGGGGTACATAAACAGCCATTTCCAGCGCATGGCAACTACCCGGATCGTAATCTCTTCGTTATCAGATTTGATAGACCGCTGCGGCTCCAGTCTTTGGGTAGCGGGAAGCATGAGCCCTACCAGCACTATACAAATAAAAATCGGGGACGCCCAAGCAGTGAAGAGTAGCCACTTGCTTCGTCCGGCCCGGGGGTTGTGGACAGCCTTTTGGCTAGTTTCGCGGTACTTCCACGCAAAAAAGTAGATAAAGAACAATACTACTGCGGCAAATGCCAGCATGATTGCGGTCGAGACTATCAGCAGCCGGAATTGCTCATCGGCAATAAGGCCCTTGGGATTGAGCAGGGCGATGTCGCGGCCACGTGTCAGCACAGCAACAGCCAGGACCAGAATTCCTAGGCTGGCCGAGCCAAGCAAGGGAACCCAGACAGACTTGTTCTGATTTTTTTTACCTTTTGCCATGAACCCTCATGAGTCTTAGTAGCTTAGGTCCACTATATCACAAAGAGCTTACGCTAAGTAAATACATACTAGTCACAAAAATCCTCATGATAAACTGGGTCCATGAATCTCGTTACCACTCACTTCAGCCCCCCGTATCCACGGACGGCTGAACCGCTCGCCGCATATTCAGACGCACAGCAAACTTCGGCAGTTTTTTGGATGATAACGGGATGAATATCGGGGCACTGTACCGGCTAACCAAGCCAGGCGTTACCTATGGCAATCTCATCACCACAATTGCCGGCTACCTGTTCGCGGCCAATGGCCATATAGATTGGCTGGTGTTCATCACACTCACTATTGGTACATGGTTTGTTATCGCCAGCGCCTGCGTTATCAATAACTACCTCGACCAAGACATCGACATGCTTATGGAGCGCACCAAAAACCGCCCGATCCTCACCGGAGAGGTGACGAGCAGGCAGGCGCTCGTATTTGGCATCATCTTAGGCCTAGCCGGTACGCTCATCCTAGCGCTCTACACCAACTGGTGGGTCGTGGGCGTCGGTCTGTTCGGCTGGATTGTCTACGTCTGGCTGTACGGTGCCCTTGGCAAACGAAGGAGCGTGCACGGCACACTGGTGGGCAGCATATCCGGCGCAGCACCGATTCTGGCTGGCTACGTTGCGGTTGCCAATGCACTCGACTGGACAGGTGTCATACTGTTTCTCGTGCTGTTCTTCTGGCAAATGCCAGAGTTTTACTCCATCTCAATCTACCGCCGGAGGGAATATGCTAAGGCGGGTGTACCCGTCAGCAGTGTCATCCGCGGTGTTACGCGCACAAAGGTTCAGATATTTGTCTATACCGTGCTGACTGTCGCAGCCAGCCTGCTGCTCGCAACCGACGCACGGGCTGGCTGGATCTATTTCATCGTCATGCTTGTCTTCGGCCTGCGCTGGCTACAGCTTGCTGCCGAGGGCCTGCTTACAACCGATGATGACGCCTGGGCAAAGCGCAATTTCCACTATGCGCTGGTCGTGCTGGTCGTTTTCTCGGTTCTTATTTCCATAAACCCCTATCTGGTGTAGCATAGAAGTATGCTTATTCTTATGCACATCATCCTCGCACTTGCCGCCATCGCTCTGTCGGTGTTTGCAAACTTTAAGCCAAGCGCAGACAAGCTAAAATCTAGCTACATCTTGGCCGTCGGCACCCTCGCGACCGGCGTCCTGCTCATTTTTGTCAATCAGGCGAACGTCCTGCGCACCTGCCTCACCGGCATTGCATTCTTCGCGGTCGTCTCACTCCTCAATGAACTCGCCCGCCACAAACTCGTAATATCTACGGCTCAAAACAGGGATAGGTAAGCAAAAACGCTTGCAAAACTTGCTAATTCGACTGATCAAGGAGAATTATATGCAGAAGCAAAGAACGGCAAGTCATTAAAGAAAACAAAGCCGTTCCTTGACAGAAGCTATACAATGTGTGGTATAATGAGAAGATAGGGTGTGTTTTTTGATAACGCCGCTACTCTGTCATCTCACCAGAAAACTTAGGGTCCTATTTGAGTTTTGTGGCGAGAGGACCAACCACTGTTAAGCGCGGATTTTGAGCCAAGGGTAATCTGTTCTTAGGCAAGGCACTATTTCGGAGGCGTATATGCAATACGATGAAGAAATATCCTTGGATAAGAGCGGATTACCACTCTCAAAATTCGTGCGCACATAAAGTCAGCTAGAAACTGTCGCGGACATGGCTGAATGAATACTCCCACGTTGCATCAGCCTTCTTGCGCGGATTAAAGATATTCTCTGGATCATAAATTTTCTTGACATCGCGGAACAGCCCGACAATCTTTTTGCCATACATTTCTTCCAGCCACGGGCCGCGCACCAGACCATCATTGTGCTCACCGCTCAAAGAGCCGCCATATTTTAGAACAAGCTCGTTGACCTCACGCATGCTTGGTTCCAGCTTGGCGCGCTCTTTCTCGTCCTCAAGTTTCATCAGTGGAATGATATGAAAGTTGCCATCACCCATATGACCGGCGATAGTCGCGAGTAGACCGTACTTCTTGATAATCTTGCGGACTTTTGGCAGAAACTCAGGCAGATGCTCAGGATTTACAATCAAATCATCGATGTACGGGGCAGTGTGCTTGTCCTTGACCTTTTCGCGCAGCAGCTTAAAGCTTGCCCGGCGCATAATCCAAAACTTCTTGGCCTTGGCTTCGGTCTCGTCCTCTTCAAAGAGCGCCTTGTGCTTAAAATCGCCAAGATCGGCGCGCAGGTCAAAAACCTTCTGGGCGACTTCATCGGGCGTTTCGCCGTTGAATTCAACCAGCAGGACCATCTTTGGAACACCGCGGAACAGCATGACGGCATTTGGAATCAATTGAACCGCCAGTTTTACGGTCTCTCCCCAGCCAATCAGTTTATGAAACGAAAAGAACAGTTTAATACTCAGCATGAGCGTGTAGTTATCAAAACCTTCGAATGTTGCGGGATTATGCTTCATAACCCGGTTTATCATCTTGCCAAGCGGCTTGAGATCGCGCAGAAATATAACAAGTGTTCCTGAGTGCTTTGGCGCAGGCACGAGCTTGAACTTCATCTGAGTTGTCAGCCCAAGCGTACCCTGCGCACCCACAAACAGCTTGGTCAGATCGAATATACCGGTCTCGCGGTTCCAAACATCCCACAGATGATAACCTGTAGAGTCCTTGGATACATTGGGACGGGCGGCTTGAATCTCGTCATAATTATCTTCAAGCAGCTGAAAGGTATTTTTGTAGAGTTTACCTTCAAAATTCTTGAGCTGCATTTTGGCATCAAGCTCTTTTCTGTCCAGCGGTTTTATGATGTATTCATTACCGTCGCTCAAAACAACCTTGAGCTCCGTCACAAAGTTGTCAGTTTTGCCATATTGCAGCGATTTCTCACCCCCGGAGTTATTGTTGACCATGCCGCCAATCGTACATAAATCCTTGCTGGCCGGGAAAGACGGCAGCAACGCACCCAGCTTGAGACTTTGCTTTTCAAAATCGCGGTAGTAGACACCGGGCTGTACTGTTGCGTTGTTTTTTGTCAGGCTCTCCACCTTGGTAAAATGGGTCGTAAAATCAGCGATGATCGAATCGTTAATAGCACCGCCGGACATATCCGTACCGGCCGATCGAGCTGTAATACTCAAATTTGGATTGGATTGCTTGTCGCGCAGCACCGATTTTACGAGTTTTTGTACGTCACTGCTATTTCTTGGGTGCACAACGAGCTCGGGGCGAATTTCAAACAAACTTGCATCGTGGCTGTAGAAATCTTTTGTCAGGGCAGAATCATCTATTTTTCCACCAAAACCAGACCCCCGGAGTGTTTGTATGAATTTTTTCATAAGCTTATGGTTAATAGTACCTCAAAATTACTGGCCGGGCAATTTTGCCGTAGGCAGCATATGACATATACTAGGTATCAAGCATAAACAATATGAAAGTATAGATGAAAAAAAGAGAAATAGTTGTCGTGGGCGGCGGTTTTGGCGGCATAAAAACCGCTTTGGATCTTGCCGGGCATAGCAGCTTTCATGTCACGCTTGTCGCCAGCCGGCCGTTTTTTGAATATTTCCCTATGATGTACCACACTGCCACCGGCGGCAGCAAAACGGTATCGAGCATGCCGCTCGGCGAACTGTTTAGGAACAAGCGCGTTTCTATACTCATAGACGAGGCAGCAAAGCTGAGCCGTAAAACCAAAACCCTCCGTCTGCGCAGCGGCAAAAAGCTCACCTACGACGCAATTGTTTTCTCGCTTGGGAATGTCACCAATTATTTTGGCGTCCCTGGTATGGCAGAATATTCCTTCGGCATCAAATCACTGGCAGAGGCAGAGCGGCTCAAACACCACCTGCACGAAATAATGTCCGACCCGATCCACCGTGACGACCGCTATATCATCATCGGCGGCGGTCCGACAGGCGTCGAACTGGCCGGAGCACTCCCGGACTACATCCGCCACCTGCGCAAACAGCACGGTGTCAAGGGCAGGGGCAAACCAAAGGTAGAGCTGGTCGAAGCCGCACCGCGCCTCATGCCGCGCATGCCAGAGAGCGTTTCACGCGCACTTGCCAAGCGGCTCCGCAAGCAAGGTATCAAACTCCACTTCAAAAAGCCCGTCCAAGCCGAAACAGCCGACACGCTTCTGCTTGACGGCAAGCCCATCCGCACCAAGACTGTTATCTGGACGGCCGGTATCGCCAACAATCCGTTCTTTAAAGACAATGGCTTCATGCTGGCCGAAAACGGCCGCGTGCAGGTCGACCAGCTTATGCAAGCCTGGCCCGGCGTGTTCGTTATCGGCGACAATGCCAATACGCCGTATACCGGTATGGCCCAGACTGCCTTACACGACGGCAAATTCGTTGCCGACAACCTCAAACGCCACGCAGCCGGCAAAGCGCCGCTTGCGTACAAGCCAAAAAAACCGGTCTATATCACGCCCGCGGGCAAGAACTGGGCCGTGGTGGTATGGGGCAGGCTGCATTTTTACGGCCGGCTGGGCTGGTGGCTCCGCAGAGCAGCAGATTGGATCGGCTACCGCGACGTCGAACCATGGTGGAAAGCTACCGACCGGCTTATTGCCGATAGACTCAGAGAAGACAATTGCCTCATCTGCGCCACCAAAGTCAACGCCGATTAATTCTTTAATCACTTCAGACCAAGAACCAACTCGTAAACGTTCTTTCTCTGGCCAAAGAACCAAAGGCCACCCGCTTTTGGTGGCAAAAGCGGGCCAAAACCACCGGGCGAAATCGTCCCGTGACTCGGCCAATTGTCAAAAGACACAATGCCTCGGACAACTCCCTATCGGTCGGCCTGCCAAGTTTCATAACAGAGTTGGCAGGCTAAGTCCTCGGGCAATTATTGTGCTTTTGGACAACGCCCGAATCAGGGAACAATTTCATGCCCGGACCCGGAAAGCAGAAGCCCTGAAAGGGCGTTATTTATACACGGCCTAACGGCCGTGAAATCCGTGAAACAGGGGTAAAACAGCAAAAACTATTGACATACTTGACATGGTATGATATAATGTATACTAAGAAGAATGTGGTGTTTGAGTCTAAATTCTCGCTACTGGATTTTAGAAGGCGGGCCTTAAGGCCCGCCCAAAATAAACAGCACCCCGGCCAAGGCCGGGGTTTCTGCTTGTCTTCCCGGCTTTTTAGAAACAGATTTGAGGACAAAGAGATGACAAGTTGTTGCTTCTTTCGAGGACTGTTTGAAGGGCGTAAGCCCTAGTTCCGCAGAAATGAATTTGTCATCTCTTTGGGCTTAAGTATTGTTTCTAAAACTGCCGAGTCGGTTTTTGGGTTCCGTTTTTGTCGAGTCAAAAATGGAACAACTTGCTTCTTGGTTTCAAGAAGAGGGCCTTTGGTTCTTTGGCCAGAGAAAGAAGATCTACGATTTGTTTCTTTACAAAAGAAAAGCCCCGGTTTTCCGGGGCCCTCAAACAATACAGAAGTAAAATTACTCCGACTTCTTCTCCGCATCATCAGACTTCGTCTCCGATGGACCACCCGCAGGTGTAGACGTCAACACCTTGCCGCCAAAGTACTCGCGCACCTGGTAGAGCAGGTAAAACCCGATTGCAGATCCAATAAGCGAACCAATAAGGTTGCCGACGCCCCTATGCTCAATAAACAGGGTAGAGATACCGTAGAGCAGGTTCACAAGACCAGCCAGGAACATCAGGTCCCAACCACCCTTGAGATTCTTTTGTAATTTTGGAAAGGCAGCCAGCAGAAGCACAGCAGTAAGCGCTGCAACTGCTACAGAAATCCATACCCAAAAAGTAACGCCCGACGTTCCAGAATCGACACCTAGTGAGCGCGCCCACGCGTTTGCCCAATCAGCCACTTTGCTCCAGCTATCTGCCCAACGGTATAGCTGCCATGCACCCCATAGCTGTAAAACACCGCCAATCAGTGCAACCCACGGTAAGATACTTGCCAGGCCCTTCTTAGCATCCTTTGGTAGCGGCGGTACCGCCTTGAATATGCCCTCTAAGGCTTTTTCTGCTTTATGAACCAGTTCCATAACCAACACCCTCCAAGATTTTATTTAATTATCTCAAGCATAGCCCTCTGCACAAGTATTTTCAAGTAGGAAAGCCAATTGCTCATGCTGACTCCTGAGCGCCAACCGGCAGCCTCTTATCTTCTCCCCTCGTGTAATTACTTCCTAAACAATAAGCATGGCATCGCCAAAGCTGTAGAATCGGTATTGATTATCGATAGCGTGCTGATAGAGGCGCATAAGCTCTTGTACGGCTGCGGCTTCATCCAAGTTTCGCTTGTCAGCAATAAAGGCCGCCACCAACATCAACAGGGAGGTACTGGGCAGGTGAAAATTCGTTATCATGCTGTCAACCGCCGCAAACTTATCGCCCGGACGGATAAAGATATCTGTCGGCCGTTTTTCGGCCACAAAACGGCGCTCGCCGCTTGCGGCCGATTCGAGCGTGCGTACCGACGTCGTGCCAACAGCAGTGATATGTGCCGCTTGGTTCAATATATCGGCAGCCTCGGTAGAAATCTCATACTGTTCCTCATGCAGCCGGCCGCTGCGAATATTTTCGTCGGTAAGCTTGGCAAACGTGCCAAGCCCTACATGCAATGTCACCTCCGCGGTCTTATGCAGCTGGCCAAGAGTCCGAAGCAGCGCATCGGTAAAATGCAGTCCTGCCGTCGGCGCCGCCAGGCTGCCCGCGGGCTTGGCGTACACGGTTTGATACTCTGCGGCTAGCTTGTCGTTTTGGGCAATATACGGGGGCAGGGGCACGTGCTCGTGCGCCTTTAGCCGCTCGTCATCATGCGGCACCGATAACTTGAGTGTCCGTATGCCTTTGTCATCTAGAGCAGTCGTCTCGACGTGGAGCCAGTCGGTCAGATGCACCTCTTTGGCGAGGCGGAACTTGCGGCCCGGCCGTACCATGGCACGCACCGTGTGAGTATCAAGTTTCTCTAGGACAAACAACTCGGTCCTGCCTTCGTCAAACAACCAGCGGCAGTGCTCGACCTTGCTATTATTAAGCACCAGCGTAGTCTTCGGGTGCAAAAACTCATCTATTTTATAGAACACGCTATCGGCAATCGACCCGTCTGACAGGCGGTATACCAGTAGCCTAGCGTGATCCCGCGGCCGTGCGGGCGCCTGGGCGATCAAATGTTCTGGCAACTCAAATTCATATGCGTTTTTCACAGAGGTCATACTAGCACGGCGCCACAATTTTGTCACAAGCGGTTACTTTGTGCGGTCCTTGGCAGCTCCGGGCGCCACCCAGACCACCAATGCCAGTGCCATCAGGACTGCAAAGCCGCACATAATAGATGGTATACCGGCTATATTGGCCGGATTAATGGCAGTTGCCAGTACCGTCGGGATGATAAACACCAGGTAGCCAGCCGCCAACCCGTGGAGCTGTTTTTTGTGCTTACTGCCTTTGGCCCACAACAACGTAAGCGTCGTGGTAACGGCCAGCCAGCCGTAGTAATACAGCACATACAGATACATCAGCGCTCCCTCGACATGGAATACAACGTAATTTGGACGGCATTCATTGCCGCTCAGCGTACCGCTCACAAAAATAAAGTAATAGACAAATACCGCCGCGCTTGCATACGCAAGGGCAATAAGCCAGGGCAGCCGTTTCTTAGCCAGTACAATTGCCAGGTGCATGCCAAGGGCAGGCAGTATGGTGATCGATGCAAAGCCGTACCTTGTCCAAGCCTGAGCGTCCATGCCCCAGCCGCCGCACACCATATACTCTGCCAGCTGGAAAGACGCCAGAAACAACAGCAGCAGGGCAACCAGACGCGTCACTGGCGTAAGCTTGTAGCGCCAGACGGTATAGATGAGTAGGCCGATTTCAATCACAAAAGTCGCCAGCATCACCGGCGGCGAAAAACAAAACAGCCTGTTAGATTTAAGCATTAGCCTTTAGTATAAGGTACCGCCGTTTAAAACATCGTATACTTTCTGCATGAATCCCGTTAGAAACCAGGCGACTTACAACCCTTGTACCACGACTGAATCCCGGTATATGCTTCAGACGTACTCTGTAAGAAGAAGGTTAAGTGAGATTCTAAGCGGGATGAATCCCGTTACCATCCACCTTGGCTTCCAGTATTCACGGACGGCTGAATCGCTCACCACATGTTCAGATGCACAGCAAACATCGGCAGTTTTTTGGATGGTAACAGGATGAACATCTATCTCGATATCGACGGCGTCTTGCTGGCCAACAGCAGCCATGCCGCCCAGTATGCTGATGAGTTTTTGCAGTTTGTCCTTACTGCGTGGCCGGACACAACGTACTGGCTCACCACCCACCAATGGCGCGGCCAGAACCGGGCAGTTGACGTGCTCAGGCCCGTGCTCAAACCCAAAACCATCAAGCTGCTTGCGCAAGTGCAGCCAACCGATTGGGGCGACCTCAAGACAGATGCTATCAACTTCAAACAGCCGTTTTTGTGGTTCGACGACGATTTGTTTCCAGAAGAGGGTGAAATACTCAAGCACTACGGTGCGCTTGATTGCCTCCGCCGTATCAACCTGAGTACCGACCCGCACCAGCTCATGGACGAGATCGCGTACTTGCGGTCGCTTGCATAAATTACGTGCAGAGAGTAATATGAGCTGTTCCCTTGATGGGAGCAGAAAGGCGTGCCCCGTAGTGATTTTCGAGAAAATCTACTACCGGGGTAGAATAGAGAGAATGACAAATACGGTGTTTAGCCCTAACCCGGGCCAGCAAAAAGTGTACGACCACCAGGGCGGCCCGCTTTTAGTAGTGGCCGGAGCCGGTACGGGCAAAACGCGCACCATCACCGAAAAAATCAGCCAGCTGCTTGACGAGGGTGTAAAGCCGGCCGAAATCCTGGCTGTCACCTTCACCGAAAAAGCCGCCGGCGAGATGCTCGACCGCATCCTGCGCGCCCGCAGCGGCATATTGCTCGATCTGCCCATCATGACCTTCAACGGCTATGGCGACAGCATCCTGCGCGAATTCGGCGTGCACATCGGCCTGTCAAGCAGCTACCGGCTCCTGGGCGAAGAGGGCCAAATCGTGTTCTTTCGCGAGCGCATCCAACAGTTTAACCTGGATTATTTTTTGCCGAACGCCGGTTTTCCGGACTCGTCAATCTCTACCATCCTGAGATTCATCAGCAGCCTCAAGCAGAACCTCATCACACCCGAAGCCTTCGCCGAACATACCGCCGCGCTGCCCGCCGGCGACGAAGCAGAGGCCGTCGACAAAAAAATGTACACAGAGCTCGCCGGCATCTACGGCAAATATATCGAACTCTGCCGGCAGGACAACTTTATCGATTACGACGACCAGATCTACCTGACCATCCAATTGCTGGGGGCACGGCCGAACATCCGCCGCACCTTGCAGGACCGCTACAAAATGATCTTCATCGATGAGTTCCAGGACACCAACCCGATGCAGTCCAAGCTCATCGACCTGATCGTCGGCAAAGATCAGAACCTTATTGTGGTCGGGGATGACGATCAAGCAATCTATGGGTTCAGGGGAGCAACGCTCAGTAATATCATCGGCTTCAAAGACCGCTATCCCGATGCGGCCGAAGCCGCGCTGACTATCAACTACCGCAGCGCCCAGCCTATTCTGGACGCGGCCTACAAGTTAATTCAGCACAACAACCCGCACCGGCTCGAAGCCAGCCTTGCTCTCAACAAACGCCTCACCAGCGACTGCCCGGGCAATGCGCCGGAGCTGCTGCGTTTTCATGACACGCGCGCAGAGCTGCAGTGGATAGCCGGCGATATCAGCCGCCGGCTCAGCGAGCTAGGGCCCGACGAATCCCCAAGCATCGCCATCCTGACCCGTTCCAACGCCTCAAACCAGCTTGTCCACCGGGCGCTGTCCATTGCCGGCGTGCCGCACCGCGTGGTGGGTGCCAGCCCAGACCTGTACCAGCAGCCTATCGTTCAGATGCTGACCGAGCTTGTGCGTACCATTGTCGAGCCAGAGAACAACGCCAGCCTGCACCACACCCTCGTAAGCGACCTGTTCGGTATCAGCAACCAGCTCATGTCCGAGCAGAGCTACAAAGCAAAGAAATCCCACAAACCGCTGCGCGAAGTCCTGCAGGACGTGCCGGAAACAACGCAGGCGCTGCAGCTGATCGATTCGTGGCGCGCCGGTGCCGCCAGCATGCGGGTCGGCAACCTGCTGTGGCAGGCCGTCCAAGACTCTGGCTACAAAGACCGCCTGCTGGCCGATGCCATGACCAGCGAGCAAGCCGCCGCCAGTGTCACGCACCTGGGGCAGTATTTTGATACGCTGGCCGAATTCGCCAAAGTCGCGCTGCAGCCAACCGCCACGCAGTACCTTGTGTCACTGCCCGCGCTCCGCGCCGGCGGCGAAAACGTCGACGACACACTGGACATTACCGAGAGTGAGGTCGTCGTCACCACCATTCACAAAGCCAAGGGGCTCGAATGGAACACCGTTTACATACCGTTGCTGATGAGCCAGACATTCCCATTTTTGGGCGGCAGCAGCGGCATACGGCTGCCAGAAGCGCTCGCAGCCAGCACCAGCTCCGAGGCAGACAGCCGGCTGGCCGAAGAGCGGCGGCTGATGTATGTCGCCGCCACCCGTGCACGCCGCGACCTTATCCTCAGCTTCGCCAATTTCGGCAATGGCACCAGCAGCAGGCCGCGCAAGCCCAGTGTCTTCATAGACGAAATGTTCGGCGAGGGTACCGCCGAAAACACGCCCGTTCAGAACACCGATACGCTGGCGGCCGACTTCAGCCCGCCGGTTGCGGACAACTATGGCGTCAGCGTGCCATCGAACATCCTGGACGGCCATACCGTCAGACTCAGCGCCAGCCAGGCCAGTACGCTGCTCGAATGCCCGCTGGATTTTTACTTCCGCTACGTGCTGCGCGTGCCGTCGCCCGATTCCAGCAGTACCAATTACGGCAGCCTCATGCATGATCTGTTCAAGCAAATCAACCAGGGCAGGCAAGACGGCGCTCTGCCGCCGCTGCCAACCCTGCAGCAACAGCTTGATGATCAGTGGAGCAACGAAGGCTATATATCACTCGACCAAGCCCAGCGCAGCCGCCGGCTGGCACACCAGACGCTCGAGCAATTCTATACCCAGGCAGAGGCAGGCGAGGCGCCGCTCGAGGTCGAGAAAGATTTTGAAGTCCGCCTCGCAGAAGAAGACATTGTGCTGCACGGCCGTATGGACGTGGTAGTAGACAGTGGCGGCACCGAAATCCGCGACTACAAAACCGGCCTCAAAAATTACGACGGAAAAGATGCCAAATCCCGCGCCAGCGGCAGCACCCAGCTGTCCGTTTACGCATTGGCATGGCTGATCAACCACGACGAAGTGCCAAAAGTCGGCCTGCAGTTCGTCGATATCAACCTGGTCGGCTCGGTCAGCAAGCAGGCAAAGTCGCTTGATACACTGCGCGCCAAACTTGCCCAGGCCGCAGAGGATATCCGCGCCGGGCGCTTCGAACCCCGCGGCCAACACAAATTCTGCACCCACCCGCCAGTGGGCGAAGAGTAGCTATTTTGAGCACGCTTATGCTTGCTAAATACCTCTGATAGAATTAATGTGAACCATATGGAACATCATCTCGATAGGCTCATTTACTATGGGGCGACAGTAGTATGATAGAGGTTAAGGACAACGCCTATTTAGGCCTGCCCGTACTTACCACATCCGAGTTTGAGACTGTCCAGGATTTCGCTTTTGGTGGTAATTGCCGGTATACCGTCGAGCAAGTTGCCGACATGGTCATCGCCAGGCGCCCGCTTATCACAAATGTTATTAAGTTCGACACCATACAAGCTCAGAATGATTTTGGCAGAGAAGACTGCCTGTCGGCAGAGGAATCTACGGCATTGCAAGAAGGTATACAGCACGGCTATCACTTCATGATTGGTTGTCTCACCTACGCTTTCTATCTTAGGAGCGGACAGTCGAACCTTACACAATTCCTGGACAGTGCGCCCAGACGTTCAATTTTCCTCCCTGTTAGAAAACACTCTCAACTCCAGCGCGTCAAGCAATGGCTCGGCGGCGAGGCTCGCCACGAGTACAATGCTGATGATGTAGATCTATGCGGCAACGACGTATATAACGGCTGCCGTGATAGTGCGCTCTTTTTCAGGCACTCGCGCATGTTAGATGAGCTTGCGGACGAGAAGCTTCATGAGCTCCTTGAGGACAAAGAAGCCACCACCGACCAAGAAGACGATACGAAGGATCCTCTAGGTAGTCTGTCAGACGGCTTCAATCAAGGCTCTGGCAATTGCGTCGAGATGTATATCCAATCCCATGAACAGGAACTGCTCAACCTCCTTGCTCAACCTCCAGAAGCATAAGCATTGCACAACCTGAAGATTCTAGTGAAAAGGGGTTGTGCTTGTAAATACTTGACAAGTATGGTATAATGAAAGGATAGGGTAGTGATGGGTTTACAGATGGCCGCCAGAGATGGCGGTTTTTGTTCTTTTCGGGCAAAGAACCGAAGGCCTAGCTGTCCTCTTTGTAGCTATCTAGCTTGCGACCCCTAATCAGGCGTCTCGCAGTGGAGTCTGTAATTACATGGTAATACTGGCCTTCGTACTCGGCTACTATGTTTAGGTTATCAGGGTAGCCCGCTGCGTCAAACGACTCTACCACTCTTACGCTTGGCTGATGCGTAAAGACATTATGCTCAATTGCTAAATCTATAGCCCTTATGACCTTAGTTGCTCTTTCTTCCTCGTAACGCGTGTTGTTTTGAATGGTGCTGCGATATACAGATAAAATCAAAACCGAAAAAGTTATAAGTAGCACATAGCTGATGGATTGCACAATCGCTACCCACGTGTCATGCGGCAACAAGGCAAGTATCAGGAAGGCTACGGCACTGACAATCACGACGGAGGTTGCAAAGGACACAAGGTTATCGCGCTTTAAGGTCGAAGGTGCGCTGACGGGCTTCTCTTTTAGCATTTCAACGTATTCGCTGACCTCTTTGCCGTGTTCTTCCCCAAGTTTGTCCAAAGCCGTCGAGCCTTTGTAGAGTCGATCCTGGTATTCTAGGTACTCCTTACGTGCCTTGCGTTGCCAGGGCAGCACTATTTCGAACCAGGGTTTTGACTGAAACGCTATAATCAAAATGTAGCTTAGCAGGAGAGTAACAAGCGAGATGCCTGTGAAGTGCGACTGTGCCTGAAAAGTGTTTCTAACAGCCTCTGGTAACTGTGCGAAAAATAACTGTAATATAGGTAGCACACTGGCGGCCAGAGAACTGATGTCTTGGGTGAATCTGGGACCGTTTTGTTTATCCATGAGTTGAGTATTAGCCAGATACCCAACAGTTGCAAGCATGAGCACTTTCGGAGCTCAGATCTATGAAGCCACTTGTTGACTTCTATACAACGATTTGTTATACTTGTCATTAATAATGAGGTGTGGGCCAAATTGAAGATGCTTTCTGTTGGCAAGAAGATCGGACTCGGTGTTGTGAGCCTATTTGTACTGGCTGGTATTTTTGGTGGTTCTGAACAGCCCAACCAAAGCCAGCAGAGTCTAGAAACGCCGGGTGGTGCGAGCCAGAGCCGTCCGATTGATACGACCAAGCAGAGCGAACTCGAAACCATAGAGACCAAAACCGAGACAGTAACAGAGCAGATAGCCTACCAGTCACTGACGCAAAATGACGCGAGCCTTGCGGCCGGCAGGTCCGTCGTGGCTACCCAAGGCGCAATAGGCGAACGCACTATCACCTACGAAATCTCCTACGCCAACGGCCTGGAAGTTGGCCGTAAGCAGATATCCAGCGCCGTCACGAAAGAACCTGTCAACCAGATTACCAAGATTGGCACCAAGCAAGCCCCTGCGCCCGGGCCAACTCAGAGTAATAGCGATGGAGTTGTCAAGAAAAGTAGAAGCAATATCTGCCATGCTCCCGGCACAACCTACTATAGCCGCACCTTACACTTCACGCCGTATCAAAACATTCAAGCCTGCCTGAACTCCGGCGGCCGCCTACCGCTACGCTAACACCTGCGCATATACTTGACAGGTGCAGAATTCTGACATATCCTGCTATGTTCGCCTGGCGAACCTGAGAAAACAAGGGTAGAATAGTATCAATGAGTTTGATCGATAATAAAGAGAAGACCCTGCACGAGGCTCTAAAGAACACACTCCCATCAGCAGAGAGTATAGATATACTCACGGCCTATTTTTACTTTTCCGGCTTTTCTGCACTGGCAAATGAGCTAAAGGATAAAAAAATCCGCATTCTGGTAGGCAAATCCATCGATCCCAATGCTGTTGATGAGCTGAGCTCTGCCATGAAGTCCAATCCAGATATCGATCTAGCGCCTTTCCAAAACAGGAATCAACATAATCTGAGTAGGGGTCAAAAGAAGACTGAATATCTTGAGAGTTTTATAAAACTCTTTAACAAGTCTGCGCTGTCTGAAACTTTTGATGGCACTGAAGACCAGCGTATGCAAAGTATATTCGAAGAGAAGCTTAGAGATGGTTCATTAGAGATTCGTATGACCAATGAGCAAAATCACGCCAAGGCTTATATCCTGACCAATAAGCCTGATTTTTCACAGGGTGGTGACTACAAAGGCAACGTATTTATGGGTTCAAATAACTTCACTTACAATGGACTTATTGGCCAGGGCGAACTTGCCGTACCCTTTCGAGATAATGAAAAGTATGATGAATTTTCGGGCAAATTCGAAACACTGTGGACCGACTCCAATGCTGTAGACATCCAAGTCAAAACTACGCCCGATACAGAAGACAGCTTTTTGAATCAGATCCAGAAAAGACTATGGATACATTCCACCCCAGATCCTTACAAGATATTTATCCGTATTTTGCACGAGCTTTACGCTGAAATTGGGGACGAAGATGTTAAATCCCCAGCATCCATAACTGGCGGCAAGTTCTCGAACCTAAAATACCAGCTGGATGCTATCCGCTCGGGTATCGACTGTGTGAATAAGAATAATGGCGTAATTGTGGCCGACGTAGTGGGCCTGGGTAAATCTGTGATTGCTTCTGCTATTGCCCATAACCTAGAGATGAGTACGATTATCATCACTCCGCCACATCTAAAATCACAATGGCAAGATTACGCAACCCGCTTCAAGATACCTGGCGCGCACGTTGAAAGCGGCGGCAAGATCCAATACCTACATGAACGCTATGCCAAAGATAGCGAGCCCAAATTATACATCATAGACGAAGCGCACCGCTACCGAAATGAGGATACCGACGACTACCAATGGCTACATCAGCTCACACGCTCCCACCCAGATAACAAAGTACTGCTACTTACCGCGACGCCATACAACAACAAACCACAAGATCTATTCGCTATGATTAAGCTATTTCAAACGCCTAGTCGTTCGACCATTAACTCGGTTGATAATCTTGGACTGAGATTCGACGATTTAATCAGTAAATACAAAAAACTAGAGAGACTCGGCAAAAAGAATATGACTGATGAGGTTAAGACCGAGCTGCAAAAACTTAGTCATGACCTGCGCCTACTTATCGAACCAGTGATTATTCGACGGTCACGTATTGACCTCAAAGAAATCAAAGAGTATGCCGACGACCTCCACAACCAAAATATCGAGTTCCCGGAAGTAGTTGGACCAGAATTGGTTGAATATGACCTAGGCAATATTCGCCAACTGTATGTTAGTACGCTAGAAAAATTGACAGATGCGGAGAATGGCTTTAATGGCGCACGCTACCAATCGGCATCATACATCAGAGATCGTGATGAATTTGTAGAAAAGTACAAGGACTTCTTCGACGATACCGACCTCAAGACTGCTCAAGCAAACCTGGCTCAGTTCATGCGCCGGTTGCTCGTGCAACGCTTCGAGAGCTCAAAGTATGCCTTTCAGTCCACACTTGACAAGATGATTCGATCGCATGACATCATTCTCAAATGGTGGGATAAGGGATATGTGCCTATTCTGAAAAAAGGTGAGTTAGTCGACCCCGATGACCTAGAAGAATTCGATTCCATAGACGAGATCATGGGCCTTATTGATAGCGGTGAAGAAATTGATATAGACGCTATCAAAAAAACTGCGATCCCTATCCCTCGAGAACTCTTCGAAGACTCATTTGCAATATTTGCACGCAAAGACCTAGAACTACTCCAAAAGATTAAGCAAGATTGGTTTGCCCGCGGCCTGACTGGCGACGACCCAAAGCAAGAGCGTACAGAACAAAAGCTCCAAGAGTTGCTCGCAGAAAACCCAGAGCGCAAAATTGTTATCTTCTCTGGCTATGCAGACACGGCAGAATATGTGGCTAAAAATTTGCGAGAGCATGGCCTTGAGCGAACGTTGCTCTACACCGGTTCATCCGGCAACGAACTGAAAAAGATTGTGTCGGAAAACTTCGATGCCTCGTACGATGGCGATCAGAAAAACGACTACGATATCATTGTGGCTACCGATGCACTATCAGAAGGTTTCAACCTCCACCGTGCCGGCATCATTATCAACTACGACATACCGTACAACCCAACCCGAGTCGTCCAGCGCATAGGTCGTATCAACCGTATCAACCAGAAGATGTTTGACAACATTTACATCTACAATTTCTTCCCGACTGATGTGGGTGAAGACATCGCCAACGTTAAAGGCATAAGCACACTCAAAATGTTACTCATCAATAACATTGTCGGCAGTGATACCCGCACACTTACACCAGATGAAGATCTGAAGAGCTACTTCAAGAGTACATACAATGATGCAGACGAAGCATCTAGCGAGCGTTCTTGGGATAACGAATATCGCAACATCTATAACTCGATCAAGCATGACAAGAATTTATTGAATGAAGTTCAGAATATTCCGGAACGCACGCGTATTGTGAGAGAAGGCAAAGCCAAGAATGTATCTATATCATTTGCCAAACGTGGCAATGGAATAATGTTTGCCTTGGCCACAGGGTACGATTTAGGGGCTGAAATCGTGTCACCAGAATTCGTGTTGCCACACTTTAAAGCCGACAGAGAAGAAAAGTCTCTCAAAGGTGACGCGCAGCTGGATAAAAAGTTTGAAATACTGCGCAAACGTATTACTGCTCCGCACCCCCTGCCGAAGATACAGGGGCGCAGGGCAGAGGCTCTGAAAATTGTCGAGGCACTCAAAGAAACATACCCACCGGAACGTGACTACTTGTTTGATCTTTATGACGCCATCCGTGAATTCGACGATTTGTCGAACGGTGAGCTCAAATATATTTCCCAATTACGTCTAGATGAAGAAAATTTAGGTGATACCGTTCAGGAATTAAAGCAAAAGTTCACCCCACACTACCTCAATGTTATCAAGCAAAAAGCCGAAGCCATCGACAGTGTAAGTGAAATTATCATGTTTACAGAAGATTTGCGCAAATGATATTAGATAAACCCTATAACAAAGAACTTTTTGACACCTTTCTGAAAGGCTTCTTGCCAGATTATCAAAGAGACGAACGCCAAGTGCGCGCTGACGGTTCAATCCTTACCAGCGTAACGAAACTCGGCGAATCAAAGTCGAGGGATTTCGATGTTACGGTACTTGAAGCAGAGTGTGAGGAGACCGACTCGGGCAAGCGCATCGCAATCACCCAAGCCGCTTTTAAAGTTCTACGTAACCACCAAATCCGCAACGCCATCATAGCCTTTCACGACGGCAACGATCACTGGCGACTCTCACTGCTAACATCTACGCTACAGATCAAAGATGGCAAAGTGGTCAAAAAAGACAGCAACCCGCGCCGCTATTCATACCTATTGGGCGTAGGTGCAAAGACTGTCACACCTTACAAGTACCTGATAGAAAAAGGCCGCGTCGAAGATATCAAGCAGCTGCAAGAGCGCTTCTCTGTCGAAGTAGTCAATAAGCAGTTCTATGCCTCGGTGGCCGATCTCTTCACGAAGCTAGTTGGCGGCAAGCGTGGTATCAAAGAATATCCGGGGCAATTAAAGATTCATGGCAAAGCTGATACGGGTAACGAGCATCAGGAATTTGCGGTTAGGCTGATAGGTCGTATAGTTTTTAGTTGGTTTCTCAAAGAAAAGAAAAGTAATGCCGGAATACCAATTGTACCCGATGATTTATTGTCGCTCAGCGCAGTAGCCGCACATGCCGATTACTACCACAGTATTCTTGAGCCATTGTTCTTTGAGTTGCTCAACAAGCGCGTTGGGCAACGCCACGAATCACTACGCGAAGTACCGTTCTCAACTGTCCCGTATTTGAATGGCGGCCTGTTTAGCCCCCACGCAGGCGACTACTACCAGCAGAATAGTTTCACCGGCGGCGGCAATCCTGGCCTTGTATCTATACCCGATGGCTGGTTTATCGAACTGTTCTCTATCCTCGAACAGTATAACTTTACGGTAGATGAAAACACTTCGTACGATGTAGACCTTTCAATCGACCCGGAAATGCTGGGGCGCATTTTTGAGAACCTGTTGGCTGAAATAAATCCAGAAACGGGCGAGTCTGCGCGCAAGTCCACTGGCAGCTTCTACACGCCACGCGAAATAGTGGACTACATGGTAGACAGCTCGCTGCTGGAATGCCTAAAGTGTAAGACTGGTGTTGACGAAGAAAAGCTCAAAGCTCTCATTAGTTGGGGTCAAGAAGACGACAAAGAGCGTGAACTGACGGACGGCGAAAAGGAAAAGGTTGTGACCGCGCTGGCCGGCCTAACCATACTCGATCCAGCCTGTGGCTCCGGTGCGTTCCCGATAGGCATCCTGCAAAAGGTTGTCTACATACTCCAGCAGGTTGATGAACACGCAGAGCGATGGCTGGAAAATCAGCTCAAACACATCACTTCCCCTGAACTCCGCCGTGATATAGAGGAAAAGTATCGTAATGAAAACTATGATTACCTGCGAAAGCTTGGCGTCATACGCGAGTCCATTTTTGGCGTAGATATCCAAACAATAGCGACAGAGATCGCAAAGCTCCGCTGTTTCCTAACACTGATTATTGAAGAAGAAGTTGATGACAGTAAAGACAACAGAGGCATCCGTCCACTGCCAAACCTGGACTTCAAGTTTGTCACTGCCAACTCACTCGTTGGTTTGCCTGCCGAAACTGCAGCAAAACAAAGCTCGCTACTAGAAGACACCGACCACATAGATGCACTACGCAGGATACGTGACGAGTACTTTACTGCAAATGTTGGCCAGCGCGAAGCTTTGCGAAACGAGTTTGACCGGCTTCAAAAACAAATGTTCATGAAAACAATTGATGAATTCGGAGGCCAAGCTTCCGGTAGATACACAATGCTTTCACGCTGGGAACCGTTTGAAGACAAGCCAACGGACTGGTTTGATGCCGAGTGGATGTTTGGTATAGATGGCTTTGATATTGTCATAGCCAACCCGCCGTATGTTGGAGAAAAAGGACATAAGGCGATGTTTGATAACCTTAAGACAACATCCCTAGGCCAACGCTTCTACAAGGGCAAGATGGACTTGTTCTACTTCTTCTTCCATCTTGGACTAGATATCCTGCACGACAACGGAGTCCTAACATTCATCTCGACCAATTACTACCTAACGGCAACCAACGCGGATAAGCTGCGTGCAGATTATAAGACACGAGCAACTCCTTTGCGTTTCATTAACTTCCATGAATTGAAGATATTTGAGAGCGCCATCGGTCAGCATAACCTGATTACGCAGCTACGAAAAGGCAAACACGATGTAGACTGCCAGACAATCATAACGAGCAGGAAGGGCTATCCTGGCGACTCATCGTCTGCTATACCGCAAATCCTAAGCGGCATAGATGAAGACACCGAATACTACAACATATCCCAGGCTAACATATACAACAGTCGCGGTTTTATAGACCTTAGAGACAACCTAGTCAATACGCTAATGGAAGACATTACACTGAAGCACCCTCGGGTAAAGGACTACTATAAAGTAAGCAAAGGACTGGAAACTGGTAATAATACGGTTTTTATATTTGATGGCCGACCGGACTTTTTTGATAAAATCAGCGAATCGGAGCGTCAATACATAAAGCCATTTTTCAAGAACTCGGATGTCAAGAAATACATAACCCGGACTCTTGCTACCAAGAGTGTGCTTTATGTTGATAAAGATTTTGTGCCAGAAGATAATCCGCAAATATACAAGTACCTTGAATCGCACCGCGATGCTCTTGCCGACAGAGCCCAGATCAAACGCTCAAAACAAGCCTGGTACACACTTCTATGGCCAAGAGATGTTCGCATGTTTACCGGTGATAAAATCGTATTTCCATACAGAGCAAAGACCAATATATTCTCGCTCATTAAAGACGAGTGGTTTTCTGGCACTGACACCTACTTCGTGTATGACTCATCAAAAAGGAGCCTAGAGCTATGTTTAGCATTGCTAAACTCAAAGCTAGCGCTAGTCTGGCTCAAAAATAAAGGTGCCGTAAAAGGCGATGTGCTTGAGTTGAAGGGAGATGTCGTAGCGGACTTCCCGATACCGAAGCCAAGCCCGGGTAGTGATGAGCTGGAGTCTAGGATAGAGCAGCTCGTCACAGAGATCATCGACGTCAAAACCACTAACCCCGCTGCCGACATCTCCACCCAAGAAGCCAAAATCAACCAACTAGTCTACCAACTCTACAACCTAACCCCCGAAGAAATCGCCGTTATCGAAATGTCATAACGCTTACGTTAATACAATACTATTGGCCGGATTGCAAGTAGGATTGGTTATTGTTAAACTGTCAACATGGGTGAAGCCGAAAATGACAACCTGAACTTTATTAAACTTGAAGGCAAGCGTGTTGAGGACGGCAAAATAACACTGACTGACGTGCATAATATTCTGTCTGGCATCGAAAAAACAACCAAGTATTTTATCAACTCAGAGCACCCAGAGTTAAAAGATAATTATGATATCGAGATACGACTAGAATCAGGCTCACTAATAGCTTGGCTGGTAAGCGTTGTGATTGGAGGTGGGCTTGCCGCCTACGCGATTTCAGCAGGAACACAAATGGCCAAGAATGACGTTGGAGATAAAACATCAAAGGAGATCCTTGATAAAGCGGTAAAGAAGATAAAGTCGACCGCCAGAATCGCCAAGCATATGGGCGTGATGGGCAAACACCAATTTCATCCAGAAGAAACCAAGATAACTGGCGCTGACAACATTGTAATAATAAACCCTTCTGGAGAAGAGCTGACCGTTACTAAGGATGAACTTGAGACTTACGCTAAAGCTCCTAAGGACATATTCAAGAAGATAACAAGCGTCGTGGATAACGACACGCAACTTTTTATAGGTGAGGCCGGCGAGACAACACAGTCAGACACTATAGTTAGAATCGATGCCGATAGTAAACCCTATTTTGGCAGCAACAATGCTGATGATGACGGGGTCGTGTTCCCAGAGTGGCAGCATGGCGAAAATCTGAAATTAAAAGGTACTTTATCACGTGCAAACACCAATACCGGGACACTGGGGTTCGTGTATGGTGGTCATATTTTGACATCCACGCTCAAGAGCAAAGAGATACGCGATATAAAGGATTCACTGTTTGACAAAGAGATTGAAATAGAAGCTACGATTATCCGTACACAGAAGAAGCTAGATGCTGATGATGAGCTTAAGAAGCCAAAACTTGAGATAACCAAGCTTACCACTATTGGCGACATAACACCAAGGGATCATACGGTCCAATTATTCAATCCTGAACTGGTGACGGAATAGTATGGCAAACAAAAAATACACATACTGTATTTATGTTCTAGAGATAGACGGCGATCCATACAATGTATATGTCGGTCAGACCTACCTAAAACCAGAGGAGAGGCTAAAGCAACACAAAGAAGGCACGCACTCCGCACCCTGTCTGCGCAGCGCAATGCAACTTGAGCTCCGTCCTGATTTGTACGAACATATTCCACACCTGAAAACCAGGCAAGAGGCGCTAGATATGGAGTATAGACATGCGGTAAAGCTAAAGGACCTGGGGTATATCGTAGAAGGCGGCCACTAGATAAGTTTTGTAATGACTATGTCTAAATTATTAAGCGCACTGAAAAAGTTATTCCGGCCAAAGCCCGAACGGCCGCTCACGCCGGCCGAAAAACAAGCTATAGATGAGCAGGTGATTATTATCGAGCAGATTACGCGCGGCCAGTAGCTGGCTTCTTGCGGTAAATTAATGGGGACAAACTATTGGTCTAAGAGATTGAATAACCCGCCATTTTTGCCGACGAAGTGACCGGCTTGGACTGAGCCAGTGTTACGATCGGTCCGACGGGTGTCTTGCAGCTCTTCCAAACACTGGCTGAAAACGACGCAGTCCGCACAGATGCTTGCCGCAGTCGCAACGTGCTTATAGCCAAACGCGCTTTTGCGACTCTTTGCCTCCGGAAATCCATCAAACGAAAACTCTGCAGTAGCACACGCTGCATAGTCAATCCAATCTTCTGGACGTGAATCAGGATTAGGTAGGGTGGGTGTCTGATCTTTGTACATGAATACAGATAGGTGTTAAATATGAGCCTATCTTATAATTATATCATACTTGTCAATATATAGCAAGTATTTGGTGTTTTTTGCCCCTAAGAAGCAACATTTCTAATCAGTGTTGTCTCTGGTATGATACTGATATGAAAAGGCGTCAAAAATCGCCACAGGCCAAGGCTTGGCCAGCACGAATTATTGAGCGTGTTCTGGGATGGCGGCCGGTGTACGGCGGATTAGTACTGGGTATCCTGTTCTTTTGCATATCCTTGTTTCCGTCGCTGCTGCCCCGGCCGTGGTGGCTGCAGAGCGTTATCAGCGGGCTTTCACTGACTGCCGGCTACGCAATCGGCGTGGGCCTGAGCTCGCTTATCCGCTGGTTTACCGAATATAAGTTTTCGCTACAGGTGCGCCAATGGGCTTGGCGGGGTGCGATTGTACTGCTGCCGCTGCTGGTTATCATCTACCTGTTTCTTGGCAAAATGTGGCAGAATGAAGTGCACGAAATCCTGGATACCGGACGAGCCTTTACCGACCTGAACATGATTGTACTGCCGATTGTATCGCTGGCGGTTTTTGTGCCGCTGCTGCTGATAGGCAAGGGAATCCAGGCAATCAACCACCGGCTGAGTGTACTCCTGCACAAGCGCCTGCCAAAACGGGTTGGTGTGGGTATTGCCATCGTTGTCAGCGCCTGGTTTGTCTACTGGGTACTGAGCGGCCTGTTGGTGTCAAATATGTACAGTCTCGTGAACAATGCTTTCAGCCTGCGAGACGACCGCGCACCAGAAGGTGTTGTGCAACCAGTCAGCAGCCTGCGTTCGGGCAGTCCGGAATCGCTCATCCCGTGGGAACACATCGGCTTTCAGGGCAGGGGTTTTGTGGGCAGCGGCCCAACCGCAGAAGATATCAGTACGTTTAGCGGAAAGGCAAGTCTTGAGCCTATCCGCGTCTATGCTGGGCTTGCCAGCGCCGATAGCGCAGAGGCCCGTGCCGAGCTGGCACTGGCAGAACTGAAACGCACCGGCGCTTTTGAGCGAGACCTCCTAGTACTCGCCACCGCAACCGGCACCGGCTGGCTTGATCCGACTGTCATGGACGCTGTTGAGTACATGCACGGCGGAAATACCGCTATTGTGTCGCAGCAATACTCCTATCTGCCTAGCTGGATTTCATTCCTCGTTGACCAAGAAAACGCCCGCCTGGCTGGCAGGGCGCTGTACGATGCCGTGATTGACGAATGGGCAGAGCTCCCGCGCGAATCGCGCCCAAAATTGATCGTATATGGCCTGAGCCTTGGTTCGTTCGGCGGGCAGTCGGCCTTTAGCGGTGTTAATGATATGCGCCGGTCGGTTGACGGTGTCCTGTTTGTCGGTACGCCGAATGCAGCTGAGCTGTGGCGGCAGATAACCGATGCCCGCGATGCAGGCAGCCCGGAGTGGCAGCCGACCTACCGCGGCGGCCGAACCGTGCAGTTTGTTTCCTCACGAGATGACATCCTGGCTGCAGAACAACAGTGGCAAAGCGACACCAGAATTTTATTCCAGCAGCATGGTTCTGATCCGGTGGTATGGTTCAATTTCGATTTGCTGTTCAACAAGCCGGACTGGCTTGACGAAACACGTGCACCCGACGTATCGCCGCGTACCAGCTGGTATCCAATTGTCAGTTTTTTGCAGATCGGTCTAGACCAAGCTATAGCCGCGTCGGCACCTATCGGCCGGGGGCATTACTATGACGACACCGCTGTATATGCATGGGCGGCAGTCACTCAGCCAGACAATTGGTCTGCCGAAAAGTCAGATACGCTGCAGGCGCATTTGCAATCTGTCTACAATCAAAACTAGACTGATCCGAGAAACCACCGAGGCATTTATTTATCATCAAAAGATGATTTGAGGTATTTTGCCGACTTTCGCAGAACCGTGCCGGCCTGGGTTTTTCCAAGCTCAAGCTGTTCGCGCATAAAATCAGCGAAGGGTCCTGTGTTGCGCTTTTGCACCTGCCTCTGACTAAAGGGACGCGAGAGAGTTGTGCCAAAGGATGCACCGGCTGCTATCGCCAGTGCTACGGCAAAGGCGGTAAACAGCGTACCGATTCCCATAAAGAACAGCGGGTCGCCAGTAGGGTGATCCACCAGCTGCATAAGGCCGTTATAGAGCGCTAGACCTGGAACAAGCGGAATAATACCAGCCGCCACAATACCAGATGATGACGTGTGCCACACTCTCGACAATGTTTTAGCAATAAGTCCTACACAGAGCGCAGCGATACCACTGGCAGGAATAGCCGAGAGGCCCGCGTTTCTGGCAAGGAGCATAATGATGAGCGCGGTGCATCCCACCATGCCAGCCCACACGACCGCACGCAGCCGGGTGTGCGTCGAGAGTGCAAACGAGCCGGCGGCAATGCCTGCACCGATAATCCTGAAGGTAACGTCTCCCGTGGCAAGCGAATCGGCAGAAACAGTGATGCCTATTCCCAGCTTCTGCGCAACATACAGGCCAATCAAAACACCGACAACAATGCCCGAGGTCAGAATAAGGACCTTGAGGATACGCGCATTGGCCGTCACGTAATATTCATCAATAGCATCCTGAATAGCCCCGACAATAGCCAGACCGGAGAGCAGCATAATAATACCGCCGACAACAATGTACGACGGGTCAATACCGGCAAAAAAATCGACGCCGTTTCTGGCAAGCATATGTATCAGTGCCGCGCCGATGGTCACAAAAGCAGCAACGGCAGCCTGGCGAAAAAACGTAGCCATCGAATTCTTATAAAGCAGGTCCATAAAACGCTCAACGATAAAGGCAACAAAAAAAGTAGTGACAATAACGCGCCAGTTGCTAGTAAACATGAGGCTCACACCCGTGGCAATACCAGCTGTCGCTGCCGAACGAAGCCATGTCGGGTACTCTTTGGGGGAAGTCAGTATTTTGTCGAGCTCGTCTTCTGCCTGAGTCAGACTCAGCTTGCGCGAACGAATACGATAAACCAAATCCTGTATAGCATGAATGGTCCGGCTATTAACCGTCCGCGGAGCGGTAGGTCGGATTAGCGTCAGCGGTTCGCTCTTGAGATCCCGAATCTGCGAGAGCATGATGACGTTCGAATTGATATCTACATGGACCGGGTCTTTGCAGTACGCTTCGGTTATATCAAGAGCCCGTGACACCACACTGGCAGCCGACACGCCCATAGACAGCAGCTGGTCGCTGATTGTCAGCGCCAGGCGCAGTGCGCGCAAGTTTGGCGTAATGCTCTTGCCGCCAACCGGGAGCGCCGACTCAGATGAATGCTTTTGCATGTCTGTATTTGTATTGCTCATAGATACTGTCTCCAGTATAGCCCACAAAAGTTTTTACACCACTGTCTGCATGGGTACTCCGCGCAAATAATAAACAGCCCCGTCAGTCGGGGCTGTTTATCGCAAATCTTTAAGGTAAGATTATTTCTTCTTACGTGCGGCTGGCTTTTTCTTTGCCGGAGCCTTCTTTGCAGTCGAACGGGCAGCTGTCTTTGTAGCGACTGGTGCTTCTACGACTGTCGTAGCCGAGGCACGACGAGCCGGTACGAGCGAGCTTGCCGGGGCAAACAACAGAACATACAGATTAAAGCCAATAACACCACCGATGATCGGCCCAAAGATGTAGGCTCGTGCCCACGTCTGGTTTGCAAGGGCCACCGCTGGGTTAAGTGCAGCGTTAGATGCAATCGCGGCTACAACGATACCAAGGAACAAACCACCGCCAATAAGCGCTGCTTTTTGGCCGGTCTTTAGGTCCTGGTAAAGTGCTGCTGCAATTGCAAAGGTAAATACAAATGTACCAACCGCTTCCGCAACGAGCAGCTTCCATTCAAAGCTGTCGCCAGCAATGCTGCGGATCTCGCTGCCAACAAAGTAGTTAGCGAGCTGCCATGCAGCCAAACCACCAAGCATTTGCATTGCAATGTAGGCAATAGCTTGGACGGTCTGAATTTTGCGCAAGGTCCAAAGACCAATAGTAACCGCTGGGTTAAAATGCGCGCCCGATGTCTTGCCAAAGGCAAGTACGAGCAGGGCCAGCGCCAAACCTGCGCCGATAGCTACAAAATAGCCAATTCCAATTTGTGATCGTGAAACGTTGATGACAACAGTCGCGAGTACAGCAGTACCCAAAAACTCCGCCGCCAACATCGCGATCCTTGATCGCACTGTCATACGGGTAAACCCTCCGTTAATTTATGTTATTACGATAAGGGTTTTTGCTGACAATTGCAAATAGTTATCAACAGATTACAACACCCTCGGTGCGAGCGTGTCTTACCCTCTACGAGAACGGCGTTTGAGACCTGCCACCTGCAGGCGCACAGCCGAGCGGTCTATGAGGCTCTGGGCTTGATCAAGACTCACTTGGTCTTTGGCGTCGGCAAGCAACTTCCTAGCGCGCTCCATGGCCTCGCGGGCTTCTTCTTCAGAGATTTCGTCGGATGCGTCGGCTTCGTCCACGAGTACACGCAGGGTAGTACCTGTGACTTCGATTGCGCCACCAGAGATAGCAAAGTGCTCCATCATATCATCCGGGTGTGCTTTGTCGCGGCGCACCGAAATCACACCGCGCTGCGCCACACTAATCAGCGGCATATGGCCGGGCAACACGCCGATCTCGCCGTCCATTGTCGGCAGAATAATCTCATAGACTTCCTCAGAGAATTTCACACCGTCGAGACTGACAAGCTGAAAACTAATCACAGTTTGCCCCCGAACTATGAGGTAGTCTTACATGCAAAACGTCATTGGCATTAGGGTCTCTAACCATGATTCTCACTTTTTCTGGGCTAAACCCACAATCCATATAGCCAACCAGGATTTTTCCGAGCCCTTCCGGAGCAAAAAGCCGCAGTTGGCCAGGCCCACCATCAGGATTAGCGAGCCATTGACTGGCTGATTCGCCAATACCTTCAAGGATCCTCACCTACTTTGCTTCCTTTACTTCTGAAATATCGCCCTTCATATAGAACGCACTCTCCGGCTTTTCATCATGCTTGCCGTCAAGGATTTCGCGGAAGCCGGCAATCGTATCGGCCAGCGAAACATACTTGCCGGGGATACCCGTAAACTGCTCGCCAACAAAGAACGGCTGGGTCAGGAAGCGCTGGATCTTGCGGGCACGAGACACAGTCAGCTTGTCTTCATCAGACAACTCTTCCATGCCAAGAATAGCGATGATGTCCTGCAAATCCTTGTAACGCTGCAAGATGCGCTGTACTTCGCGCGCGACTTGGTAGTGGTCTTCGCCGACGATTTCCGGGTCAAGAATTGTCGAGCTTGAATCAAGCGGGTCAACAGCAGGGTAGAGACCGAGTTCTGTCAGCGCACGGTTAAGTGCGATAGTTGAGTCAAGGTGGGCAAAAGTCGTAGCCGGCGCCGGGTCAGTAAAGTCGTCGGCTGGTACATACACAGCCTGCACGGATGTAATCGAACCTTTGCGCGTTGAGGTAATGCGCTCCTGCAGGGCACCCATTTCTGTTGCCAGGTTTGGCTGGTAGCCCACAGCCGACGGCAAGCGGCCAAGCAGGGCGGACACCTCAGAACCGGCCTGGGTAAAGCGGAAGATGTTGTCGATGAAAAGCAGGGTGTCGGAACCCTTGTCGCGGAAGCCCTCGGCAATGGTCAGGCCGCTCAGCGCTACGCGCAGACGCGCACCCGGCGGCTCGTTCATCTGCCCAAACACGAGGCTGGTCTTCTCGAGCGTGCCGGAATCTTTCATTTCGTGGTAGAGATCGTTACCCTCGCGGGTGCGCTCGCCCACGCCAGCAAAGACAGAGTAGCCGCTGTGGAACTTAGCAATGTTACCGATAAGCTCCTGGATAAGCACAGTCTTGCCCACACCGGCACCACCGAACAGACCGACTTTACCGCCCTTGGTAATTGGACAAATCAAGTCAATGACTTTGATACCCGTCTCGAGAATTTCGACACTACCAGACTGCTCGGTAAAGGCAGGCGCTTCGCGGTGGATCGGCGCATAAGCCTTGAACTTGTTATCGCCGCCATCAATTGGCTGGCCAGCCACGTCGAACATACGCCCAAGCGTTTCTTCGCCGATTGGCACCGAAATCGGTGCTCCTGTGTCTTTAATCTCGACACCGCGTTCCAGGCCGTCAGTCGAGCCAAGTGCAATCGCACGCACGCTTGACTCAGACAGGTGCTGTGCAACTTCAAATAACAATTTCTTGCCGTGCAGCTCAACCTCAAGCGCATTATAAATTGCCGGTAAGTGTCCCTGTCCGAAATCTGCATCAATCACCACACCCACGACTTGGGTGATAGTTCCGACTGTTGATTTAACTTTTTCTGCTGTCGCCATTATTGCTCCTCTCTCAAATCATTTGCGTCTAAATAATCGGGGTAACCGCCCAGCGCCGTTTCCAGAAATGCCCTCGGGTAGCTGTCACGTATTTTGAGTAATGTCTGTAAGTCTTCACCAATCATTGCATTATCAAAGATATCTGCGACTGCCTGTGCGCGCTCACTCTCATCAGTAAGTAGCGCCCTAACCTCGAGTTGGTTATACCAGCCACTCATTTCATTGCCTCCGCGCCGCCGGTGATTTCTGCCAACTCTTGGGTGATTTTAGCCTGGCGGGCCGTGTTGAATTCGAGCGTCAGGTCGTCGATGATTTCGCCTGCGTTGTCGGTGGCGTTTTTCATGCTCAGCATGCGCATTGACTGCTCTGAGGCGATTGACTCAAGCATGGCTTGCCAGATCTGCACCTCCAGCAGACGCTCAGTTACGTTCTCAAGCACTTCTTGCACGCTTGGCTCAAATGTCACGTCAGCCAGGCCCTGTTCCTCGGTTGCTTCGGCATCGAACGAGGCGGGCAGGACAGCAAGATTCTGCGCGATCTGTACCAGATTGGATTTGTGCTCGGTGTACAGCAGACGGACTTGGTCAACTGCCTCAGTGCGGTACTGTTCAATAACCGTATCAAGAATTGGACGGATATCATTGGCTGTTGGATGATCACCAAAGTCTGCATATGCAGCAATAATGTCGATACCCTCGATCCGGCGTACAAACTGCGCACCGCGTTTGCCCACGATGATAATCTGGCTCTGAATTTTTTCGGCACGGTCATCTTTGATGGCGCGCGTCAACAGCTTGATGATATTAGCATTGTACGCACCAGCTAAGCCGCGGTCGGAAGTGATAACTACATACAGACGAGTCTTGATGTCACGAGTCGTATACAACGGGTGCTCGGTGATCTCGGTCACGGTAGACAAGCGGGCCAACATACTGTGCGCTGCCTCGCGGTAGGCACGACCGCGATGCGCAGCCTCCGTAGCCTTACGCATCTTCGAAGCAGCTACTAATTCCATAGCCTTGGTAATCTGCTTAGTGTTCTTGACGGTTCCGATGCGCCGTTTAAGCTGCTGCGTACTAGCCATTTGCTGCTCGGTCTCCTTCTTCATCTGAATTTTTTGAATCAAGGATCTCTTGTGCTATCGGGCTTATTCCATTGTGAATATGTATACAAGCTACCAGGTTGTCACCGACCACTACCTGGTAGGCATCTTGGTTCCTGCTTGCAAACGAAATTCTTGCAATAGCAGCAGCTTTTGACATGTCAAGTAAGGAAACCTTGTCAACAGTTAGAAACGTGCCCGTTGGCATATCTTCGTAAGGCATTTACTTAGCTTCCTTATCGACTGGATGGTAGTTTTGGCTGGCAAAAGCAAAACCGACTAAAAAGTCACCGCACTTTGCACGAATATTAGTGGGGGCAGTTTCAACTGCCGCCCGAGCAACCAAGCCAGGTGCTGCTTCTGGCGGTACGCCGGCCGCAATCGCGCCGGCATACAAACCGCCTATATGCTCAGGAGTGTGAGCATAGGCTGGCCACAACTGCGCAGCGCGCTGAGCATCTTCGGCAGTAATACTGATGTCTTGGGTCATCTCCATCTCGCTACTTACTCTCTTTCTCTACTGGGTGGTAGCTTTCGGCAACGTGCTTAGCAAGTTTCAGGATAGCTTCTTTATCCTTATCGTCAGGCTCGTTGCCAGCGTCGATGTGCTCCAGCACTTTAGCCTGCTTGTTCTTGAATTCGCGCAGCAGGGCAGCCTCGGCTATCTTGATCTTGCTGACCTCGACTTCGTCAAACGCACCGCTGGTTGCGGCCAGCAGCATGACGTATTGCTGCCATACCGCATACGGGCTGTATTGCGGCTGTTTGAGCAGTTCGGTCAGACGGGTGCCGCGCTCAATACGCTGCTTGGTATCGGCATCAAGGTCAGTCGAGAATTGACTGAACGAGGCAAGTTCGCGGAACTGCGCCAGATCCACACGAAGTGATTTGGCAACCGATTTGACCGCCTTGGTCTGGGCAGAGCCACCCACGCGCGAGACGGACAAACCAACTGATACGGCCGGGCGGATACCTTGGTAGAACAGGTTGGTTTCCATGAAGATCTGGCCGTCGGTGATAGAAATCACGTTGGTTGGAATATAGGCGGAGATATCACCAGCCTGCGTCTCGATAATCGGCAGGGCAGTTAAGCTACCGGCACCAAGCTCGTCGCTGAGCTTGGCAGCGCGCTCTAGAAGCCGGCTGTGCAGATAGAAGACATCACCCGGATACGCCTCGCGTCCCGGCGGGCGGCGGAGCAAGAGCGACATCTGGCGGTAAGCCGCTGCGTGCTTGCTAAGATCGTCATAGATAATCAACGCGTGCTGTTTGTTATCACGGAAGTATTCGCCCATAGTTGCACCGGCGTAAGGCGCCAGATACTGCAGCGGAGCAGGGTCGGCAGCGGATGTCGCGACCACGATGGTCTGCTCCATCACGCCTTCGCGCTTGAGCCGCTCGACCAGGCGGGCAATCTTGCTCATCTTTTGGCCAATTGCGACGTATATATTGATGACACCAGTGCCTTGGCGATGCTGGTTGATCATAGTATCGAGCGCGATGGCGGTTTTACCAGTCTGGCGGTCGCCAATAATCAGCTCGCGCTGGCCGCGGCCAATTGGCACCATGGCATCGATGGCGATGATGCCGGTTGCCAGCGGCTCGTGTACGGATTTGCGGGCAAGCACACCTGGGGCAATCTTCTCTGTTGGGCTGGTTGCATTAGCCTTAATAGCACCTTTGCCGTCCAGCGGGCGGCCCATTGGGTCGACTACGCGGCCAATCAGCTCGGGCCCGACCGGTACCTCAACAACTTTGCCGGTACGGTGCGCCTTGGCACCAGCTTTTACCAGCGTATCCTCGCCCAGCAGCACGGCCCCGATTTCTTCTTGGCCAAGGTTGAAGGCGAACGCAATCAGCTTGCTGCCGTCGGTCGCTTCCAGCTCGACCATCTCGTTATAACCTACCGTAGTCAGGCCATAAATCCAGACCACACCGTCACCCACGCGGGTAACGATACCAGTCTCTTCGATCTCCGGCCGCTTTTTCAGCTCTGCAATCGCCGCGCGAATATCCGCCGACAAATCTGCTATTGATACATCCTTTACCGCCATCTAGTTCCTTTCCTCGGATAACCGCCGTTTAAACAAATTGAGTTTTGATCTGATGCTCAAGTCGAGCGTTTCATTTGGGAGCTCAATACGCACCCCGCCTACAGCAGTCTCGTCGATTCTATTATCAATGTGCACCTTGTGTGCCTTGGGATACTGCTTTTGCAATAATTTCTCGATATCTATGAGCACGTTATCCGGGAGTACGTGAGCACTGTAGGCAATAGCCTCCACATACCCGCGCTCGAGCCGGTACTGCATAACATCACGCACGAGCGAATCAATATCTACCGGTTTCTTTTCGGTAGCAATATAGGCCGCGACGCTGCGCGCCAGTTCGGCACGGTCAGAGATCGCCAGTGTCTTCTCACCGACAATAGCGGCCAGCTCTTTACGCGTGACGGCCGTACTCATGCTTATTTACGGCCCTTCTTTATTGCCTTATCGATAAGCTCTGCGTCGCGTTTGCTATCGACTTTTTCTTCGACAATCGCTTCGGTTGCTTCAGATACGAGCTCGGCAACGTCTTTTTCTACCCGGCGCTTGGCCTGAGCGACTTCTTCGTTAATCCGGGCTTCAGCATCTGCCAGGATAAGCTCTGACTTCTTGCTGGCTGCCTTTTCAGCTTCGCGGACAATCTCGCGCGCTTCTTTTTGCGCATCGCCGATAATCTCATCGGCCTGGTGTCGTGCTTCACGGGCAATTTTGCCGGTTTCTTTTTCGAACCTTTCGCGCTCCTGTCTCATCTGCTGGCCATGGCGGACACCTTCATTGATAACCTGATGGCGTTGATCAAGCAGGGCAACAATCTTATTGAATGTAAACTTCTTGAGCAGTATAAAGACAAGAATGAACGTGATGATCTGGATAATGAATGCCTGGACGCTAAAACCCAAAATCCCGCCTTCGTCTGCTGCAGCTGCAAAATACGTTGGTAGCATAATTCCTTTCTATCTTTCTATAACTCCGCGCTTAAATGATGAATAGTGATGCGAATACGAGCAATGCCATAAGCTCGACGATAGCGATAATCACAAAGATCTGGCCGAAATACTTGGCTGCCTCCGGATTGCGTCCGACGGCGTTCATGAAGGCTGAGCCGATCATACCAATTCCAATTGCTGGGCCAAGCATACCAAATGCCATCATAATGCCTTTACCGATGATTTCTAATTCCATCTTTCTATAACTCCTTTATTTACTTAATTGGTTCCTACTACGCACTTGCAGCCTGCTTAGCGAGCTCGTGACGTTCCAGATCTTCGGCCTCATGATTGTGCTTGATGGCCGCAGACAGGTACATAATAGTAAGCATGGTGAATATGTAGGCTTGGAGCGCGCCGATAAACAGCTCCAGTATCAGGATAGGCAGCACGGTGATCGGCGCAGCAAAGCTGCCAAGATACGTAAAGATTGCAATGATTGCCTCACCAATAGCCACGTTCAGGAAAAGCCGAAGCGCCAAGCTTCCGACTTTGGTCAGTTCAGAAAACATCTCAAAGACACCAAGCAGATATGTGGCAGGATTTTTGAGGCTGCCAGCAAAGAAGTGGCGCAGGTACTTCTTGCCGCCTAAGTCGCGGATTGCGAAATATTGCACGAGCACCATCATAACGAGCGATGCCGCCAGAGTGCCGTTTAAATCAGCTGTGAATGGGCGAACTATCGGCTGATTGTTGTAAACCACAGCCTCGCCGCCGCCAGGTATAAGCCCCAGCCAGTTCGTAAACATCACAAAAAAGAATGCCGTCACAAAATAAGGCGCATACTTGATGGCCTTTTTGCGTGAACCAACAGCGCTCTGAATGGTAGAGATAATAAATTCGGTGCCTATCTCGACAAACTGCGTAAAGCCGCGCTTTGGTCGTATCGTCATACGACGCGCAACAGTAACAAGCAGCAAAATAATAAACAATGAAGACACAGCTCCCCATACCATCGAGTTGGTGACACTAATCCCGCCAAGCGTAAACAGCTCGCCCGGTGTCATGTGAATTGCTGGGCCGCTTTCTTCTACTGCAGCAAAAACTGACAAAAATCTAAGCATTCTTTCTCCTTCTTAACAGCCGGCGCTGCTTGCGCTTTGTTTCTTTTGCGTCATCGAGCGCTTGTTGCTTGGCCATGTCGTTGTAGGTCTGTGCAATCATAACACCGGCTCCAAAAACCGCAAGAAAAAATGCCGCCAATGTGAGTGACGGCGCCGTATCAAACTTCTTATCAAGCTGCACCCCGGCAAAAATCGGTACGAGCACAATGAGCGCCAAGCGCCACCCCATGCCAAACAGATTGGCAAAAAACATGCCGCGGGCATTAGCAACCGCCAGTTGATCTACAACCGGGTCACCCTTAAACTTCCTCGTTCGCTTACGCGTAGCGGCTTTACCCATTTAGATTCACTATAACAGAGGAGACGCATACTTTACAAGCATCGCCAAACCATTTTTCTAAATCCAGGCACAATACACACGCCATGTGCTCACTTGCGTCCAAATGATATACTATAACCACTATGGAATTATTTGCGCACCACGGTGTAGAACACGCCACAGAAGCAGAAGCAGTCGGACACATTATTTCAACAAACGTTGTAACAATTATGATTATTATCGGAGCTGTTCTATGCGTCTCCCTTAGTATGCAGTGGCTGCTGCGAAAAACGTCTAAGGCATCAATCAAGATAAATAACAGGGAGAGATAGTATGGTTACCGTCTATAGCGCAAGCTGGTGCGCATTTTGTCACGCAGCAATGGAATACCTCGATAAGCTTGGTGTTTCTTATGACACCAAAGATATTGAATCCGACCGCAGCATTGCCGAAGAAGCTATTGAAAAATCCGGCCAGATGGGAATCCCCGTGATTGATATCAAGGGCGATATTATTGTCGGCTTCGACCGCCCCAAAATCGACGAGTCTCTTAAAAAACACAATATTGTGTCCTAAATCACATATTTCTTGTGAGCCACATCACAGCCCCGATACTGGGGCTGCTGTACTGTATGGCTCATGGGAGTAGCAGCGAGGTGTTTCAACCAGGATATTTCCGACCCAGCCGCAGAGCAAGGTGCAGAGCGGGCGTGGTTGGAGCCTTATGATCCGAGATTCGATGAAAGACTCCGGATGATTGGCCATAGCACCGGTGCAATTGCCAGCACCGAAGCGACTGTCATACCATTACCTGTAGTACTTACGCATCATAAAATCAGGGAAATACTGACTTCAAAGAACAGATCCACAGCTCCGCAGCAGAGACGCGCCGAGCTTATTGTCTATGTCGACACCGCTGAAGCGCCTGATCTGCCCCAAGCCCCGGAGCCGACATTATTTTCTCAGATGACAGACAAACAGATCGAACGGCTGCTCACCGCTAACGACCCGCTCATCTCCAGCACACTCAGAGACAAAAATACGCTGGCCGACTTGAAGGAAGATACCGAGAGATACAAGAATTCGACCACAGTCCTCCATAACTTGGAAAGAATAGATAAAATGACGGGCCGGCTTGACCCTGATATAAGATATACCATCTGCGCAGTTAGGCTCGCTCTTGCAGGCGAAATCATTCCCAAACGAGCAGAACAACAATCCTGAAAGAATAGTAAACAGTTGAACCCTCTTGGGATGTACTTGCCTTGAGAGGATAGCCACCTAGTAAACCTGTTGCATATTATTAGTATGTGTGATATAATAAGTATATGGGACGTATTTCAGGTGGAGTTTACAGATACAACCAGGTAGTGGACGCTGTTGAACACCGAGAGCAGCTGCTTCAATCGGGCCAGCTAAGCCTGCCTTCGGACGAAGGTCAGGCCGTCATCATAACTTCAGGTGGAACAAAAGAGAACAAACAAACACTTGCAGAGCATGCACAAGTACTTGCAGCAGACCGAGCAAGACGTTTCTTGGGCGCTACAATCTTGTTACAACCTGCTCTTGATGAGATTATTGAAGTGATTCGCAATCCGGAAGTAGCATCTATGGCCTTTATCGGTGACGGCGCATTTTCTTCATTCACTATTGGAGATGGCGGCCAAAGACTAGATTGGAGAAGCGCTGCAAGAGCCGCATCGCACCTGAAGCAAGGCTCCATGGAACTTAGAACATGCTCTAGGATCATAAGCCCCCACAAAGAAGCTCGTGTATCAATGGCTGCATTCTTGGTTGACAACCAGACGAACATTCTTGGTACCGTTGACAAGTCCTTTGCAGACCACAACGGGTTTGACGAGTTCAATCTTTTCCTGGGACAAATTTATGCAAAACCCCACAACTCCGCCGAGGAACTACGCCGACCGATTGGCTACGACTTGGATGCAACTCCTGTATAACCCTGCTAAAATAAGTAAATATGGCGTTTGAGGATTACAAGACCAAGGATTCGGTCGTGGTGGTATACACCGGCGAAGGCAAGGGCAAGACCTCTGCTGGCGTTGGGCTACTAGCGCGGGCGCTTGGCGCCGGCTGGCGGGTGGCGTTTATCCAGTTCGTCAAATCATGGCAGGTCAGCGAACACGATTTTATCGAGAAGATCGCACCGCTGTATGGTGATAAACTGCTGTTTTACAAAGGCGGCAAGGGGTTTTATAACGCCGGCGACTTAAGCGAAAAGGACGTAACCGAAGCCGAACACAAGCAGGCCGCCAAAGAAACGTTCGAGGCCGCGTTTGAAACCGCCAGCACCGGCACATACGACCTGGTCATCTGCGACGAAATCAACAACGCCGTACACGACGGCCTGCTAACCAAAAAGCAGCTGGAAAAACTAATCACTAGGCGTGCGCCCAAAACCAGCCTCTGCCTGACCGGCCGTAATTTCCCAGAGGAGCTGTTAGAAAGAGTCGATATCGCTACCCACATGACCAAAATGAAGCACCATTTCGATGATAAATTCCTCGCGAATAAAGGCATTGATTTTTAGACTTCTTTTATAAAGAGACAAACCCCTTTGTTCCTTAGATAAGGAACCGAATCGTTCCATTTTTGCATCGACAAAAACGGGAACACAAAAAACGACACGGCGGTTCATAAAAACAAGACTACAAACCAGCTGTCCATTCAAGTTGTTCCTGTGGAACTCATGCTACCGCATTTCAAACAGTCCTCGGAACAAGAAATTACCCGAACGGACAGCTGCTTCGTAATCTGTTTTCTGAAAGCCGGGCAGGAAAGCAGAAGCCCTGAAAGGGCGTTGTCTATACACAGCCTATCGGCCGTGAAAGCCGCGTGAAACAGGGGTAAATGAGCAGAAACTATTGACATACTTGACATGGTATGATATAATGTATACTAAGAAGAATTTGGCTTGTGGCAGGGGACCTAACAGACGCGGGAGCTGTTCTGCGGGATATTCGCCCACGCTTCGACTGGCAGACAGGCGTTGTTATACACCGCATCCGTTCGGCAAGTATCCTCATGCCCAGGCAGCACGCTTAGGTCTGTGCCCAGCCTTGTTTCGATGTCTCTTAGAGCCACCATGTCCATGCGCATAGTACCATTAAAACACCACCTTGCGATCAATGGCGCTACTCTGGCACCATTTCCATTCGCAACCCTTACCATTCTAATCTCTCCTGTATTCATCAAGACCTCATGAATAACAAAACCGGCTTCGCCGCCCTCCTGATAATCTATAAACTCGCTGGGCGTGAGAGAGGGGGTTTCACGAAAGGTACTCTGATGCGTTAAGCCTATCATAGCTTCATACTCCTGCCATGTGGCGGGACCTTCGGCAAAATCATCAAGCGGCCTGTAGTAGCTATGAGCGTGTTCAGGCTCGGGTTCGCGCACCGCTTCGCTGGCAACAAGCGTCCCGAGCACAGAAAGAGCGGCGGTACAGAGGATAGTCCGCGCTGTTTTAAGGCGCTGTTCCTTTTTAAGTGATCCATCTCGTTCGGCCATAAAATCTATCATACCACGATTATGATAAATGTCTAGTAACCCAGCACTGCCTCTGTAGATCGCAAAAGCAGCAAAAAGCCTTGCGTCTTTGGCGCAAGAAGCGACATAATACAGCCAACATATGTATTTTGCTGAAGCAGTGCGAGCGCTCGCTCTTAATCTCGACGTTCAGTGGTGGCATTGGGCCGTGCTTGGCGCTTGGTTCCTTACACTCATCTTAGTTGATATCCTTGTACTGCACCGCAAAGACGAAGCCACAAAGATTAAGGACGCCGTCTGGCAATCAGTCGCCTGGATCTTACTGGGGATTGGACTTGGTGTCGTTATTCTGAATGTCTTTGGCAACGAGGCCGCAGGGCAGTACTTTAGCGGGTACCTGATAGAGAAGTCGCTCAGCATCGACAATGTATTTACCTGGGCGCTGATACTTGCATACTTCAAAATCCCGAAGAAATACCAGCACCGGGTGCTGTTCTGGGGAGTGATTGGCGCTATTGTGCTGCGCACTATCTTTGTGTTTGCGGGCATTGCGCTGATAGAAAGATTCGAACCAGTACTCATACTTTTCGGCCTCATCCTGCTCTGGAGCGGTTTCAAGATCCTCCGCACTAACAGAGAGCACGAGTATGATCCAGCCAGCAGCCGCTTCTTCAAAATCGCCAAGATGTTCATACCGGTGAGCCACAAACTTGACGGCCATAAGTTATTTACACACGAAAACGGCAAGCGCGTTGCCACTATGCTGTTTATGGCACTGCTAGTGGTTGAATTTACCGATATTGTCTTTGCCGTCGATTCTGTCCCGGCAGTGCTGGCGGTCTCGCATGAGCCGTTTATTATTATTGCCAGTAACGCCGCAGCAATTCTTGGTATGCGTGCGCTGTACTTTGTGTTTGACCATATCAAGGATAGTTTTTGGCTGCTCAATTACGCACTGGCATTTTTGCTGATTTTTGTCGGTATCAAGCTGGCCATTGCACCGAGCGAAGTGTTTGGCATGCAGTGGCTTGACGCACATATATCAACCAATCTTAGCCTGCTCATTATCGGAGGGCTGCTCGCCGGCGGTATCATTGGCTCGCTGGCCATCAAGAATCCCAACCCGCCTGTATTTAAAGACTAATTGCTATACTGAAGAGCATGGCGCGCAAACTACTCACTAAAGCTCAAAAACGGAAGCTTTTCAGCCTGTTTTTGGCGCTCTGTGTTATCGGCGCAACCCTGCTGGCTCAACAATTTGGGTGGATCGACACCACCAAGCAAGCGGTCGTTACCACACAGCCCGGGCAATACGCTGTCGCCTCATTTGAAGATGGCGACACCATCGCGGTAGATATGAATGGCACAATTGAACGCGTGAGATTTATAGGGGTAGACACACCCGAAACACAGGATCCGCGCACCAGTGTCCAGTGCTTTGGCAAAGCCGCTAGCGAGTTTACCAAGTCTTTCATCGGCAACAGCCCGGTCAGGCTCGAGGCCGATCCTACCAACACCAACCGCGACCGCTACAACCGGCTGCTGCGCTACGTGTATCTACCCGACGGCAGACTGGTAAACGCCGAGCTTATCCGGCAGGGATACGGATTTGCCTACACGCTGTTTCCGTTTGAAAAAATGGATGAATTCCGCGAATTAGAACGCCAAGCTAGGGAACAAAGCCTCGGCCTATGGGGCGCCTGCCGCATCCAGCAGGACGGCGACAAAAAGACCACTAACCCCGCCTAAGCTACTTTTCCAGCTTCTGACTTGCCCAGTGCAGAATAAAAAACGGGTAATAAGAAAAATACACGATATATACACCCAGCCACCCCACCCAGACTCTCTTATACCCATGCTTTGAGAGTGTTCTTGGCCACATTTTCAAGTAAGCAAGGTGCTGCTTCCTGGTTCTGCGCTTTCGGCTGAATAATCTTGAGTCTATGCCTACCTTCAACCCGGCTTTATATGTTATCCGATAGCCCTTGTCGTGAAGGTGCATCCCAAGATCCATATCCTCGTGTATATCTTTGTCGTTGTGCAGCTCAGCTTTCACCTCATCCCAGAGTTCGCGCCGGAATGCCAAATTCGAACCCCACGTTATGTAATGTCCGATAATAAACCTGTTCATACGGAAGGCAACTTGACCTTGAATCCAGCCAAAGAAACCCCCCGGCTTCAAATCATAAAAATATGCCCCGCCAGTCAGTGCGCTGTCCGGATGCTTGGTAGCGAAATTACTCATGATCCTCACCCAGTTTTTTGGTAGTCTGGTGTCCGCATCAATCCTGCCTATGATCTCGCCCTTGACGGCATTAAACCCCGCATTTCGGGCATGAGCGATACCCGGACGGCTCTCGTTGACAATCCGCACAAAAGGATATTCCGCGGCAAGCGCAACTGTGCTATCCGTGCAGTTGTTATTAACCACAATCACCTCTAGAGGAGGCCTGTCCTGCACAGAAATAGCATCCAAGCAGGCTTTAATGTGGCTTTCTTCGTTGTGAACTGGTATAACTATTGATAACGTAAGCGGCTTAGTCATTGCTTACAAATACTATCATGACGGCAAAAAAACCACGCATCAAACACACCAGCAGTTTTAAAAAGCCGCCGGCAAGCGCTGGCTTCTGGCAGGTATTCTGGTACCGTTTCACCGCCTGGACAGTGCGAACAAAATTCTGGAAAAAGCTCCTGATAGGATCGCTTGCAACCGTACTGCTTATCTTCGGAAGTATGTACGGCATCGCGCAGTGGTACATCAGCAAACACAAAAACGAGCCCCTAATTGTAGGCGCAACTTTTATACCCGATTACGCACGCTACCTAGAAGTCGACCCGCACGAAACCCTGCAGGCAATGATTGATGATCTGGGCATCAAACACTTCCGCCTGGTCAGCTATTGGAAAAACCACGAACCGCAGCCAGACGTGTACAATTTTGACGAACTCGACTGGCAATTCGACATGATAGAGCAGGCGGGCGGTACAGTCAGCCTCGCCATCGGCCTGCGCCAGCCGCGCTGGCCAGAGTGTCATGGCCCCGAATGGGCCATGATCAAGACAATGCCGGAATGGACGGAAGATTTGCTGGACTACACCGAGGAAACGATCAACCGCTACAAAAACCGCCAGAGCCTGGTCTCTTACCAGCTCGAAAACGAATTCTTCTTGAGCGTATTCGGCGGCTGCCCGGATCATAGCCGCGAACGGCTCGTGCGCGAATTTGAATTTGTCAAAAAGATTGACCCCGCAAGACCTGTTATAGTCAGCCGCAGCAACAATGCCACACCAAGCTGGCCTGTTGGCGAGCCGCGCGCAGACATGGTTGCTGCTTCGATTTACAAGCGCGTGTGGGACAAGACCATTACTAATCGCTACTTTGAATACCCGCTACCAGCATGGTTCTACGCCTTCCTGGCGGGAGCAACCGAGCTGACAACAGGCAAGGATACCTTTATCCATGAGCTCCAAACAGAGGCATGGCTGCCAGAGAACCGCAGCATGAAAACGGAGTCCATCGAAGAGCTTTACAGGTCAATGAACCCTGGCATGCTAGAAGCTCGCATAAGATACGCCGAAGGCACCGGAATGCGCGCATTCGATCTATGGGGCGTAGAGTGGTGGTATCAGATGAAGACTAGCCGTAATGCTCCCGATCTATGGCAAACAGCCAAGACCGAAATCCAGCGCATTAAACAGGAGAATGAGCAGCTCCGCTAAGCAGCTTTCTTGCTCGCGAGATATTGCTTAACTGCGCCCCCGACACGACGAGGATTGAACTGCTCATCATTATGAGTCGCACCCCTTACGACATCTTTCTTCTTTGGCTTCATATAGGAATTAAGGAAAGCTTCGCGCTGGACATCGGTATAATTTCTGCCAGCCATAAGTGCTTCGGCCTTAACTCTTCTCTCCTTGATAAGATCTGTACTGATCGGTGTCAACCAAGCAACGCGACCGTCCTCAGCTGCCGTGATAGATTCGTGGTGTCGGTATGAATAAGCCGCATCTCCGCCATACGACACAACAGCCAGGGAGCCGATACCTTGGCTTAAGAGGGCTTTGATATCAAGCCGTTCGCTGCCCGCTGCTCGAGCCTCGGCCCATGACTTGCGTATATTGGCAAAGAGATTTTTCATACCGGCCTTGAGCATAGCCATCTTAGGGTCCTCAAACTCCTTCCTAGAAAAGTTTTCCAAGAGGAGGCTCTTGCCTAGACGAGCCGCAATACGGGGAAGAGATTCCCTTTCATAAAGCCCCGCCGGGGTAAGCAGGACAATGTTTGCATCGTCAAAATATGGCAGATCTTGCTCCTGAGCCACCCTTACAGCATCCTGAATAACCAAAGACCCCATACTGTGTGTCACAAAGTTAAGCCGTTGGTCAGGTTGCGCCTCAGCTTCTACCACAGCCAGCAGCCCAAGAGCTTGCGCGCGAAGTGCACTTTTTGGAGTCTCCTTCTGCCTATCAGAGTTCGTCAGCTTATCACGTAACATTTCAAATCGATTACGCATCCAGCCAGTGAATTTGCTCCTTGGATCTATCGGTGCGTCCTCCCCAGAGAGTGGAGCGATGCCCTTACGCTGCTGATCGATATATACAACATCGAGCCCTGGGCTCCCATCCTCACCAACTTCGGCAAGCGCCAGAGCAGTCGGAGTTTTTGCAACGCGCCCCTCGGTAAACCCTGGTATATAGAAGGTTAGATCACCGCCCATTTCATTGACACGGGAATATGTCAATTTTAAATCATTTCCGTAAGAAAGAGGAACTTCGCGAGTCGTCTGTGCCTCGGCAATATGATCGGAAGAAAACCCCACCCGTTGGAGAGCATCGACGTAGTGCGATTCAAGCAATGGTTTATGTGTATTCATATATTGTATTATAGCACGGCCTGCACCTTTTGTCAATCGTTTTTACATCATCTTTACCTCTGTTACTATCAAAAATAACAGATGAGGGGTAAAATAGAGGAGTTATGGCAAAAAAGAAGCAACCTACCGGTGTTATCCGCAACAAGCGGGCGAGTTTTGACTACGATCTCAAGGATTCGTATGTTGCCGGTATTGCCTTAACAGGGGCAGAGACGCGCAGTCTGCGCGAACATCATGCCAGCCTGCAAGGGGCTTTTGTACAGGTAAAAGACGGGGAAGTATGGTTAATGAACAGCCTTGTAACCCCGCTCAAAACTAACGCCGCCAATCTGCCCAGTGAAGTTCAGATACGCAACCGCAAACTCCTGCTCAAGCAGCGCGAAATCGACCAACTCATCGAAGCAAAAAAGCAGGGCAATACCATTGTCCCGACTAAATTTCTGACCAAAGGCCGGTTTATTAAACTAGAGATTGCGATAGGTAGAGGAAAAAAGAAATACGATAAACGAGAAACGATAAAGCGACGCGACCAAGACCGCGACACCGCCCGGAGCCTCAGATGAGCAATATGGGCGTACTCACAGATAAGCAGGGAAGTTTTATCGGAGAAAAAGACAGGCACGCACTCGAGGCAGGGGATATTCTGGCTATCTCTGCGCTCTGGGTCGAGAACAGCCATGGCGAAGTGCTACTCGCGCAAAGGAGTTGGGAAAAGAAGCATAGCCCGGGACTATGGGGCCCAGCTGCATCGGGCACACTCGAGCCAGGCGAAACGTTCTTGAGTAACATCACCAAGGAAGCCGGAGAAGAAATCGGTCTGACGGGTATCAAGCCTCAGGAGATATACCGCCAGCATCACTGGCACAAAGACGGCACTGGTCGCTATGCTGCCTCGTACCACGCGACTGTTGACTGGCCAGTTGAAGTCTTTGTGTTGCAAAAGGAAGAAGTTGAGCAGGTCCGCTGGGTCAGCAAGCCAGCTCTTCTAAAGGAGCTTGAGACCGCTCCTGAAAAGTTTGTAACTGCGGGCGGCTTGTGGCAGAAACTTATTGCAAAAGACTGGGGCAAACTCTAGCCTCAAGCACCGCAAAACCACTGTTAAGCACTAATTTTGGGCCAAGGGTAGTTTTTGTTTAGACGAGGCACTATTTCGGAAGCGTATACCTAATACGATGGAAAAATATCCCCGGCTAAGCGAGAACTACCATTCCCAAAATTCGTGCGCGCTTATCCAATGCTCACGCCGAAAATGTGGCCGATGATATAGGTCACCGTCATCGCAAATGTACCGCCAATAACCACGCGGCGGATAGCGCGCTTGACGCTTGCATCACTGAGCTTAGCGCTGATATAGCCAGCCAAGGCAAGTGCAATTATCACAGATACATATGTTACTGCAACACGCATGTTAATAGGCGGCAAGAGAATCGCAATAAGCGGTATAATACCGCCAGCAGAGAATGACACGGCCGATGCAAAGGCTGCATGCCAGGGATTAGTAAGATCATCCTCGTCCAAGCCGAATTCTATCTCCAGATGAGCCGCCAAGGCATCGTGCGCGGTAAGTTCTTTGGCAACCTTTGCAGCCACGGATTTTGAAAGCCCTTTCTCGGCATAGTGATCGGCCAATTCCTGCAGGGCGCCATCCGGATCAGTCTTGAGCTGCTGTTTTTCGCGCCGGATGTATGACCGCTCGGCATCACGCTGCGTGCTGACAGATATGTATTCGCCGGCAGCCATAGACAAAGCGCCCGCCACCAACCCAGCAATACCGGTAATGAGGATAATGTGCTCGTCCTGCGTTGCACCAGCCACACCGACAACGAGCGCCGCAATAGACACAATGCCGTCATTGGCGCCAAGCATGGCGGCACGCAGCCAGTTGAGTCTTGATCTTTCTGTAGCTGCCATCTTAGTTCTTTTGGTCCCTTTCCTTGCTGAATACGTAGAGATACAGGATTGGCAGCAAGCCGGCTGAATTTATGATAAGCAGGGCAATATACCAGCCCTTGTCACCCTTACGCGCCGCTCTCCAGAGAGCAAAGCCTTTCCACGCAAGCTCCCAGAGGGCAAGGGGGATTATCCACCATAAATGCTGGTCTAAAAATTCCTGTGTTGTCATACTTCACCTCCTTGTTTCTGTATCAATTTTAGCAATTTTTGCAACAAAATATAAGGGACTTCGCATTAAAAACTTATGTGCTTATCCGACCCGCGTGCCGATAGACTCGCCTGATACCGCCCGCAGAATATTGCCGTCCTGGTGCAGATCAAAGACAATCAGCGGGATACGCTGTTCCATAGCAAGACCTAGGGCTGCCTTGTCCATGACTTTGACGTCAGGGTTTCTGACTGCCTCCTGATAATCCAGTACATCGAATCTCTTTGCGTCTCCGTGCTTTGCAGGGTCTTTGTCGTAGATACCGTCAACCTTAGTGGCTTTGAGGATGACGTCGCAATCCAGCTCCAACGCTACAGATGCAGCGGCAGTGTCGGTAGTCAGATATGGTTTACCAAGACCTCCCGCCACAATAACTACGCGCTTTTTCTCTAGGTGCCGGATAGCTTTGCGCCGGATAAAAGGCTCGGCAACCTGGTTGATGTGCACATTGGTCTGCAGGCGGCAGGGCTGGCCGAAATGTTCCAGCGAATCCACCAGCGCCATACCGTTCATAACGGTGGCCAGCATACCCATGTAGTCGGCTGTGGCACGTTCGATACCTTCCTTTGCAAATGTTGCCCCGCGTAGCCAGTTGCCGCCGCCAACGACAATTGCGATTTCCACGCCTGTTTCAGTTGCTTTTTTGATTTCTCCGGCCAACCAGGCCACAAAATCCGGGTCAATCCCGCCCTCGCGACCCGCCAGCTGCTCGCCCGACAGCTTCAAAAGTACTCGTTTATATGCCATTGCCACTTAGTGTAGCAAAGGCTGAGTAGCAAGGTCCATTGTTCCGTCTAGAACTTGATTGATTTTCCCCTCGACAATTAAATCCAGGTGCTTATCAACAATTCTGTCTACAGCAAGCTCTGGATTCTCCGCGCCCCAATCGACAGACACAGTATCCAGCTCGGCGCCAATGGATGGCATATAGCCAAATGCCAATTCCGTACCATGCCTGAAAGATCTCATACGAACCGCGTTTACACTTTTCTTGAACCGAGCCCTCACCGGACTAAAAGACCCTCTGCCATCCGGGCATAGCACCAAGCCAGTTTGCGCACCAGTCCACTGCAAGGTTACCTGCAGAAGTGCATCGTGATGCTGCCAAACAATACTGCCCTCCGCCTGGTGCTCCAATCTCTCCTGATTAGAGTCTGTGAGCTTGCCAAAGAAAATATTATCCCCATCAATACGTGCATGAGTAGGGAAAGGCTTAGTGCAAAACGATTCGGCTATTGGCTCATCTTTCAAGCCGTCGGCATTCAGCTTAAACCTTGACCCATGCATAGTTTGGTTTGTCCAGAGTTCTAACATCATAAATATTATAACCTAATTATTATTAATTAGCAATTTGGTACACTGTATATATGAAAATATATGCGTGGAATGTGAATGGAATCCGAGCGGTTATTAAAAAGGGCGAGTTTCAGAAGTTTATGGCTGAGCATCGGCCAGATATTCTGTGCCTGAACGAAACCAAAGCAGAGCAGGGGCAGGCCGAGATAGATCTGCCCGAGTACGAGGAATACTGGAACTCGTCAAGGGCCAGAAAGGGCTATAGCGGTACAGCGATTTTCACCAAGATTAAGCCGCTGGCGATCATTAACGATATTCCGGAGGAATTTGTAAAGGCAGGCGGGCTAGTCAACGATAATTACGGCCAGAGCAATGACGAAGGCAGAGTGATTGCCGCTGAGTTTGACGAATTTTATATTGTGACGGCCTATACGCCGAATGCCAAAGATGATCTCACGCGCCTGCCGCTGCGCCGACAATGGGATAAGGCGGTCATGTTGTACTGTGCAGATCTGCAGAAGAAAAAGCCGGTCATCTACTGCGGTGATATGAATGTCGCGCACACCGAAGACGACCTCGCTAACCCCAAACCAAACAAAGGCAAGAAGGGCTTCACAATGGAAGAGCGCGAAGGCTTCGACAACTGGCTGGCGGCCGGGTTCGTTGATACCTTCCGCATGTTTAAGCAAGGCAATGGCTACTACACCTGGTGGAGCCATTTTGCCAAAAGCCGCGAACGCAACGTCGGCTGGAGAATTGATTATTTCTTGGTCTCAAAGTCTATCAAGTCAAAAGTCAAAAGTGCCGAAATCCATCCTGATCAAATGGGCAGCGATCACTGCCCAGTAAGTATTAAACTAACCTAAACCAAGTCGGCCCTTGGCAGTTCGACGGTGAAGGTCGAGCCTTTGCCGTATTCGCTCTTTACATTAATTTCTGCGCCGTGCGCGTCGGCAATGGCGCGAGCAAGGCTGAGGCCCAGGCCATAGCCGTTGGCCTTGGTTTTGTTACGTGACAAATCCGCACGGTAAAAGCGGTCAAAAATATGCGGCAGGTCGACTTCGGCAATGCCGATGCCTTTGTCGATGATATCTACCCGAATTTTATCGTCTTTTCTGGCAGCAGTTATCTGAACTTTTGCGTTTTCGTGGCTGTATTTGACTGCGTTTGCCAGCAGCGTCACAAACAGCTCGGTCAACTGATCCGGATCGCCATGCACGACGAGCTTGGTTTTCTGACGCTGAAGTGTAATATTCCGAGCCTTAGCCCTGTTTGCCACACGCGCCTCAGCAGTATGCAGTACATCATCGAGCCTATAATCTTTCCACTGCGACTTGTCTATCGTTTCGCTGCTTTTTGCCAGACGAAGCAGGGCAGATGTGAGGACCTCCAGCTTGGCAATCTCTTCGAGGTTGCTCGTGAGTATCTCTTTGGCTTCGCTGGTCTTGATAGTCTTTGCACGCAGGCCGACCTCGATTTCGGTCTTCATGGCGGTTAGCGGCGTGCGCAGCTCATGTGCTGCATCGCTCGTAAAGCGGCTCTGTGCCTGTAGAGCCTCCTCAAGCGGACGCAAGCTCCGCCGCGCCAAGATGTAGCTCACACCAGCGCCTAGCAACAGCATGCCAGCATTTGCCGCTGCCAAGCGCTTTATAAGATTGTTACGAAACAGAGAAAGCTGCCTGTCCTGTATAGTCTGGATGCCCTCAGGAGTCGCAAAGTAGAGATACTCGCGCAGCTGCACCTGCTGACGTTGCAGATTGCGCCGTGCTTCATCGACCGATTGATAATAAAACACCCCACTGAACCCAAGGCTCAGGATCATTATGATCGATAGATAGGTTAATGCCAGTCTCAGCCGAGCCGAGGTAATAGTAAAAGCAGGGATAGACATACTAGGGATTGATTATATAGCCAAAGCCGCGCCGTGTCTGGATAACATCGGTTTTGTAGGGTTTGTCTATCTTGTTTCTGAGGTAGCCAATATACACTTCGACGGTATTCGGCAGTACGTTGTCGTCATCGCTCCACACATGCATGATAAGCTCATCTTTACTGACCACTGTGCCTGCGCGGCGCATAAGGTACTCGAGCAATGCAAACTCTTTTGCAGTCAGTTCGATATCCTCGCCATTGCAGGTAACACGCTTGCTCACAGGATCAAGCGCCAGACGGCCGGCCAGAATCGCCTTGCCAAGTAAATCGCGCGGCCGACGTAGGAGGGCGTACAGCCGCGCGACTAACTCGTCAAAGGCAAACGGTTTTGAAAGATAATCATCGGCACCATTATTGAGCCCTGTTACTTTGTGCTCAATACCATCGCGGGCCGTCAGCATCAGAATCGGCGTCTTGATACCCTCATCGCGCAACAACTTGGTAGCCTGCTGGCCGTCAATACTGCCGGGCAGCATCCAGTCCATAACAATAATGTCGTACTCAGGGCTGCGTCCGTAACTCAGCGCGCTATCGCCATCTTCGACCACATCCACACTGAAGGTTTCTGCCTCAAGCCCTTTCTTTATGCTCCGGGAAATTTTCGGCTCATCTTCTGCAACTAATACTCGCATGGGTATTACTGTACGCCACTATGCTGAAAGTTTCCTGAAAAAGTTCGGTATTTATACCCACAAGAGGAGCCCGTGCAGAACTAACACCAACAAAAATCCCCCAGACCATTAGGCGGGGGATTTTGCGGCTCCTTAACTATAGCTCAGCTTATAAGCGAACTGGGGCTAGTGCTGCGGCTGCCAATATGCTTTTTGATCTCAACTGCGCATTGCTGCGGCTGCAAAACGTCGCGCAGAACAACCTGGCCGTGCAACCGGGGAATAGACAGTATGATATCTCCATAGCCGTGACGCTTGCCAAACATAGTTTGCTTTACTCGTACAGATAGAATCGAATCGTAGCGGAACAGCTCTTCCTGTCCGTGCATGAAGCCCTGCCGGGACACGACAACCGCTTCCGGCATAAGAAAATACTGCTCTTTGCCGCGCTTGACCCACGCCATGGCCGATCCGCCTGCCCACATAAGGAGCAGTGCGGCCCATAAACCGAGCAGGACAACACGCTCAGTCCTTGTCTGTAATCCCAAAACTGCCAGGAACAAGATACTGACAAAAGCGCAGATCAAAAAGACAAATGCGCCCGACTGCACAATACGCAGAGAGAGACCTCTGTCCGTTATCTGCAGGGATTGTGCGCCGGACTGGGGCATAGACTACTTTTCGTCTCCGGTCTCGACAACCAGACCGCCAGCTACACCAAGCACGGTGTTAAAAATCCATGCCTGTACAATGCCGAACAGCCAGCCAAGTGCAAAGTAAATAAGCGGCACTACGATAATACTGACTATGCCCGTTGCAAGCCCGAACGCCATGCCACGGAGCACGCTATCGGTTGCTTCTGCCATTGCCACGACAGAGTCAAGGCTATGCAGGATTGCAACGCCAAGCCCTATAATAGCCGCAAAGCTACCCTGGAAGGTTGCCCATGATGACGCCTTGAGGCGAATAATTGTGTGTTGTCTTGTTGTTTGCTTTGCCATATTTTCTCCTCGTTAATTCTTATTTCTTAGTGGGTGTACGCTCAATGTACTCAAAGGCATTGGCGGCAAATGAAGCCAGCGCCAGACGGTATTGCGCCTGCGCAGCAACTAATGAGCCCCCAACCCATACAAGGAACCACAGGAACGACTGGTCAACGACAGATAGTAGTGTCCGCACGATGCCCGCCTCGTGCAAGTCTGCCAGAGTAACATCCCCGACCACTAGCATGAGTCCTGTCAAAATATAAGCTACACCGAGAAGCGAGGTAACCGTGACGACCAGTCTGATGCTCATGGCAGTGCTGGTTGCATAGATCCCTGCAAGTATTGCACCAGCAAGACCTAGCAGAAACACCACAAACCCTTGCTCATTCAGTCCAAGCGCGACGCCCAGATACGAAAAAGCCACTGCGCCAAGAGCAATGATGATGAAGGTTGCAGCAAGATCAAAAAACAGATATGACATGACGGCAAAAACCAGCCCCACAACCAACGCTACGACAATGGCCAATGCTGTGCTGACGGCATTTGAGCCGAAAACAGCCTGGAAGCCAATGAAACCGACCATTGAGCCGGTCACCAACCCGAAAATTGGTAGTAGTAATTTGAATAGCTTTGCGCCGAGCAAGCTCACCACAACGCCTATGGCAACAAGTAATGTTGCTGCTACGATCATACGCACCTCCTTAATTAAGCACTATAAAACAATTTATACGCCCAAATAGCCAAAGACGCAAGCTGAATCATCCCACCTAATTGTCTTGTGAAGGGTGGTCTTGATACATATGACGCAGATTGGCTACAACTTCAAACAGCTTGCCGAACTGTGTTATCTGCCTGATACTGAGACGTATGCAAGAATACTGGCAGAAACAGACCGCTAGCAAACCCCTGTTTGAGGACATTCTTTGGAGCCGGCCAGAGACCAAGCACGGCGCGGGCAAGCTGCTTATCATTGGCGGGAACCTCCATGGTTTTGCCTCGGTGGGCGAAGCCTACAGCGCAGCCGAAAAAAGCGGGGCAGGCCATATCCGGCTCGTCCTACCCGACGCCCTTAGAAAGACTGTTGGGCCTCTTGGACCATACGAGTTTGCCCCAAGCACTCCTAGCGGCAGTTTTGCACGCAATGCGCTGGACGAGCTCCTTGTCTGGGCCAGCTGGTCAGACACAGTTTTGCTGGCGGGTGATTTTGGTAAAAACTCAGAAACAGCGGTTGTACTGGAAAACTTTGTCAGAAAATACCGCGGGCCGCTTCTTGTCAGCCAAGACGCCGTCGACTATTTCCTGATGCACCCGGAACTTCTGTTTAACAGGGAATTGACTGCCGTAGCGCCAGACATGCCACAGCTACAGAAATTGGCTGTACACCACAAGTTCGAAACACCTTTTTTACACGATATGGGCCTCATGCTCCTGGCTCAGGCTTTGCACAGCCTGACAAAAGATATACAACAAGCTACAATCATCACCAAAGAGCAGGACACCGTTGTCGTGGCTCATAGAGGAATGGTCAGCTCTACCAAAATGCCAGATGACAACCGTCACTGGCAGCCAGATATCTCAGCACGAGCGGCAGTCTTCTGGATGCAAAACCCCACCAAACCCTACGAGTCCATCACTACCTCTTTGATTATTTAAGCCCAAGGCTGCCACTGCCGCTCAGCAAAATACTTTTGCTGCTGCACTAGTCGTTGCTGACGCCAGCCCACGCCTCCTATTTGAAGCTGGCTCAAGTAGTATTCGGCATCCCAATTTCCCTTTGCAATGTTACAGTCCTTACAAGCGCAGGCCAGATTCTCTACCTCTGTTTTACCGCCTTCATGATGGGGAACTATGTGATCAGCGTGCATATTGGCCATCGGATGGACAGGCGTATCACAATATGCGCATTCTCCTCTTTCTTGGGCCCAAGTATATAAGCCCTGAGCATACGTTGCATGGCGGCCGTTATTCGCAACCCTTTGAGGGCCTATGACTCCTAGGGATTGCCCAAAAAGCCTGAGGCTATCAATAGTGACCACTTGCGGCAAATGATTATACTGCTGTGAAGACCAATACTTGTGCACAAAACGAGATACTACGCTCTCTGCAAGTTTTTTTGGTCTGCCATCTTCTACTGTCATTTTGCACTTCGAAGGGCGGGGTATTACGCTCATAATGTAATTCAGCATCTATACGCTGCATGTCTGCGAGCGCCCCAAGTAAAGTACTATCTGCAGGTAAAAGCTCAGGCGCTTCAGATACATGTGTCGTGTGAATTGTCTCGGTAACAGCCATGTGTGAAATAAAAAAACAGCCGTAGCTGCCCTCTCATAATTAATATGGTACCGCGGGCCGGACTTGAACCGGCACGTCCTAATGGACACAGGATTTTGAGTCCGGCGTGTCTACCAATTCCACCACCGCGGCTTCCTTAAAGTGTGATGATTTGATAACCAACAGGGGAGATTATACAACAAAGACGGTCTATCGAGAAGCCATATCTGTTATACTAGTTATGATTTACCCATGAAAGACGATAGCCAGCCAACATTTGCGCTTCCGGGCGATAACAATCCTCACAATGATGCCGCAAACCTCATTCGCAGCAAACTAACGTCATTGTATGCGCAAGCGCCAGACGCCGTTACTGTATCGATTGAGAGCGTTCAGGAAGAGCCAAAAGAACGAAGTAAACATCAGAGGTTCATGGCAGACTTGGCTGCATCCGGCAAGCCGTTTGCCCACATCCAAACCGAATGGCACGACTACTACACCGCTTTGCCCGACAAGGAAAAGCACGAGGTCTGGAATGAGTTCTACCATGCACAGGAACACAAGCCGACCTTTGCCTCGCAGGCAGTTCAGCCAGCTGGCCCACAGGCACAAGCCAGCAGCATCTTTGCCGCCGATTTCTCACCGCCGCCTCCAGTTGGCACCAAAGCCAAGCGCCCGCAATCTATCGCCGAGCTCAAAAAGCAAATTACATCAAAGGTACAGACCCGCGGCAAGCTCAGCCGCAAACAGCATCTCAAATCGCTCGGGTTCGGAGTGGGAGCAGGTGCCTTTACCATGCTCCTTCTGCTGTTTGGCTTTTTTAACGAGCGGTTCATTGCACCCTTTGTCAGCCCAAGCAAAACCGTCAGTTCATCGCCGCTCATCGCTGGCAGTAATACGCCGGTTGGCAGCGACCCAAAGCTCATTATCCCAAAAATCAATGTCGAACTGCCGGTTGTCTATGACGTAGAAACGGTCGAGGAGGCCGCTGTGCAAGAGGGCTTGGAGCGCGGCGTGGTTCATTACGCCACTACCAGCAACCCCGGCGAGCAGGGCAACGGCGCTATCTTTGGACACAGCAGCAACAATATCCTCAATCGAGGCCAGTACAAATTTGCCTTTGTACTACTCAGCCGGCTCGAGAATGACGACACGTTTTATCTGGAAAAGAACGGTGTGCGCTACGTGTACCGCGTATTCAAAAAGGAAATCGTTAGCCCGAGCCAGGTTGAAGTATTGGGTGATGTACCGGGCAAAACCAGCACCATGGCGCTTATCACCTGCGATCCGCCGGGCACTACTATTAATCGGCTTGTTGTATGGGGCGAGCAAATCAGCCCTGATCCAAGCAGCAACATTGCCAGCACTGCCATAAAAACCGACCATCAGCCGCCCGTTCTGGCGGGCAACGCACCATCGCTCTGGTCGCGTATCTGGAACGGTATTTTCTAAAACCCCCCAGAGGGGTTGCGCTCTTTCGTCTGCACATAAAAGATTTCTCCTCTGAGAAAAAGGAGCTACATAGAAGTAGCAATGCGAATCAGCTGGTCGCTGTTGAGTTCTGAATTACCCTCTATGTCATACCAAACGCCACCGTTGACCCAAGTAGCATTGTTGTCGCCATACAAGAATATGGTGCGGCCTTTGTCTTCGTATTTATGAATCTGATCCGTCTTGGTGGACACGTAGTTGCTCAGCAAGGCCTCGCTATTCCAGACCGTCTCACGCTGGGTGATACTAAACTGGCGGGTATCGGTATTGGAGGCAAATCGTACCGTAATCTGGCCCGGGTTGTACTGGATGTGATTACTCAGCGCAAACCCGGCCGGCTGATATCCCGGCAAGGTCGCCTGCACGCCCGAGCGGGCAGCAGCATAACGCATAGAGATATTCGGGATATTTTGATAGGCAATGAAGCCGCCGAGCAGAACCGCTGCCAGCGCGCCGGTTGCATAAGAAGCCAGACGTGATTTGCGCTTTGTCTTTCTGCGGGTCTTTTTTGCAATTTTCTTATCAAGAGTTTGTGTGTGGCTGGTAGCATTCTTAAGACCCTTTTCCAGGATAGACTCCACCGGATTATGAGGCTTAAGCATAGGTGCCGGCCGTACCGGGAGCGCTTCGACTCGATTGGTTACGATCTGGGGTTGTATTGGATGGGCTATTACAGATGCGCCTTGGGCACCAAACTTAGACACAAGCTTGCTCCGTTCGACCTTCTGGGCACGGGATACACGGGCCGCGTTGGCCTGGAGCGGCATATGCTTGGCAGGAAGCGGCTTAACAGACGTGATGTCAGATACGCGCTTTGCCTGAGTACTCTTGACAGCAGCCGGCTTTGCGGGCCGTTTTACCGCACTTCGCATCAGCGTCTGGCTCCGTTGGACATTCCGTCTGGCGGGTTGAGATGCAGACGATGGACGTGCAATATCCTGCACGACAGTCTTGTGCGCAGGCTTTGGTTTGGGAGTGGGAGATATCTTTTGAGACGGCACGGCCTGGGCGCTCACCAGTTTACCGGTACGAGCGTCGTATTTCTTGCCGTTGATTTCAATTATCGTCTGTTTTGGATTACCCACGTATACCCTACGCCCATACGGACGTGCCTTGTTGTTACCCTGATCTCTTTATATCGAGAAATTATGAGACATGCAGTGATGCCTATGTGAATAATCTTACTGCGGAGAGTGACTGGTTGCAAGCCCCACGCTGGCGATTTCCGGATAAACCAGTTACTCAATCTGTGATACACTCAGTTGAGGCACACCTTACTGAATAACATTTTTAGATTATATGGATTTTTTAGACCCCAAACGTAAAAAGGCTCATAGAAGACGGCTCATGCTGGGCTATGTGCTTATGGGTATTTTGGTAGCGATCGGCACTATGACGATTTTATACCTCGCCTACGGATACGATATTGACCGCAAGACCGGCACGCTCATCCAAAACGGCATTGTATTTGTCGACTCCAAACCGCAGGGCGCCCGGATATTTGTCAATGATAAAGAACACCGCAGCAGGACCGATGCCCGCATGGTATTGCCGTCCGGCGTCTACACTATCCGACTGGAGCGCGATGGCTACCGCACCTGGGAGCGAACCTTCAACCTTGAGGGCGGTCAAATCCAGCGGTTGGTATATCCGTTCCTGCTGCCAAACCAGCTCGTTACAACCGATGTCGCTCAATTTGATGCCCTCCCGGCACTTGCAACCCAGAGCCCTGACAGACGCTGGGTGTTAGTACAAGTTCCCGGCCAGACCTATCAATTCCAGGTATTTGACCTGAATAGTCCAGATCGGCAGCCGGCAAGTATCGTCGTACCTCCGGCAGCCCTGACAAATCCGGGCGCCATCGCCTCGCTCAGGGTTATAGAGTGGTCAAACAATAACCGGCACGTTATGTTCGAGCGCACGTTTGATGAAACATCAGAATTCCTCGTACTAGACAGGGAACAGCCTGCCGAAACGGTGAATCTCAACACCGCTTTTGGTATTGCGCCGCAAGTTGTTTCGCTCAAAAATAAGCGGCACGACCAATTCTATTACCTCGACTCAACTCCTGGTTTGCTTCGAGCCGCTAATCTGGGCAATCGTACAATTTCGGCCCCGCTGGCCGACGCAGTCATCGACTATGCCACATACGGCGACGATATTGTCATGTACGCAACCCAGCAAGACGTCAGTGCCGACAAAGCAGACATACGTATTCTCGAAGGAGACAAGACGTATGTTCTCAAAACAGTCACCGCCGCGCCGCGGTACGTCATGGATGTATCAAGATATGATAACAAGTGGTTTTACGTCGCCGGCAGCTCTGCCGATACCGTTGTATCTGTATACGAAAACCCGCTCGCAACACTCAAGCATCAAGGTGCCGGCTCTCCGCAGGTTTTTGCTCTCATTCGGCTGGATAGCCCGCAATTTGTATCGTTTTCTGCCAACACGCAGTTCATCGGGCTGCAGAGCGGCAATAGGATTATCACGCTGGATCTCGAACACGGCAATCAATACAGGATCGAACTTGCGCAGGACATTGCCCTCACAGACAAAATCCGCTGGATGGACGGCCACCGCTACATCTTCACCGCCATGGACCAATCATACATAGTTGATTTTGACGGCAGCAACGAGAACACTCTCGTGACATCTCGTTTGCACTCAGGGCCTTTCTTTGACCGCGATTATGATAATGTCTTTACTTTTGAAGAGTCCAAGACTGATGGCAACAAAAAGGCTTTGACGCAAACAGTCATCGACGATTAGGCGAGCCCCTTCCTTAGAACCTGACAAACTCCCCCTGACAGTAAGCACAAAATCGACAGAGATACACTACAATTGTACATATGAAATATCTTTGTCTGCTGCGCGGAGTCAATGTCGGCGGCAAGAACACCGTGTCTATGGCCGAGCTCAAATCCCGTCTTACCGAGGCTGGTTTTGAGAATGTCTTAAGCTACATCAACAGCGGCAACATCCTTCTCGAATCGGATATGCCCGCAGATGCCGTGGCGCGTACGGTCGAAGACGTTATCACCAAGGGCTTCAAGCTTGATAGCCAGCTCGTTAAAGTCCGGGCCATTATGAGGGACGAGCTTGAAAAGATTATAAAAGAAGCGCCGAAAGGCTTCGGGACAAAACCAGACACCTACTATTCGGACGTGGCGTTCATGCTAGACGTACCCGCCAGCGAGCTTATGAAGGTCACCACTCCAAACTCAGACATCGACACCGCCTGGGAAGGCGAAACAGTCGTATATTTTCAGCGCCTTGGGGCACAGCGCACCAAAAGCCGTATGAGCAAAATCGTCGGCACGCCCGCATATAAATGCACAACTATTCGCACCTGGAACACCACCATCAAGCTTTTGCAGCTGATGCAATCACCAGCCTAGTCCTGCAACTCATCTTGCCGGGGGAATCATATACCAAATCAAGGTCAGTATTTCTTGCCTATAACAGAGCAGGGTGAGGTGGTGCCATTGTGACCACATCTTCTTATTGTACATTATACCACACGCTGTCAAGTATGTCAACATAACCCACCTCTTTTCGTATGACTAACAGAGACAAACCAGTCATTTTGCCGGACAAAGAAACCGCCAAAGCTCATTATCAGCGCTACTGCCGGTATCTGATACACTAGAGGTACTAAAGAGGAAACTTTTATGGCAAAATCAGATAAGCCCGATAGCGTCATCAACTTTAATATAAACCCCGAGAAAACACCCGTATTGGCTGTGGACGGGTATCTGATAGGATCCAACGAAAATTTTGTGACGCTTGGCTTTGCCCAGGCACTGCCAGGCGCCAATCAGCAGCAGATTATCAGCCGCGTCGCCATGTCGCCCAAACAGGCCAAAGATTTCCTCGAAAAACTCAGCGACCACATTCAGAAGTTTGAGGTCTAAGCACAAGTTGTGAGTTGGCTGCCGTATGGCGTAGCCGCTGTGGAATTACCCTTGCCAACGACTCTCTATGTCTTGTATTCTTTTCATCCTTTCTTCGCTTATATAGTAGAGATTAGGAAGAGGTTTCGGCACTATTACACCCCACTTGTTACGTCTTACGACTGGCACGGATTCGTCCAATAATGGACCTATTTTTCCAGGATACGTATCAGGATGAAGCACCCAGGATTTTCCGCGTTTTTCCCTTCCTCGTAACTCACCGGCGATTGCGATCCCTGCCGCAGCTCCCAAAGCTGCGCCAGCAGCAAGCCCCCATGCAGCCAATGGTTGATTTTGATCATCAACTATCTGCTCTTGTGTGGCTGCAATAGCTGCGCGGGTACCATCAAAATCAAAAGCCGCAGCCTCTGCAAGACCGTTCTGAGATGGAATTACCTGTCCTACGGCAGTACGAACCTCTGCTGGATCATCAGAGCAGGGGTCGCCAGTCAGGTCAGATACCATTTCGGCCTCGCTGGTTCCAGCAAAAGGACCTGCGTCTGCATAGAGCGTAATCGCGCCAACACAGCCTGCGCCAAAAGCCTCAATCTGTTTCACAAGCTGGGATTCGAAATCTGAAACGGCCGCTGTTGCGCCAGCAAGTTCTGCCTCCGCGGCAGCCAGGACGCCTTCTTGTCCTCTGCCTTCGAAAGTATCAGCGATATATCCTGCCCCCAGCCCGACTAGACCGGTAGCGCCCGCACCAAGTAGAGTATATGCTCCGTAATCTTTAATTCCTTCGATCAAGACTCTGGTTCTTTCGCCCATAAGTAACTGCCTCCTATAATGAAAAACACATTCAATATTCGGATTATTATAATCCAATAATGTACATAAACGCAACAATATACTCCCGCAGGTAATTCCGACAGGATGGGGTGCAGTCGCTTGAAATCCCCGGTGTACGAGATCCGAACCTCTCTGTGCTGAACTTACTGTACTAATCGAGCCTGGACACGGTCTGAACCCATAGTCTGCTGAAGCATCCAGAGGTCGGGGGTACGGGATTTGCCGGTGAGTTTGACGCGGATGACGCGTGTGTAGTCGCGCATATGCAGGCCAGTTTTTTCGGCACCAGCACGAGTTTTGGCCAGCCAGGTTTCTGAATCGTCAGCATAATTATAGTCGCCTAAATATTGCTGCAGAACAGAGGAGATTTGCTCGGCAGTATAATCTTTGAGCTCCTCTGCTATGCGGTTCTTAAAATCACCCTTGTACAGCGGGTCAAAGAAGTAGCCGTATTGTTCGTAGGCGTCAGCAAACTTGGCCAGATCTTTGCGAGGTTTGTCACCCTCGCGCTCAATCATCAGTACGCGCTGCGTGTAATCTGGGTCGGCCTGCAAGGCACCTGCGAACTCAGGCGAAGCCACCGCCAGAATATGCCGCTGAAAATCACTGAGGGGCAGCGTGGCGATATAGTCCTTGGCATAATCTTCGAGCTTGGCCATATCAAGCAGCGCACCGCGGGCTTTAGACCATTTTTCAAACGTGAACGGAAATTCCCAGAGGGGAACGGACGGATTTGCCAGCCGCCATTCTTCAAAATTACTATTAGCAAGTCCCACCAGGTACTCCAGTACTGCTTCCTCTGGATAACCGGCTTTAACGAAGTATTGAATGTCTGCCTCGGGATCCTTGCGCTTTGACAATTTGCGCTTGTTGCCCTTGTCCAGGACACTGATGGGCGCAAAATGCGCATAGCGGAACGGTGTGATACCGAGCGCTTGAGCCAGTTCGATGTGCAACGGCGTACTAGGGAGCCATTCATCGCCGCGCAGGATAATATTGGTACGCATCAGATAATCGTCCACTATATGTGCCAAGTGATAAGTCGGCAGGCGCCATTCATCGGATTTAATCAGCGGTATGTCCAGATCATTTTCCGGCAGCTCAATATGCCCCTTCAGCACATCGTCAAGACCTATACGTTTGTCATGAGAGCCCTCGGACCGAAAGCGCAGGACGAACGGCCGGCCACTATCCAAGGCTTCAGTTATGTCTGCTTCTGACTTGTCCCGCCAGATGGCCCACCTTCCGTAGTAGCCGGGACGTACTTTTTCGGCTTGTTGTTGTTTGTAGTTGGTATCAAGCTCTTCTGCAGTGGCAAAGCAGGGATATGCTCGGCCGGACTTGAGCAGCTCGACCGCGAATCCCATATATATTGGGCCGCGCTCGCTTTGCAGATACGAACCATAGGCGCCATAACTCTTGCCGTCAGCGTCCACGCCTTCGTCTGGTGTCAGCGAAAACTGGTCCAGAGCCGTCACGATAGTCATGATGCCCCCTTTGACCTCGCGCTTCTTGTCAGTATCTTCCATGCGCAGCATGTTAACGCCCTGCGATTGGGCAGCAACAAGTTTATTTATGAGCGACATGTAGATTGTGCCGATATGCACGAAACCGGTCGGGCTGGGCGCAGAACGTGTAACAATAGCCCCCTCCGGCAGCGTCCGGGCAGGGTAGCGCGCCTCGCTCTCCTCACGGGCTATAAACCCATCAGGCGCGAGCAACCCCACCAAACGATTCATAAGTTTCTCTGAGTACATCACCTCAATTGTACCAGAGTTATCGGAGGCGGCGAGCAAGGTCGTCTATGGATGTACCTACCAACCTCTTTACGGCGGCAGGTGACGAAGCGGCATTATGCCAACGAGGGCCACACTGATCGAAACCGTATCGTACACCCATAGCGATTTGCTCATCTGGCAACCAGCGAGCATCAAGCTGATCTAACAAGCTATTCATATGCTCAGGCGTACGGGGGTCAATATACTTCCTTACTGCAGAGCGGCTCGCCCTAAGCTCAAAAGGCCTTTGGTCTTCTAAAGCCTGCTCCAAGAGCAACGCAACATCGAAAATACCTTGACCACTAGTCATTCGGCCCAGCTCTCTTGCGAGCGATACCTTTGTGTGCCGGTCTCCTTCTTTTGTTGTACGGTTTACAACCTCGGGGTTATTCTCCAGAAATTCTTGAAACTGCTTACCCATTCCATCTCTGCCATAGGCCTGCTCTATACTTGCTGCCCTGCCTCTCGCCACCGCCACGGCCTCGACGGGAAGATAAGTGAGATATCTAGAAACGCCCAGCGGCGGAAACTCTCTCTGGCGTAGCCCGCCCGAATCAAATAACAATACCGAATGATTGCTTGGCCCAATAGCCCGAGCTGTTTCTGACGCATGCTGAGCACCAAGCGATACACCTGCAACACACACTTTTTCAGCTATTGGCTGCGGCATTACGGCCTCTAGAACTGCATCTGCGATAACAGGATAACCGTGGCGTTCATAGGCTTTCCTAAGCGAGGGTTTTGCCGGCAAAGTACTCGATCCATCTCCGGGTCTTTCAACAAACAAGACCTTTATGCCCAAGCAGTCCGCAAGCGCGTGACTTGCCGCAAAGGTATCTAGCGTGCCAATACGTGCATTAATACCACCGAAATATAAGCCTAGCTCTCCCTTTGCCGGGTTATTAGGCTCAAAACTCACCGTCTGAAGCTGGCCAAGCTCAGCGGTCTCGTGCTGGTTCACAGTAACGTGCATACTTGCAGCTATTATACCATCTTATGGTGCAGATTCAAGATTTTACCCCTGTAGAAGCTTATGCTAAAATAGGTCCAATATGGATGAATTTATCCGCAGGCCAAAACGGCCTAAGATTGACCCTGAAGAAAGCACGCCGTTGAGCGAGCCGGAAAATCAGCACATAGAGGTATGGCCAGCACCAGCCGAAACCGCGCCAAGCGCAAGAGAAGCCCCTGCAGAAGAAACTGAAGTAAAGACGCCGAAGCCAAAAAAGAAATTTGCACTTAAGGTTCCGACACCTAAGACGAAAAAGCAGTGGATTGTTGCAATTACCGTCATGATCCTGCTCCTTGGCGGAGCAGCCGCGGCTGTGTACTACTTTATTATTCGAGATACTTCACCAGCGCCGATTGTTCGGCAAGAGCCGGAACCAGAACCAGAGCTGCCGCCTGAACCAATCTACAGCCGCCTCAGTGGGCGTGAACTTGCATCAGCCGACATCAACAACCGCCCGCTGTATGCCGTACAGATAGAAAACAGCCCCGAGGCACGTCCGCAATCAGGCCTAAGAGAAGCCGATATGATATTTGAAGCCGTCGCAGAGGGCGGTATCACGCGGTTTAACGCGGTGTACCAGGATAATGTCCCGGCCAATATCGGGCCGGTGCGCAGCCTGCGCCCGTATTTTATAGACTGGTTCTTGCCGTTTGACGCAGCTATTGTACACGCTGGCGGATCACCAGAGGCACTACAGGACGTAAGAAACCTTGGCCTCAAAGATATCGACAGCGACCGTGGTATCATGCGCCGCGTCAGCAACCGCTATGCGCCGCACAATTACTACACCACAGGCCAGCAGGTACTTGATTTGCTAAGCGCGCGCAGCTACTCTTCTGAATTCACCGGATTTATGCGCAAAGACGCGGCACCCATAGATGCACCGAATGCCAAGAATATAACACTCAATATTTCGAGCCGTCTCTACAATGTCGGATTCGTCTACGACCCTACCACCAATACCTATCTCAGGGCCCAAGGCGGGCAAGCACATGTCGATGCCGAAAACGGCGCCCAAATTGCACCGAATGTCGTGGTAGTACCGGTGCTCAGCAAAGGCATACATCCCAACCGTATACACACGACCTACGGCACAACGGGCTCGGGCGCAGTGTTTGTATTCCAGGATGGCACTGTAACGCAAGGGACCTGGCACAAAGCAGCCCGCAGCGCACAGTGGGAACTCAAAGACGGCGAAGGCAAGACAATCGAGCTCAATCGTGGGCAGACATGGTTTACAATGATAGACAGTACAAGCAAAGTTAGCTTCACACCATGACAAGACCAGAGGGGAGGGCAATGAATCTCGTTAAGTTCCAGAAGGCCAAGTGGAGTGCGGCGGGATGAACCACTTCAAGCGTTATAAGCAAACGCTGGCCATAGCAGCCGTGTGTGCACTTGTCCTGCCGGGGCTTTTGGGCGCCGGTGTTTTCATCGGTATGCACGAGTTCACCGACCACGGCATGCTCATAGTTGGCATCTTGACTGGAGCAGTGTATCTCGTTGGCATTTGTATCGGTTACAAGATTTTGATGGCAACCAGCGCCACGCCGCTTGAGATGATATGGCAGGCCGTCTGGCACGTCAGTCCTGAGCGGTCGAATACTCCTGCACCTGATCTGAACAAGCTCAAGTCGGGCCGGGAGTTTGTGAGCGCAATCATAATGCAGATCTATGACCATGCCAGCAGTGTACCGTCGCTTGCGCAGCAGCAAACCGCCGCTTCACCCGCACTTGCAGCTTCGATACCAGCAGTACAAGCAACGCCTCTCGCTAGCGGACTCATAGAAAGCATCCCGCTACCGGTATTTATTTTGGATAAGCAGTGGGTAATCACCGACATTAATAATGCTGCGGCACAGTACCTGGGCATAGAAATATCCTCGATGAAGGGCAAGAGCGTGCACGATATACTACGCATGTCGTTCAACTCAGAAGATACTCTTAAGTCATGGCTCGAGACCTCCAGCCAAAACAAAGCGACAGATAGCCGCACTTGGGAACAGGTCAAATTATCGCTCGACAATAATGTCAGTAAAAAATTCGACCTGGCTGCCTCGTTCAGCAAAGACAACAGCGCTGGCAACGAAGCCGTGCTAGTGCTGTTTGACCGCAGCGGCGCCTACAGCGTGCAGGACCAAGCAACCACCTTTGTGGCTATGGCTGTGCATGAGCTGCGTACACCGCTCACTATGCTCCGCGGTTATATCGAGCTGTTCGAGGATGAGCTTGGCGAGTCGCTTAGCCCAGAGCACAAAGAGTTTATGCACAAGATGAGCGCAGCTTCGCAAAACCTATCGGCATTTGTGAGTAATATCCTTAATGTTGCCCGGGTAGAAGAAGACCAGCTCACACTCAATCTGACTGAGGCAAGCTGGCCAGAGCTTTTACAGCACATCGTTGCCGACATGCAGAACCGAGCCCAGGTGCGAGGCAAGCGCATTCAGCTAACAATAGCTCCTGATTTGCCCACTGTCGGCGTTGATAAAATCAGTATCTCCGAGGTTGTCATCAACCTGCTTGATAACGCCGTCAAGTATAGCGGGCAAGCCCCGGATATTCTGGTAGAAGCCAAGCTAGGTGCAGAGGGTCTGGTCGAGACAACTGTGACAGATCAGGGAGCTGGTATTCCAGAAAGTGTCCTAAAGGGTCTGTTTACCAAATTTTACCGGTCGCACCGCTCAAAAAATGCTGTTGGCGGGAGCGGACTTGGGCTGTTTCTCGTTAAGTCGCTTATCAAGGCACACGGCGGCGATGTCTGGGCGACGAGCAAAGAGGGCAAGGGAAGCACCTTTGGTTTCAGCCTGCAGCCATTTGCAGCCATTGCGGCAGGGCAAAAATCAGACGGCAGCGACGGCATCCAGCGCCAAGCTAATGGATGGATAAAAAACCACACCCTATACAGGAGATAGCGAGATAGATTTATGGTAGAAATTGTTGAAAAACTGCAACCGACTCGCCAAAAGCGAATTCTGTGTATCGAGGATGAGTTCTTTATTAGCGAGCTGTATGAACGCGCCCTGCGCAAAGCTGGGTATGACGTCACTACGGCACTGAATGGTCTCGATGGTCTCGAGATAGCTCAGACCAACGGCTACGATGTTGTGCTGCTCGATCTCATGGTGCCCGATATGACCGGGATTGAGATCCTGCGCATATTACGCGACCCGAAAAAATCCCCTGGATTCCCCAGCAAGATTATCATCACCACCAATCTCGACCAAGATGAAGAGACAAGAGCCGAGATAGAGAGCCAAGCCGATGGCTACCTCATCAAGGCAGCCATCACTCCAAAAGAGCTCGTCACGTTTATCGATAAACTGTAGCAGGGAGAGCATGCAAAAACACCATCCACACTCGCGCCGTCCGCGGCGACTTACCCGAATATATGTCATCGTATCGATTGCAATGCTGTTGGCGCTGCTAGTACTCATCCCGCAGCGCGAATCGCTGGCGCAGGCACTACAGAGCCTTACAGAGGCGAATCTTTGGTTTGTCGCCGCCGGGATAGGCCTGACGTTTCTGACATTTTTTGCCGCAGCTACGGCCTTCATGGCGCTCGCTATAAGGCCCGTATCATACAGGCGTACCGTTATCATCCAGCTTGCAAGCGGGTTCGCCACCAAGCTGCTTCCGGCCGGTGCGGGCGGAGTCGCGCTTAATGTCAGATATCTGCACCGCCAAAAACACACTATAGTTGAGGCGGGCTCGGTTGTTGCGCTCAATAACCTGCTCGGGTTTGCCGGCCATATGGCCATCCTGCTCAGCGCTGTTATTTTTTCGACCCATCAGCTTACGCCGCTTCAGCTCCCGAGCTTTGTGCTGCCAGTAGTTCTCGCTGCCTTTATCCTGTGTGCTCTTATACTAGTCGCCGTACCACTTATAAAGAATAAGCTGCTGCAGCTTGTGCTGGGCATCGCAAAGGCGCTGTCGCTCTACCAAAAGCGGCCCAAGAGACTGCTGGCGGGCTTTTTGGCGGCAAGTATGGTTACCGCGCTCTATGCAGGCGTGCTTTATACCGTTGCAAGAGCCCTGGGAGTAGAGTTATCACTTGTGCAAACACTGATTGTCTTTAGTTCCGGCGTCATTGGCGCCACCATTACACCGACGCCGGGCGGTATTGGCGGGGCCGAGGCAGCCCTCACGGCAGCCCTTGTTGCAACCGGCACTCCAACCTCAACCGCTTTATCTATCGCACTTGGTTATCGCTTGCTGACGTACTGGCTTCCAATCCTGCCGGGCTTCGCCCTATTCCACTACGCCACCCGGAAAGGTTATGTTTAGCCCGCCGAGTACCATGAATAGCAGCCTTTGCAACTGAGGCACCGCTTCTTCGCTTGATACGATCATAGAACTCCAACATTTCGTCTGGAGACATGCCTTCGCACCCCCTCAAGAAAGGCTTGGTTAGAAACGTATCCTGGAACAACTCACGTCCATATGCCTTAGCAAGATGTAAAAGACCAAGCGAAGCCTCTGGCGAACCAATGTAGCGAACCAGCTCAGTCTTGGTTGCCGTAGCCACAGCTTTGCCGAGCCTCTTTGCACGCGGCAGCTGCGTCTCACGACACACGCCAATCCAGCTACTGCCTAAATCTCCCATCCGAGCAATACCGCCTATCTGATTGCCGAGGGTTGATGTTGAACCAGAGAAACGAAAAACTACGTCGGGATTTATTCCACAATGCCGTACTAAGTAATTACCAGCTGCGTCCGCTTCCGAAGAAATCTCATTACCGAGTGGTCCGAGGCCGGTTGTAACCACCCAGTTCACATTACCCGCCGTTACTAGCTTGGCTGCCTCATCAGCATTTCTTGCAGTAACAGGCGATGGCATACCAGGATTCAGAGGATCAACACCCGAACCGTGCACCAATACAAAATCAGCGATCTGTCTCATAATTAACCATATTTTACAATTCTTTACTGATAAAATCAATCCTAATATAGACAAACCGCCCCTGTTGTGCTAGAATTGTGGAGCTCTGTTTGTAAATTACTCAATGCAAATTGAAAGTTAGAGCAAAGTAACTTGGCCCCGTCGTCTAGCGGTTCAGGATATCTGGTTCTCATCCAGAAGATCGCGGGTTCGAATCCCGCCGGGGTCACCACTCTATGCTAGAACATGCACATAAAAAGCACCGGGCTATCTGGTGCTTTTTTGATTGGTCCGGTTTTAAGTTATACTTAACTCTAGTAAATAAAGCATAAGGGTGACACGAGTGGGACCATATCTTGTTATCGGGGGAAGCGCAGCTATTGTCATCGGCGTGATTGCTGCTCTCATGCTTTACGGTCAACGCAGCAAAAGTGTTGCCAAGCTCGGCAAGGCAAGCGTGCTTGCCGGTAGCCTAAAAAATGAAAAGCTCAAGTCTGATATCATCCTCAAATCTATCAGTGACGGAGTCATCCTTCTGGATGCGGAACAGACCATCCAGCACTTCAACCCTGCTGCCGGGATTATCACCGGATGGGATCCTCACGAAGCCGTTGGCATTGACTACAAAGCGGTATTCCAGTTCCAGAACGACAGAGGTGAGCCGTACCAGGAATCAGAGAATGCCTTTTTTAAGGCCTATGCAGAAAAGACCGTCACCAGCGACAGGCTCGCCAGCCTCGCCACAAAGTCAAAGGGGGTTATCTCTGTGGATATCACCGTCACGCCGATTCTTGATGCCGACGAAGGTGTCGGCGGCGCCGTCGCAGTTTTTCGCGATGTCAGCGAACAGCGACGAGAGGAGGCTCAACGGGCAGACTTTATCAGTACTGCCAGCCACGAAATGCGCACGCCCGTTGCCGCAATCGAGGGCTACCTCGCACTGGCGCTAAACGATAAAGTGAGCAATATTGACGAAAAGGCCCGGGGCTTTTTGGACAAAGCACATGACAGCACAAAACATCTTGGCAAACTCTTTCAAGACCTTCTCACAAGCGCAAAAGCAGAAGACGGCCGACTGACAAACCACCCGGTCGTCGTGGAGATGGGACAATTCCTGCATGATGTCACCGATGCCCTCAAATTCACTGCACAAGCAAAGGGTTTGGCGCTCGAGTTCGTACTCGGCGCACAGGATAGTATCATCGATGCCAGCGATACAAATCTTGTTAAGCCGCTGTACTACGTACAGGTTGACCCTGACCGCATACGAGAAGTTGTCACCAACCTCTTCGATAACGCAGTAAAATACACCGAATCCGGCAAGGTATCCATTGGACTGACCGGCGACCCATCAGTCGTGCAGGTCCGTGTCCAGGATACCGGTCCGGGCATACCGGCTGCAGATGTATCTCATCTGTTTCAGAAGTTTTATCGGGTTGATAATTCGGCCACTCGTACTATCGGCGGCACCGGCCTGGGCCTATTTATCTGCCGGAAGATCGTTGAGATGTACCACGGGAGAATCTGGGTTGAGAGCGAGGTAGGCAAAGGAAGCATTTTTTACATAAACCTTCCTCGAATCAGTACGACACAGGCAACCGAGCTCCAGAAGCAACAGGCAACCGAGCTCCCCACTATTACAGGGGCGGATACGAAGCTGTAGCGTGCCATGAGTCGTGATACAATAAAACCACAAGCGATACTAAGAAGATAAAACAGGGGAAGTACCAATGGCAAAAATCATGCTCGTCGAGGACGACAACAATCTAAGAGAGATTTACGAGGCCCGATTGCTTGCCGAAGGCCATGAAATTGTGTCAGCCCATGACGGAGAAGAGGCGCTTGCTCTGGCCGTAAAAGAACGTCCAGACCTCATTATCTCCGATGTCATGATGCCCAAGATCAGCGGCTTTGACATGCTTGATATCCTGCGCAGCTCCCCCGAGACAAAAAACACCAAAATTATTATGATGACCGCTCTCAGCCAGATAGAAGACAAAGACCGCGCCGACAAGCTCGGTGCCGACCGTTATCTTGTAAAGTCGCAGGTGACGCTCGAAGACGTTATCCGTGTATCAAAGGAGGTGCTTGAGGGCACCAGCGGTGAACCGGCAGCCCCAGAAGACCCCGCGCCCGTCGCTCCGCTTGCCATGGCGCCAATGCCAGAGCCAGTTGCTCCCGCGCCGCAGCCACCGGCAGATCCCGTAGCCCCAATGCCCGTCGCAACGCCTCCATCGGATACACCGGCAGACACGACAGTACCCGCTTCTCCGGCAACCGAACCAAACGCTGTTTCCAACCCTTCCGCAGACGCTACCTCAAGCCCAATCGTGACAGCCTCCGTGAATGATACAAGCTCAAGCACCACAGTTGACGAGGTTACTACAACTACACTAGGAGCTGATACGGCAACTGCCGAAGCGGCCGCACCTTCTGAATCCACATCATCTCATCCCGTTCTGCCAGCAAGCCCCGAGGCCGCACCAGCTCCACCGGTGAATCCCTTGATTACAGATACGGCAGAAGTACCTGCAGCTGAACCAGAAACCAGCCCTGCTCCTGCTGCCGAAACCGCAGTACCGCCAGCAGAAACAGTACCAGAAGCACCCGCCGCTCAGGAGGCTGCTACACCTGATCTCCCGCAAAGTACCGAGAAGCAGCTCGAAGAAGCTCCGAGTGTTGCCAACGAACAGCAGATTGTTGCCGAGCAGGTTGCCGACTTTGTCAATACGCCAGAGGCACAGCCAGCTCCTGTCACAATAGCCTCCGATGGCACCGTCACGCCCGATGTCACTACCGAAGAAGCTCTAGCACCCCGGCAAGATCTGGTCATCCCGCCAGACCCTCTTGCACCTCTGCCACCGGCCGATCCCGTAGCCCCAATGCCCGTCGCAACGCCTCCATCGGATACACCGGCAGACACGACAGTACCCGCTTCTCCGGCTATTGAGCCATCTGAAGCTCCCGGTACCGAAGCACCCGAACCCGAGCAGCCACACAGCACCTTGCCCTCAGATACGTCAGGCAAGAAAATAATCCAGCCATTGAACGGTGTCGACACCAAGCCCGATCTCAATGCGCTGCTTGCTAAAGAGGAAGAGAAAGAGCAAATAGCAGCCGTACTTGGTAGTGCAGGTGTCACGCCGCCTCCAGTACCAACCCCACAACCAGGGCAGACATCTGCTCCCCAGGATGACAAGCAAGACCCGAATACGATTGCACTGTAGAGGAGATCAATGCGACTCAACCAATTCATCGCCCAAGCCACTTCGTACAGTAGACGAAGCGCTGACGATGTTATTAGAGAGGGCAGAATAGAAATAAACGGGGTATTGGCGCGTATTGGCGACACCGTTATAGAGAGCGATACGGTAACGCTCGACGGCCATCCGCTCGAAGACCACCCTAAGCACACCACTATCATGCTCAACAAGCCCGAAGGCTACGTCGTATCCCGCAACGGCCAGGGCAGCAAAACTGTGTACGACCTGCTGCCGCGCGATCTCTGGCATCTGCAACCCGTCGGCAGGCTTGATAAAAATTCCAGCGGGTTGCTGCTCATGACCAACGACGGCGACCTCTCGTTCAAACTGACGCACCCTAAGCATCAGAAGGAAAAGATATACCACATCACGCTCGATAAAGCCCTCGACCCGATCGATCAAGACCATATTAGCCACAAAGGCGTCAGACTAGACGACGGCATCAGCAAGTTAAAACTGGCCATGATCGGACAGAGTGAAAAGACCTGGGAAGTTCGTATGTCTGAAGGCCGCAACCGCCAAATCCGCCGTACATTCTCGCACCTTGGCTACAAAATTGAGAAGCTCCACCGCACAAACTTCGGTCACTACCAGCTGAACGACTTGAAACAAGGAGATTATTCTGTTATAATTTAACATCTATGTCGAAGACAAAAGTACCAATCGTAGCTATCGTCGGGCGTGCCAATGTGGGCAAGTCCAGTATGTTTAATGCCGTCATCGGGGCCCGCGAGGCAATCGTCGCCAACGAGCCCGGCACGACGCGCGATAGTATCTACGGCAAAGGCAGCTATGACGGCAAGGATTTTTGGCTGGTCGACACCGCCGGGCTCAAGGCCGCTGAGGATGACTTTGAATTCACCATCCAGGAGCAAATCACCCAGGCAGCCGACAGCGCCGACATCATTATTGTCATGATAGAAGCTCATACTGTCTTGAGTGAAGAAGACCGCCGGGTTGCCAAAATGGCTCTCAAAACCCGCAAACCCGTGGTCCTAGCAGTCAACAAAGCCGACCAGCTCAAACTAGGCAGCGGCAGATTACAAATTGAAAACGTCAACGCTGACCCGCAATCGCTGGTATTTGACCCATTCCGCAAACTTGGCGTCAAAGATATTTTTCTTACCTCTGTATCGCAAGGGAAGGGACTAGAGGAACTGTTTGAGCATGTGTCAGAACTTCTGCCGGCAGCCAGTATCAAAGAGGCCGATGACCGCATCCGCCTGGCCATTCTTGGCCGCCCGAACGTAGGCAAATCACAGCTATTTAACACACTTGCCAAAAAACAGCAGGCAGTTGTAGCCGACCGTGCAGGCACCACCCGCGATATCAACCGCACGGTGGTCAAGTATATGCAGCGCGAAATCGAACTCCTTGATACCGCCGGCATTCGCCGGAGCGGCCGGATCGAACGCGGCGTCGAAAAATTCAGCGTTATCCGCAGCCTCTCGGCCATAGAGCAGGCCGATATCTGCCTGCTACTCATTGATGTCAACGAACCAAGCGTACAGCTCGACCAAAAAATTGCCGGCATGATCAAAGAAGCCCACAAGGGCCTGGTGCTCGTTGTCAGCAAGTGGGACAGCCTGGACGACAAAGACGCCTTTACCCACGACAAGCTCATCCCACGCATCAAATACGACTTCGATTTTATCCCGTGGGCACCAATGATAGTCACCAGCTCTGTCACTGGCCACAACGTCGCTAAAATCTTTGATATTGTCCTCGAAATCGACGAAACCCGCCGCAAGCGGCTCAAGACCACCGAACTGAACAACTGGCTGCACAAAACCACCGACAGGCACCCGCCAGCTGGGCTTAAAAACCGCCAGCCAAAACTCCGTTATGTGGTACAGGAAGAGGGCATGCCGTACCCGAGTTTCAAGGTGTTTGGGTCACAGCTCAAATATCTGCATTGGTCATATCGCCGCCATCTGGAGCGGACTTTCCGCGAAACCTTTGATTTCCAAGGCACGGGCATCAAATTCTGGTGGATCGAACAGCACGAGAAAAAAGTCCACGGCAAAAAAGAGGACAAACTCGACTGGAAAAAACACTTGCGTCCAGAGCAGATACCCAAAGACCGCTACAAAGACACCCCCGGCAAAAAGCTATAGCTTGCTCAAGGGCTATGTAGTCATATAATAGAGTTAGTATGCTAAACAGTGCTGACTCTATAGATAACGGCATCCCAGGATTCCGAGACTTTCTCGCATTAACTGAAGCTGCTATATCATCGGGAGATTCTGAAGCTAGAGAATCTCTAATACGTGAAATATCTAGCGCAGCGATTAGATCCGCCATACGACAAGACCGTGTTCGTATTTCGCGACTTGCTGCACATCTTGCTCGTTGCCGGAATACGATTACACCACCCGGGAATGACTCAGAAAAGGGCATTCAGAGCGTACTGACCTTCTACATTGGCCATCTGAATTATGCCGTCAATCATTTGGACGCGGTTGATTACTCAGGCGAACTCCATGAAAAGAGAAGACAAAGGGCCCTCGAAACCCTCACGAATCCTGAATACTCCGGCGACTACTAACGTGATACCATAAGGGGCATGTACGGCAATTACGCGCCGAAAACCAACATATCGCGGAAGTACTATCGTCAAATCGTTGAAGATATAGAACAGGACCCGCTCATCAAGCACTCAACCCTCAGTGCGGCATGCTTCTTTGCCGTCATTGCTGTTTTGCTGGGCGGCCTTATCTGGTTTGCCAGGGCGAATCCAGGCAATCTCATCCAAACCACTGGCACCGTCACCCATATCAGCACTGGGCACACCGACGACATAGGCACCGTCACCACCTTTATTACGTTCGATTTCGTAACCCGGGAGGGCGAGCAAAAATCTGTCCGTACTCCTACGGCCAGCGGCATTGCATACGAGGTCGGCCACACCATCCGTGCCGGCTATTACCCAAAGAACCCCAACTATGCCCGCAACCTGGCCGACAACCGCCCGCCGCAGGAGGCTCTATATCTCTGGGCCATACCGTTTCTTATTATGATATGGCTCGTTTTTGTTGCACTGTTCAGATACAGCAAACGCCAGCAGGAAATCTGGGATGCCGCCGAAGCATCCGACAGCGAAGAAGGCGAAACCTCAGAAGATTAACGTGATAAAATAGGCTCATGACCAACGAAGAGCTATTGCAAGACCTCAAGCAGTTTATTGCTAACACTGTAAGCCAACAGCTGAGCCTGCAGACCAACGACTTAAGGGAAGATATCAGTAATTTGAAGACTGGCCTAGAGAAGCTTGGGCAGAAGATTGATGATGTCGAGGCAAAGCTTACGCAAAAGATTGACGACGTGGAGGCAAAAGTCGATACAATTCTCGAAACAACCGGCGCCCAACTTGTCGATCACGAAACCAGAATCTCCAGCCTCGAACAAGCCACAGCCTAGACACAATGAACGATGAGCGTGTCACCTGTGATATAACTGTAAGAATTATCGTGTGACGATTCATCGCTACAGGTTATAGGGTAATGTTAGGTAACAGGTGACATGTCACAGGATAATTAGGATATACTTATCTTGATATGGGATTATTTCAGCGCCGCCAGCAGCCAGAAATTGAAGTGACGTATAACGTCAGTTTTGGCACCGAAAAGACCAAACTTATCGTGGGCCTCGGCAACCCAGGCACCGAATACGATCACACCCGGCATAATATCGGCTTTTACTGTGCAGACCGCCTCGTAGAGGCTGAAAATGGCTCATACAGCGAAAAAAAGGTTCTCAAGAGCCTTGTGGCCGACCTAAAAATCGGCTCGGCCCGGATTATTGTCATAAAACCGCGGACTTTTATGAATCTCAGCGGCGAAGCTGTGCAGGCTGTGCAACGTTTTTATAAAATATCAAATGCCGACACCATCGTCGTGCACGATGAGCTGGATGTAAAGTTCGGCAAAATCCGCACTAGCATTGGCGGCAGCGCAGCAGGGCACAACGGTATCAAGTCGATCATCCAGCACTGCGGCGAAGATTTTGCCCGCGTACGCATCGGCATTGGCCCCAAAAAGCCTGAGCAGATAGATTCAGCCGACTTTGTCCTTCAGAAGTTTAGCGCAGAAGAGCAGGGCAAGCTAAAAGCACTTTCGACCGAAACAATCGCTATCCTCAACGAAGCCATCTTCGGCGAAAAACTCACCCCCGAAACAAGGAACTTCCTAGCTTAACTCACCTTGTCAAAGCCGCTCTGTCCGTAAGATAAACCTACAATCCCAGACTACCAGTCCTCTGTGTACTTAAATCTTGACCGCCGAGGGCGATCCGTATCTCTGTACTTATAGCTCGGCCTGTTATCGAATCTAACAACGGGTGGCAGGTTTAAACCGGCTAATTCGTCTTGAGTAACATAGATGACGCCATCTCTGTTTCCACTACCAGGTTCATGAGCGCCTCCATCTAATACCCCCCTGAGTGGCCCGCTCTTATTTGGGTGCCGAAGCTTAGCCAGGGTCTTGGCTTCGATCTGCCGGACACGCTCCCTCGTAATTTGCTTCCCGGTAATCTCTGCAAGAGCCTGTGCAACCTCATGAAGTGGCATGGGTGAATTATCGGCAATACCAAAGCGCATCTCAACCACACTCCGCTCCCGTTCGCTCAGGTCATTGAGCACCTCTTCAACTACTCTTTGAGTAGCTATTTGTCCGCTCACCGCCTCAGCCGATAAACCCTCCTGCGCTTGTACCCGATCCGCAAAGCTCAAAGGGCCATCGCTATCATGCCCGTCCTCGGCCTGATCATCGAAGTATTCGGTTAAGTACTGCACGGATAAACCGCTGCGCAGAGTGACCATCCGACCAGATATCCACTCCACAAATTCATGGCTCAAACCCGTTTCATAGACTGTCTCATCAAGGTTCGGCCGTCGGCCTTCATCGGCGGCTTGCCGGGTACTGCCCATAATCCTGCGGTATTCGCCATGCCTATGGACTGGTATACGTGTTATAAACTCCTCCGAGGTATCCTGTATCTCTCTGACTAACGCTCTCTCCATATAAATGCTGGCAATGGTCTTGAGCCTGCCTCGTTCGGGATCATGCTTTTCTATTGCCTGAAGTAACCCCATAGCTACTGCTTGTACTCTATCGGAATAGTCAAGCGGTGCGGCAGCATAGTCTTGTAGCTTGCCGTTTGTAACGCTGGAGTCAGTAGCTTCGCGACCCACCTCCTGGTTACGTTTTTTGTGCCACCCCATGGTTTCACGAGCAAACCACAAAACAAACTTCAGATTCGTCTCAAGCAAACGCTCTTTGGCCTCTTGTGAGCCATCCTGAGCCTGGCGTGTCAGTAGCGCTTCCTCATCTTTATCCAAGTAGCCTGCTGCAGGGCAGAGACTCCGCATTTTCTGATCAAAAGCCCTGTCGGCATCTGTCATAAAAGGAAACCTGCCTTCGGGCAGAGCATCCGCCGACACATCCTGGCAATATGGGTCAAACATCTCATCTACAGAAACCACGCCGGCCTCCCATCGCTGAGTGGCATCGAAACCTGTATAATTATCCTCGTATAGTTCAGGATAATCGTAGATGGTTTTCTCATCTCTGTACATATACATAGAGTTTATTATAGCACAGAATTGTATAATCTGTCAATATAGTATTATAAAATAATACTTTCATTTCCTTTTACAAATATAAAGAGCCTTCAGAGGGGGTGGGCACCGCTGAAGGCTCATTACACCCTTCAACCCACCTTGAAGGCCTCCGACCAGTATTCTCGTAAAGATACTCGTCGGCCCACTCTAGGTTTGTCCGATGTAACGCCAATTATAGCCGCAAATAAAACGCGGTGGGTACACGGGGTTAAAGGGAATAGTGTGCTTTAGAACGCCGTATATCCAAGGATATACATGCGTGAGATAAGTGGAGGGTAACAACTTGTCTTGGCACGTTCTAAAGCTTTTCTAACATCACGGCAACTTATGTTGCCATGGGTTAGCATAGGGGTATAAGGTACGTAATTCACCTCACAGGTGATTACAAGTTGCCATTTTAGCAAATTTGTGTGATTATGTCAATACCTATTTCATTTTTGGAGAATAATGTCAATATGGTTACGCTTACTACCCCTGATTTACCTCAAGAACTGCTACGATTGCACGAGCCTCCAAAACAACTCTTTGTATCAGGAAATCACCTGCAACATATGATGGAGAAGCCCCGCATAGCAATCGTGGGAAGTCGCAAGGTTTCTCCGTATGGCCGTAGCGTCACCGCCAAGCTGGCCAGCGATCTCGCAAGGAAGGGGGTGGTGATTGTAAGCGGCTTGGCGCTTGGGATCGATTCTATCGCCCACACAAGTTGCCTCGACGCCGGAGGTGGCACCGTTGCCGTCCTTCCCGCTGGTCTTGATCGGATATATCCGACCTCACACTTTCAGCTCGCCCGCCGGATTGCCGGTGCAGGAGGGTTGCTCGTAACCGAATATCCTAAGCGTACCGAGCCGATGCGCCACAATTTTATTGCGCGCAACAGGATAATAGCAGGCCTGGCTGAGGGATTGCTGATAACCGAAGCTGCTGTGAACAGCGGCAGTTTGCATACCGCCCGATTTGCACTCGAGCTTGGCATACCGGTCTTTGCCGTCCCCGGGCCGATTAACAGCCCAACCTCAGAGGGTACGAACAATCTGATAAAGGCCGGAGCGGTTCTGGTCAGAAACATTAACGATATTGTCAATGAAATGCCTTGGAAATTCACCAACAAACCAGCCGATACCATCACCAGCACCGAAGAAGAGCGCCGTATCCTGGAGCTACTGGCAGACGGGATATCAGACGGCCACGAACTGCTTATAAAGAGCGAGCTCGACCCGGCCAAGTTCAACCAGTCTCTCACCATGCTTGAACTCACCGGGCGGATTCGCCCCTTGGGCAACAACCTATGGGGACTCGCATAAGCGCGCAGACATTTTTGGAGTGGTCATTTGCCGTATTTTCAGGACATTTCTTCACCGTACCCACATGTACGCTTCCGAAATGGAAGCCTCAAAATACACCAAATGACCCTCGGCCGAAAAGTGTCTGCTTAATAGTGGTGGAGCAGTGGTAAATAAGCAAAAATCATTGACAAGGCTTGAAATGTGTGATATAATGAGAAGATAGGGTCGAGTTTTGTCTCCCCTTGATTTTTGACAAGCAGACAGACATCACAAGGTGAGAAGCAAGTGCATTTCAGGGTGCTCTTGCCCCTCATCTTGTGTGTTTAGGAATAGAAGACACACGCTCGCTGTACGCGAGGGCCCTCAGCGAGAGCTGAACGCACGAGCGGCAGTGGCAGGCAGAGAGTAGTTTGGGATAACCCAGGCGTTTGGCCCTCATGCCACTCTCCCATTCCTAAACTATTGTCTGCTTGTCATTTCCGCTTAAACAACTGTGCGGTTGTTCTGATGAGTCCAAAAGGACGAAAAGCAAGTTAATTATTCAGCGCTGCCGGTCAGTCTTTTGGCTTCTTTTCTGCTGACACAGAAAAGAAGCGACTTGGTTCTTGGTCGCAAGAACATTTCTATTTGCCAAACTAAAAACCCCTGTGCTAGGCTTGAGCGTCGGGTGACACGATAAAAATTGTCGTGCTACACTCTTATGCATAACCTTTATGAGCAAAAACTTAGTAATAGTAGAGAGCCCGGCCAAAGCCAAGACAATTGAGAAATTCCTGGGCAAGGATTTTACGGTCAAAAGCAGCTTTGGCCATATTCGTGATCTGCCAAAAAAGGGCATATCTATAGATAAGGCCAACAACTTCGAGCCAACATACGAGATTTCTCCAGAAAAGAGAAAGACCGTCGCAGAACTGAAGAAACTGGCCAAAACCCATGAAGTCTGGCTGGCATCCGATGAAGACCGTGAAGGCGAGGCGATAGCTTGGCATCTCTGTATAGCGCTTGGTTTGGACCCTAAGAAGACCAAGCGTATCGTGTTCCACGAGATTACCAAAGACGCCATCTTGCACGCCGTCGAGAACCCGCGCACCGTTGATCTGCAACTGGTAGACGCCCAGCAGGCCCGCCGCGTGCTCGACCGTTTGGTCGGCTACGAATTATCACCCGTATTATGGAAAAAGGTCCGTGCGGGCCTCAGCGCTGGACGCGTCCAATCTGTAGCCGTACGCATTATCGTTGAGCGCGAACGCGAAATCCGCGCCTTTGAAGCAGAAAGTACCTACAAGGTCACTGGTGACTTCACCGGCAGCAAAGAAACATTCCCAGCTGAACTGACCGAGAAGCTAGCTGACCGAAAGGCCGCCGAGAAGTTCCTAAAAGATTCTATCGGCGCGACCTACACCGTCACCGCGATCGAGAAAAAGCCCGGCAGCCGCAACCCAGGCGCGCCGTTTACGACCAGCACGCTCCAACAAGAGGCCAGCCGCCGGCTCGGCTACTCTGTGCGCCAGACTATGACGCTCGCCCAGCGATTATACGAATCTGGTCATATTACCTACATGCGTACCGATAGCACGGTGCTCTCGGGCCAGGCCATTAAAAATGCCGAGAGTTACATCCTCAAGAATCTTGGCAAAGAGTATCACCAAGTTCGCCAATTCAAGACCAAGAACAGCAGTGCCCAAGAGGCACACGAAGCCATCCGGCCGACCGATTTTAATAAAGACGCAGCCGGCAACGATGAACAGCAAAAGAAACTCTACAAGCTCATCTGGCAGCGCGCCCTCGCCAGCCAGATGACACCAGCCAAGGTAGATAAGACCGAGGTATCAATCGCCATCTCACAGCGACCTGAAGTTTTTATGGCCAAGGGTGAAGTCCTGCTATTTGACGGCTTCCTACGGGTTTACGGTGGCGGCAAAGACGATGTCATCCTGCCGGAGCTCAAACAGGGGCAAACCCTCACACCGGGCCTGATTCAAGCCACCGAGACCTTCAGCCGGCCGCCAGCCCGCTATTCAGAGGCCAGCCTCGTCAAAGCCATGGAAGAAATGGGTATCGGCCGGCCATCTACGTATGCACCAACTATTTCAACAATTCAGGACCGCGGCTACGTCGAAAAAAGTGACTTGCAGGGGGCAGAGCGCATCATCAACACCCTCATTCTCGATGGCGACCAGCTTGGCGGCAAAGAAGAAAAAGTTATCACTGGTGCCGACAAAAACAAGCTGATTCCAACCTCCGTTGCAGAAGTAACCACCGACTTCCTCACCAAGTATTTTGCACCGATTGTTGATTACGATTTTACCGCTGGCGCCGAAAAAGAGTTCGACGACATCGAAGAAGGCAAAGTGAAGTGGAACAAAATGATTGCTGAGTTCTACAACGATGATTTCAAGCCGCTTATCAAAGCTAGTGCTGATGTCTCGCGCGAGGAAACCAGCCAGCAGCGCAAACTCGGAGACGACCCCAAGTCCGGCAAACCGATTGTCGTACGCTTTGGCCGCTACGGCCCCATGCTGCAGCGCGGCGAGACCTCAGACGAAGAAAAGCCCGAATTCGCCCCGATGCCCGACGGCGTCACCATGGATGATGTCACGCTCGAACAAGCACTGCCAATGTTCGGCTTGCCACGGTTGGTTGGCAAAACCAAGGACGGCAAAGATATTTTGGCGGATATAGGCCGCTTTGGCCCCTACGTACAGTTTGAAGGCGAATCAGAGAAAGGCAAGAGCGGCAAAATGCTCAAGCCCAAGCCGATTTACGTATCAATCAAAAAGCTCAGCGCCTTTACTATCACCGAAGCAGAAGCCAATGAGCTGATAGAAGAAAAGCTCAAACAAATCGCCGAGCGTAATGTAGCAGATTTTGGCACTATTCAAGTTCTGCGCGGCCCGTTCGGCCCGTACGTCACCGATGGCAAAAAGAACGCCCGCATCCCCAAAGATACCGACCCGACTACGGTGACAGAGGCCCAGGCAAAGAAACTGCTTGACGAGGCTCCGGCTAAGAAGAAGTTTGGTCGGCGGAAGAAGAAGTAGTTTTTCTTTGTAAAGAAACAAATCTCTATCTTCTTGAAACCAAGAAGCAAGTTACTACTTCTCCTTGTTGAGAAGTAGCCAAGAAACACTGGGCCAAAACCCGCCTTGACTCGGCTCGTTGTCAAAAGACACAATGCTCGGCAGACTCCCTTTGGTCGGGTCATGAAGTTTCATAAGGGAGTTCATGACCTAGATGCCTCGCAAATAATTGTGCTTTTGACCAACACCCGAATCAGGGCAGGTTTTGATGCCCAGACCCGGAAAGCAGAAGCCAGCTGAAGCTGGCAGTTTTATAAGTACGGCCTGACGGCCGTGAAGGCTTGTGAAACAGAGGTAGATGAATAAAAAATCCTTGCGAAACTTTGCAATGTGTGGTATAATCAAAAGATAGGGTCTCGTTTGAGATTTTATGCCACCTGCGTCCGGCAACGGATCGCACCTTACCTGAGAGAAGAGAAATGACAATCCAGGAAACCAAGCCGTTCGGTATTCCGAAAAGCTTGCTGGGACAGCCGGTGCCTGACGTGCTGGTGAGACTCAGCGGCCTGATGGCTACGGGTGATGACCCGAACCTCCACCTGTCACACATCATCGTCATCGCGAACAGAATGGAGGGAGTGTGGTACGTCTGTACCATCCATCCCAGCGTGCAGATCAAGTCGCCGGACGACACGCTCGGCACATGCCTCGAGCTCGACGACATCGAAGCAGATGAACTGCTTCGACGGGTTGAAGCCTGGATCCGGGATTCGGAAAGCGTCGAATTCGTACCCGGACCACTCGTGCCACGCTCAACCGAAGACCCCGACAACATCGAGGGTCACATCCTGGTTCGAGCAGGAGAGGCTCAGTAGCACTACACGTGCCGGGAAGAGTAAAGAGGCGTCTGGACTGTATCCAAACGAACTCTTCCCGGCACGTCGGCCAACCTTCTCTCAGGAAAATTACTCAACGAATAGAACCAAAGTCGTTCTGATGAGCTGTAAACAGCGAAAGTAGTTATAAACAGCACCCCAGTTATAATCAAAAATCCAAATCATCTTTAGTGATTTGTCCTTGGAGCTTCATGGCCATGCGGACCTTCCCTGATTCGGGTGTTGTCACAAAATACAATAGAAAGCAAAGAGCCAGTCCAAACTTCTACCAAAATAGTTTGAAGTTTTGGACCGACTGCAAGGAGTCCTCTTTGCGTATTGTATTTTTGAACAACAAGCCGAGTCACGGAAGGTTTGCGGCCTCGGTTTTTGTCCAGTATTTTTGCCGAGACAAAAATATTGGGACTTGCTTCTTCGTCTGAAGAAGGGGATAGATTTGGTTATATATAAAAGAACAGCCAAATTTACTACATTTATCCACGGTTTTTACACCTCTTAGCAAAAAAATTATCTAGTAATTTACCATAAACACTATGTGCGATTCATGCGATAACGTGCTACAATAGGCTTCAAGAAAGCAAATGAGGTAATTTGTTTGACAATTAAAAATATAACTGTTACAATAGCAATAATCAAAGTGTTATTGAATCAGTTCTAGGAAAGAGAGAACCATATACCATGGCCGAAACGACCCAAAAATCCCTTCCAAACATCAGTACTGCTGTCGCAGATGTCCTGAAAAGTATTGAGCGTGAGCGTGAGCGTGAAATCGTCTCCCGTCGATTTGGGCTGTATGACCGCCGTGAAACCCTGGAACAAATCGGCGAGCTGCTTGGCATTACCCGCGAACGCGTCCGCCAGCTTGAGAAGGCAGTTATTACCAGGCTCAAGACCAGCTCTTCCAAGGGTGAGTTTGCCGAGCTTCTTAAGCTCCAGGAAGTATATGTGCAGGAGCTGCATAGCATGGGAATGGCAGCCCGTATCTCTGATCTCAGCGCCCGCCTGACCAAAGAGAATACTAAGATCGACCAAGCGCAGGTATCATTCCTTGCAACACTCTGTCCAAAGCTGGTTGTACTCGACGAGAACGATTTTTACTACCATGCCGTCGCGATTGCCGAAGGCCATGACAAGACAAGCCTCAAAGACCAGATCAACAAAGTTGTTGACGCTATCAAAAAGATTGGCGAGCCCTGTGGTATTGACCAAATTGCCGAAGCAGTCGGCAATAAAAGTGTTGCACACACCCGTGCACTAGCCAGCATCAGCAAACAGGTTGCGACTCTCAACGGCCGCTGGGGCCTGATTAAGTGGCCAATGGTTAACCCGAAGAACATCCGTGACAAGATTTACGTTATTCTGTTCGAAAACGGCAAGCCGCTCCACTTTAACGACATCGCCGGTGCTATTAAGAAGTCAAACTTCAAACGCAAAGACGTCACCACTCAGGCTATCCACAACGAACTTATCAAGGACGACCGTTTTATTCTGATCGGCCGCGGTATTTACGCGCTCAAGGAATGGGGCTATAAGAAGGGAACTGTAGCCGACATCATCGTAGAAGTCCTCAAGAAATCAGACGAACCTCTGCACCGCGACGAGATTGTCAAGCGCGTCCTCAAGAAGCGCCAGGTAAAAGAGACGACTATTCTCCTGAACCTTCAGGGCAAGCCTGAGTTCAAGCGCGTGGCCAAAGCCACCTACGCCCTCGCCGACGAGAAGTAGCAGATATGCGCGCAGCTGTTTTGGGAGTAGTAATTTGCCCCAGGCCGAGGACATTTCTGCACCGTATTTCACTATACGTTTCCGAAATGGAAGCCTCGTCCTAGAACAAATTACTCTTGGCCCAAAAGCAGCTACTTGACAGTGCTAAGTTGAGGGAAAGAAACGCTAGCCTTATGACCAACCCGGACTTAAATTCTACAACTCCTCAATTAACATCCGCTCAGATAACGATAAGCGAAGCTATTCCACAGGACTTGGATTTTCTTGATACATATCAAGAAAATACCTGGAACCAAATCAGGTGGGATGATAATAAGCGCACCATCAAAGGCAAGCAGCCTGTTGCTTATATGGTTGCCGGCATAAAAGAAGAGGTGTTTGAACTTATTGAGCCTGATAAGGTAGAGCCTGGTTATAGTAGAGTTGGCGCCCTATTTCATGACCTCGAGTCAGTCACCGGTACATCAGTTTCAGCAGGAGAAGTAACCGCAACTGCAGTAGAACGACATACAAAAGAATTTGGTGATGTGAGCTGGTACCTGTCTAACTTGATGCACCTCATTGGCATGCCACTTAGAAACCTAGTACAGGTTGGCCTGATTGCACGCCAGCTCGATATTGCAAGCAATCCAAGAATGACGCCTGATTTTTACGACGAGCTTGAGAAACATATGCCAGGCGCGTTGCTAATGGGCGCGGCAAGCGAGCTTTCAACTACGGCTACTAGGTTGCTCGACGTACCATCTCGCGACGGCAGACTACATCTGGAAAAAGCCGTAGTAGTAGCAGGCGGCAAATTCCTAGTGGCCGCAACACTTATTAGCGCTTCCCGTTTTGGTTCGTCATACGAGGCCTTCTTGGATGCTAACAAAGCAAAGCTTGCCAAAAGAATTGCAGATGGCACAGTTTTTGACAAATCTGGCGGTGATGACCGCTAACATCATTTCTCTTGGGGTGTTATAATTACCCCAAGAAGGTTATGGCTTTCATTAGGTGTGGGAATGTAGATATAAATGATACTCAACCGTAAAAAACCAAAGGTGCACGCAGAAGACGTTTTGCTTCTGGTGGAAATTCCACGCACCAACGACAAAAAGGAGCTGGCCGCCGAGCAGATGCTGGCGGCACTTCATGGTATTTTGCGCACTAAGAAAGAAATCCGGTTCGAGGGCGGCATGCAGGACCACATCAGCCTCGAGATGGCGGCCATCGGCCAGCGTATTCGTTTTTATATCTGGGCGCCAAAGCATCTCCAGCCGTTTGTAGAAGGGCAGGTCTACGCCCAGTATCCAACCGCACAAATCCATGAGCAAGAAGAAGACTATTCGCGGCGGCCCCTCAGCCAAGATGTTATCTATGCAAGCGAGCTGGTACTGACCGACCATGAAACGGTGCCTATCAAAACATTCCCCAGCTTTGAAGTCGACCCTCTAGCGTCTATTACCGCAACGCTCGCTAAGCTCGACCAGCCCGGTGAAGAGGCATGGATACAGATTATGGCCCGCCCTATCGAAGACAGCTGGCACAAACGAAGCGCCAAAATGGTCAAACGCATCCAGGGCGGGGGCGGCGGTCTGCTCAGTGGAAGCGGTTCGTATGTCGGGCAGCTTTTTACCGCGCTTTCGACACCGCCGGAAGATACCGGCAAGCCTTCTGCACCAGAGATATCCGAACGCGACAAAAGCCGTATCCGTGCCATAGAAGAAAAGAGCACTAAGCTCGGCTATCAGGTCAAGATCCGCATTGTCTATGCCGGTCCAGACAAAAACGTTGCCAAACTCCGCATGCAAGCCATTCAGGGCGCATTCAAGCAGTTTAATACCACCAACCTCAATGGCTTTGTCGGCAAAAACGCCGGCTATGGCGTTGAAAAGCTTGCGCAGTACCAAGCGCGGTTCTTTATCGACAGCGGTTATATCCTGAATATTGAAGAGCTCGCCAGCCTCTTCCACCTGCCGCACACCTCTGTCGAAACCCCCAATATCGTCTGGGCCACCACTAAGACGGCCGAGCCGCCCTCAAACGTACCGGTACTACTGGCGGGGCAGGAAGCAACTATCAGCCTGTTTGGTGTAACCAACTTCCGCGGTACCAACACCGTCTTTGGTACTCACCGTGCTGATCGGGGCAGGCATATGTATATCATCGGTCAAACAGGGGTAGGGAAGAGCGGTCTGCTCGAGCTGCTCACCCTGTCCGATATCTACTACAACGAGGGCTTCTGCGTCATTGACCCGCACGGCGACTACGCCAAAAACATGATCGAATTCATCCCCGAGAGACGAATCAACGATGTTATCTACTTCAACCCGGCTGATACCGAATATCCTATTGGTTTCAACCCGCTTGAAGTAACTGACCCGGCGTTCAAGAATCATATAAGCTCCGAGCTTGTCGGCGTACTCAAACGCATGTTCGAATCCTGGGGGCCGCGCCTCGAGTACATTCTGCGCTACACCCTACTGGCGCTGCTTGACTATCCCAACAGTACCATGCTCGATATTACCCGTATGCTGACAGAGAAGCCCTTCCGCGATGATGTCATTAAACATGTCACCGACCCGGTCGTAAAAACCTTCTGGACGACCGAATTTGCCAGCTGGAACGACAAGTTCGCGGCCGAAGCCGTCGCCCCTGTTCTCAACAAGGTCGGCGCTTTTGTAGCCAACCCGATGATCCGTAACATCGTCGGACAAACCAAGAGTACTTTTAATATCCGCGAGGCTATGGATCAGCGCAAAATTCTCATCGTAAACCTCAGCCGCGGCCTAGTAGGGGAGGATAATGCCGCTATCCTTGGCGCACTGATGGTGACCAAGATCCAGCTGGCGGCCATGAGCAGGGCAAACGTCGGCCTAAACGAACGTACGCCGTTTTACCTATACGTGGACGAATTTCAGAACTTTGCCACCGACTCTTTTGCCGTTATTCTGTCCGAAGCCCGCAAGTACGGTCTCAACCTGACCGTTGCCAACCAGTATGTCTCGCAGATGAACCCTGTGGTACGCGACGCAGTGTTTGGTAACGTCGGTTCTATGGTGAGCTTCCGCGTTGGCGCCGACGACGCGTCGTTCCTCAGCAAGTACTACGCACCACAGTTCGAGGCCGAAGACCTTATGACGCAGCACAACCGGCATTTTGTGGCTACAATGACCATAAACGGCGAGAAGTCACCGCCATTCAGCGGCTCCACGCTCAATCAGCCGCCCCGCCCAGTCGATTATACCGACGCTATCGTACACCACTCGCGCCAGCTCTACAGTCTGACCAAATCAGAGGTAGAAACCCGTATTCGCGATAATATGGAAAACTCCCCCTCCTACAAAGTTGCCACCGGCCAATACAAACCAGCACCAGAAGCTCCACGAGCCCCTCAGGCAACGCCAGAACCCGAAAGCAAGGTAGTGAGCCCCATCAAGGCCATTCTACACGTCACAAAGCGCGGTGAAGGGAAGCAGCCGTCTTCGGTCGTACCAGAGGCAGCAGAGGAGTCAGTAGAGAAACCCGTCAAGAAGAAGCGTACCCGCTCCCGCCGCAAAAAAAAGCAATCCGACACAGATAGTACAAAAAGCGAACAAATCATACGGCCAACTGAACCGCAGAAAATCAAGGACAACGACGAGCAAGTCATAAAGCTGCGCTAAGAAAGACACAGGCAGGGCAAAGTAAAATCATGCGGGCAGCACAAAACGTGCGGGAATATGGCGGAGCAGGCCCGTGCAAGAATACAAATCCAAACATAGATATAACGTCGCACAATGTATATTTTGCGACACTAATATTGATTCGACGGATGAGTATCTATACCTCTTCTGCAGGGGAGTTTTTTATAATATCCCCGAGAATCTCCTTTTCTGTTTAAGGAAATGGTGTTTGTGCTGCTGCACCTTATGCTTGTTGGCTCTATAAGTTTGTAGATCTATTGTGCATATACCACCTCATCTCGTTTGCGTTTTCGTGAAATCCTTGACTTCCTATACTTTTCACGGCCTTGCTATAACTTTTCCACACCCCTGCCTCATCTGCCCTGTTATTTGCTTTTTTATTAATATAATATGATTATATAGTTTTTTGGCGTGTCCCCATATTAGAATATATGAACATAATACGAACTTATGAGAGAAAAGCAGGGCACGCCCTGTCTCCATCCTGCTTGAATATAATGTCCGCTAATGTTCCTACCTGTAGTAGGCGCGCTCTTCAACCCGTACATCTATATACTCAGCAGGTGCAGCCCCCTGCCCAGCCAGGTGGTCACGCACTGCTAGAAATGTGCCGGCCTGCAGCCGCGCGTCTCCCGACGTATCGGTCTTTACGTAGTAAGCTGTCCCTTCTAGCCGGATATCGAGCTCGTTGGCAACTGTTGGTAGAGTTAGTTGGTCAATAACAAGTCCTTGGGCTGCTAGCTGAATCTGTAAAATCTGTATGAATGCAACTGTTCCAGAGGTGACTGCCTGACTGCCGACTTCAATTCCTAGTCCGCTCTGATCCTGCAGCACGAGCAGATCCTGCCTGTCTTCAATCGGGAGTTGACGCATCTCGGCGATTGCCGTCCCTGTGTCGTCAAGAATAAAACTCTTTGTTTGAGCTGCGAGAATCAAAGCTGGCCGCCTAACATCAAGTATCACCGTGGGTTTGCGACCCAGCACTGGCAGCCGTATCTGCACTGCCGCAACTTCAGGGAAGGCTTCTAGGAAAGCAGTCTCTACCGCATCGGTGTTAATAGTCACCTTTGTCCTGCTGCCTATATGTGCTTGCAGGAGTTCTGCCATCTTATCACTATAGGCATGCTCTGTGCGGTAAGATGGCACATCACTGATGTACTGCACCGCCACAGATGACGACAGCGTCAGGCTGAATAATATACTGCCCACAATAACAGCAGCTGCAACGATTGTCGGTAGCAAACGAAGGCGTTTTGTATATGTGCGCAGGTCACTATTTTTTTCGGCCCTTGGGACAGCCGCAGCAGAAGCTCGTGTATTGTAATACGAAAAAACACCGCGTGAACGCTCTGTCTGCGGGCGGTTTCTTGCCTGTTGCTTATTCCTTCTCAGCTTCATATGTCTGTCCCTATTTGACCAGTCCAGTTACCAGCTTGGATAGCTCTTCGGCAGCAGCGGGCCGGGCAAAACGCCCGATATTCCTCTGCAGTTCCTTTACCTGGTCCGGATGAGATAGCAGGGTGTTAACATGATCAAAAAGCGCTTCCGCATCGCCAAAAGGCGCCACAAGCGCAGCTTTGTTGTCTGCAAAATACCGCGCATTCTTTTCCTGATGCGACCCCGCCAGACGACCTGGTACAAACACTACAGGTAATTTCTGTACCGCCAGCTCTGCTGTCACGGTAGCACTTGCTCTGCTCACCACAACATCTGCAGCACCCTGCCGTACAGCAACATCCGATACAAAGCCACTGACACGGATATATTTTAGCCTGTCTTCACCGAGGAACTCCTCGTAGGCAGCCTGTACCTGCTCTTTGTGCGTGTCACCTGCGATATGTACCACACCCAGACTGTCATAGGCATTCATAAGACGCCCTACGACCGCAACCATATCTTTATTGAGCTGGTCGCCGCCCTGGCTGCCTCCCACAATAGTCACAACCTTTTCACATGCCTCAAGCCCAAGCTGCTCACGATACCTTTGCTGCATCTGGGTCGTCACTGGTAAAAACTCATCAGATACCGGTATACCGGTGTAGATTGACCTTTCTTTCGGATAGGCATACAAATCGGTCGGCATACCAGTTGCAAAGAGCTGAGACCAGCGGCTGACAATCCTGTTCGCAAGCCCCGGAGTCGAGTCCGAGTCATGCGTCATAAACGGGACAGACAGCCGCGAAGCCGCCAGTCCCATCGGTACCGCCACAAAACCGCCTTTGATAAGCATGGCGTCCGGACGCAGCTTTTTGAGCAGCTTTCGCGCCTGGCGGTAGCCTCGGATCGTACGAGACACATCGCGTCCGTTCAACAGCGCCGTTTCGACATCTGTTATTCGCTGCAAGAAGGTACGCCCGCCGTACCGCCGGAACTTTCCAGCCGGGATCTGGAACACCTCGTCTATCGCAGCCTCGTCTTGGTACAGCGAAACAAAGGCGCTCTTTGTCTCGCACACCCCAATGACATGAGTGCCGGGATTGTGCTTCTTAAGTTCACGCGCGACGGCGAGCAGCGGTGTAATATGGCCGCCGCTGCCCCCGCCGATGAGTACTATCTTCACCTTCGGCTCCTCTCTGATTAGATTGCGCTGCCAACGAGCTGTACTTCGAAATCTGGAACACGAGCCCCAACGCTCCCGTGACAAACAGCAGGCTTGTCCCGCCATAGCTGATAAACGGCAGCGTAATCCCCTTAAGCGGCAGTAGTCCCAGCATCGCACCAATATTAATGATCGCCTGCATACTAAACCACGCGAGAATTCCCGTCACAATAAGCCTTGAGAAATCATCCGGCGCCCGCTCAATAATCCGTGCCAAACGCCCAAAAAGCATGCCAAAAGCCGCAATAATCAGAGCAACTCCAAAAAAGCCGAATTTTTCAGCCAGAATTGCAAAGATAGAATCATTGGCCGCCTCCGGCAAATACCCGTAAGCCTGTACACTGCGTGCCAGACCCAGCCCAAACATACCGCCAGAACCTACTGCAATCAATGCCTGGCATGATTGATACCCGCTGTTCTGGCAATCCGCCGTCGGATTCAGAAAGGTTGCTACACGCCCGCGGCGATATTCAGAGGGCAGTATCAAAATTGCCGCACCCACAACAATAATCAGTCCGATTATAGCCAGTTTCCGAAAGGGTACGCCAGCGATATACATCATCGCGGCTGTCATCGCCACCATCACCGCTGTCGACCCGAAATCACTCTGCAGCACCCCCACGACGACCCCAATGATTCCAATGGCGATGATCAGCGGTTTTATAGTCTTTGCTTGATTTGCCAGCTGCCCTTCCGCTTTGCGGGTTGCCAGCAAATCAGCAGCCCAGATAAGCATGGTGAACTTGATAAGCTCAGCTGGCTGGAACGAAATACCGCCGATCTGAATCCACCGGTACGCACCGTTGATCTCCTCACCCAAAAACTGTACCGCCAAAGCAGACACCGCCGATATGACCACCAATGGCACAATGAGCCTGCGCCATGCCTGATACGGAAATTGAGACAAAGCAATAAAGGCCGCCAGCCCCAATACAATTGCGATAAACTGCTTCGAGATAAAATAACCCTCCGACACGCCCCTCAGCGCGCTCATACCCGGACTAATCGCATACACAACTACAAGCCCAATAGCCAATAGCCCAGTGGCTAACAACGGAAGCCAATAGTCTGGTTTATGTTTTCGGCGCGATAGATTCATATAGTTTTGGTTTCTTGTCTACTTCTCATGATAGTATACGCCTAGTTACTCCTTGGTGTCACCCCAAAGTTGTCGAGAAGCATGTTGATAACATTAACAAAGATCGGAGCCGCGGCCCGCGAGCCTGCATATCCCTCGATTTTTGGCTCGTCAACCCGCACAACAATAACGTACTCGGGCCGATCGCCCCCCACAAAGCCAAGATAGGTACCATTGTACCGGTCGGTATAATACCCGCCGCCCTGCTCTGCCGGACGAGCCACCTCAGCCGTGCCGGATTTGCCCCCCACGACATAGCCCGCCCGGGTCGCCGCGGGAATATTATATTCAGCCGCACGTGCCATCAGCTGGACCATATCACGCGATACCTCATCGCTTACAACATCTTCGGATATTTTTTCGGCCTGTTTGTAGACTTCTTTTTCACCGGGTCTTTTTGTACTTTCAATCAGCGTCGGCCGGTAATAATCACCTCCGTTCACAACAGCACTTATGGCCGCACCCATCTGGAGCGGGGTTGCTGTCATGGCTTGGCCAAAGGCGGTGTTTGCGTAAATGACATCGATACCCTGCCCCTCGTTTTCTGGGGATGGTATGTAGCCCGCTGCCTCACCAGCTTGCTCGACTCCGGTGGCTTGGCCAAGATAGTAATGTTTTGTCATGTAGCTGTACCAGGACATCCGAGCACGTTCATTGATGCTGCCTCTCCCCATTTGCTGCAACAGCCACACCGCACCCGTATTCAAAGAACGTACGAGTGTACTCTCGACCGACTGCGTACCCTCGCTATTGAAGGTGTCGGTGATTTTTTTATCGCCAATTTCGACATAGCCCCGGTCGTAGAAGGAAGTCGTAGGAGTCACCACATCTTGATCCAGCGCGGCAGCAGCTGTGAGTGTCTTCATAATAGAGCCGACCTCCAGCGGACTGCTGACAGCAGCATTTGCCAAATGCGACAGATCTTCTACCTCTGATATTTTGGACGGATCGTAGGTGGGATAATTAGCCATTGCTTTTATATCACCATTATTGGCATTCATAACCACGATGCTGCCCGATTCGCTCTTTGCATGTTCCAGCCCCGCCTTAAGCAGCTCCTCTACTCTGCTCTGCATGCCTATATCTAGCGTGAGCGTCACCTGAGCGCCCGTTTCCGGCTCTATAACGATGTTGTCCGGATTAGATACCAGCGGCACGCCGTTAGCATCGGTAATGGCCTTTAGCTCGCCATGCGTACCCGCCAGCATTGTATCGAGATACTGTTCCACGCCGTACTGACCCTGGCCGTCTTCGTTCACAAAACCCAGCGTCTGCGCTGCCAGCTGTCCCTGCGGATACGTCCGGTATGTCTGCTCCCTGGTACCAACACCGGCAATATCAAGCTTTGCAATTGCTTCGTGCTGTTCCCGGCTCAGTTTCTTTGCCAGTACCACATAGCGCGTCTCCGGCGTCTTCAAAAGTTCGGTAATAGCGCCCGCATCACCCCCAACTACCTGCGCCAACTGGACAGCGTGCTTCTCTGGCTCCTTGACATACACCGGATCTGCAAACAGCGTGTATTTTACTTCGTTCAGAACAAGCGCTGTTGTGGCGCTGCCATTTTGCGCCAGTATGACTCCCCGTTCAGCAGGCACTTGGTATTCCTTCAGCTGATAATTCAGTGCTGCGGTTTTGTAATAATCGTGCTTTATAACCTGGAGATAAAATGCGCGCAAAACAAACACAGCGCACACAAACATAAGCAGACCGTACAGTACCCGCACGCGTTTTGACGTGTCAGGACGATAGACGGCTGAATGTGGCTGGGATTGGTACTTCGGAGTGACAACGGGCATTGAACCTCGGGAATTTCGTTAGTTTTGTACAATGCCGGACGGTGCAACCGACACCATTTCCTGTGCGACGGGGCTATTCCTTGCACGATCAAGCGATTGCAGGCGTGCCGAAGATACTTCCAGTTCGTCGTGTTCAGACTGCAAACTGGCGCTTTCACTCTTGAGCTCGTTAATTTCATACCCGTACGCATTGGTCTTTGTGACCTGCGTAAGATACAGCAAGCCAAGTATGCAGCCCAAAACGATGAGTATAATTGTGTTGCTTATCGGACCAAAGCCCTTCTGTTCTTTCGCAAAAACTGCTGTGTTTTGGTTCCGCCTCGCATAGCGCTGGCGACTCATAGCCAGTGAGCTAGAATATGTCATAGGCGTTTTTTGAGAGAGCTTATGATTGTGCCAATAGCAAAGCTACCCTGCCGGTGCTACCCCTGTGAGGTGTCTTGCGTAGCCTAAGGCCGCGCAAGACACCCGCAAAGGATACTATAGGTTACAGTACTCTGACTTTAATCCTATAGGTCCGGGAGTTGCTTTTTACCTGAATTGGCATAGTTTTAAGCATCTCCTTTCTTTTTGTTTTTTATTTTTGCTACGGCTCGCAGTTTTGCGCTGCGCGACCGCGGATTGGAAACAAGTTCATGTGCGCTCGGGACAATTGGCCGTTTGGTCAAAAGCCGGAAGTCAGTGTCGTAACGATCCCCCGCTATCTCAGCAAAGGTCTGTTTTACGATACGATCCTCCAGGCTGTGGAATGATATGACAGCCAAACGCCCTCCCGGGGACAGTAGATCAAGCAGCACGGGAAGTGCTTCTTTCACCAGACGAAGTTCGTCATTGACTGCAATCCTGAGCGCTTGGAACGTCCTGGTTGCAGGGTGTACTCTACTGTACCCCGGCCAAGCTAGGGCAACGATTTCAGCAAGCTCAGTGGTTGTTTTTATCGGCCGCCGTGCGACCAATGCTTCCGCAATTTTACGAGCTTTTGGCTCTTCACCGTAGTCACGCAATATGCCTGCAAGACTCTCGACGTCATAGCTATTTATGATAGTCCCGGCCGTCAATTCCTGCCTTTGGTCCATACGCATGTCCAGTGGAGATTCAAAGCGAAAGCTAAACCCCCGACCCGCTGTATTAAGGTGCGGTGACGACACGCCCAAATCCGCCAACACAAGATCGAACGTACGTTCTT